>JAFQGF010000020.1 GCA_017415555.1 Akkermansia sp.
ATATAAGAGCATACATGCAAAGCCCCCTGATTTGCACCAGGGGGATCTATTTGCAAAAAACGGCTGATGATTTTCGCTATCCTTTGATATAGGTATGCTCTACTTTTGGGAGCTTACCTATTTTGGACAGCTATGGCGCGAGGTACAGAAAGCACTCCTAAAGCGCGTATTTACGCTGGGGCATTTCCGTGCGCCCGTCTCCGTTAAAGCTTGGCCGAGAGAAGACGACACGGCATTATGCCACCCCACCATCCGGTGGGGTTCAGTTTGTTTTTTTGCGCTATTCCCACGGTTTGGGGCTTCGAGTCTTCGCTTTCTTCGCCCACACAGGTCGTCCGCTAGCGCGGCTGCACCATGGGCTATTTTATGCCGCCTCGCCATGCGGCGAGGCTCGCAAATTCCGCTCGCTATGCTCGCCCGCCCAATTTCCGTTTATCGAAAAAACAGAGTTTTCAGAGGCGCCCAATTCGTAGAACGTTCGGCGGGCGAATTCGGAAGGACGAATTCCGAGGGACGAAGTAATAGTTCAGCGGGCTGGCGCCCGCGAGCCTTCAGGCGAGCCGCGGGCTCGCGGAATTTTCACTTCGTCCCTCGCTGTCGTACTTCCACATACCGGTGCGTGTTTTTTTATTTCTGCCTTGTGAGCATATATGTGAGTTGAATTGTAAGGTGTTTATGTTCAGGTGTGGATGGGGATTTTGAAAAAGGGGAGTACATTTCCGAAGAGCTGGGCTAGGCTATGAATGAAATATGGTGAAACAAGGTAGCAGTTATGGCTCGGTGGCGGGAAGCCCGGGGCGAGTGCGGCATACGCCGGGCATGTACAGGCGCGGGGAGCGGGGCGGGGCACGGCTGTTTGATATACCGGGAGTGATTTATCCCAGGGCGGTATTATCTGAGAGTGCCCCGAGGATGGTGCATTGCCGGGAGATTTTTTCTGTGCCGCCGGAATGGGGGATTTCTTCCCATCATGCGGCCGGCTTGTTGGGGTGCAAGGTGTCTGCGGCACGGGAGTATATGAACAGGCAGAATGTGTGTTCCTGCAGGGTGCGGCAAAGCGGGGGAGGAACGCGCACTTATTGGGATAAATACCAGGTGCGGAAGCTGGCTGCTGCCCGGGTATTCTGCGGGGGCGAGATTGCGGAGCGTTTTATTCCTGTGGAGGAGGTGATGGGGATGTTGGGAGTATCCCGCACCACTCTGGCGCGTTATGCCAGGCTTGGGCTTTTAAAGGTGTACCGCATGCGGCGGGAATCCCGGGTGAATGGGCCCCGACTGGTTAATTTTTATCTGAAAACGCAGGTGTTGCAATTGTCCGCACTTCTTCGGAAAGGGGGAGCAGGCTGTCTGCAGTTATCCCGGGGAACGCAGATTGAGACGGGGCGTTCTGAGGCGGCTCGCGACTGCCCGGAGAATGGGAATTAGACGAATGACCGAGGACAAAGTAAAACTTCCGCGCCCCGCAGGCTCGCCTGACTTTGAACCCGCACAAGTGCGGGTTCTGAGTTTGGCGAACCTGTAGCTCGCTATACCGCCACAAATTCCAATTCAGCGGGGGGGGACGGCATGAAAAACGGCACTGTTCCCGGTGGGAAGAGTGCCGTGAAAAAAGAACAGCGTCGCTTGCGGACGTGGCCTAAGCGCGCAGCTCAGGACTTGTAACGCAAACGCTTCTTGTGGCGGTTCTGGCGCATGCGCTTGCTGCGCTTGTGCTTGTTGATTTTAGCCTTACGTCTCTTCTTAAGCGATCCCATAATGGTTTATGATTTCGTTTGTTGTTTCTCTTTCAGGAGAGGTTTCTACCGGTTTGTCGGCGGAGTGCCGGCGGGTGCGGTGTGTCCTGTTGCTCATGTCGCGGCATGCTCGGGAGCGTGTCAGACACTTACGGGGAGATATGAAACTATTTTTTGAAAGAAAAGTCAAGCCGAAAGCGTGTTGTGACACACTTTTTGTGTTTTCTGTGTTTGGGGGTGGGGCAGGGATGGCTTTTGCGTTATTGCACACATACGCGGCTGCGGAACCAGAAACGGAGGGCCTGCAGTACCCCCGTGCCGGGGGAAATATGGCCGGCCTTGTTGCGCTGCATCCAGTCCAGGATTTCCGGGTGGGCGTTGGCAGGCACGGCGCAGAAGGCATGGGGAAACATGCGGAAGGCGTCCAGGTCATTGTGGCCGTCGCCCATGATGAAGAGGTGTTCCTGTGGCACTTGCCAGCGGCGGATAACATAGTCCAGCGCGGTTCCCTTGGTGAAACGTGCATCGGAAAAACGCAGGTAGCGCCCGGCACGCTGGATGGTGGAGCCGGGGCAGGCAAGCGGCCACAGCAGCGGCATGAGAGTGTCCATGGTGTCGGAGTCCGCCGCTTCGATGGAGAGCGGGTCGGCAGCTGCCAGCTCCCAGCGGAGGGCGGGGTGGCTGTGGCGGATTTGCTGCAGGGCGGCGTGCAGGCGGGGCACGAGGTTCTCCCGGAGCTTCAGGTTAATCTGCCGGCATTCCCGATTGTGCCGCTCCGCCGGCTGCAGCACCCCACTTTCATCTGCCATGTAGACGTAGCGCTCGCAGGTGCAGATGAAATCCGGTAGCACGGGGCTGCATGGCAGAATATCCTGCAAAAGGTAATCCAGAGCCCGGCCGGTGTTGATACCCCAGCGCACCCCGAAGGGGCGCCAGGCTTCCATCTGTTCGAAAAAAGCCGGCGGGATGGGGGCGCCGTTTTCTGCCCGCAGGGTGCCGTCGTAGTCCAGGGAGATAAGCCAGCGGCAAGGCGCCGGAGCGGGCGCGGCAAATCCCGGTGGTATGCTGTGTTCTGCAATGCCGCGGGGTGTCATCGTCTCCTGCGGCGGTTGTGATTGTTGCGGTTTTTGTTCGTAGCCGGTTTTTCCGGCTGGCGGGCGGCGGCTCCGTTGTTGACGGAGGCAGAGGGGTATGTTTTGGGGATGACGACGCCTGCAGCGAGCTGAACACTGAGCTTGCGCTCCAGGTCTACCTTGTAGCTGTTGTTTTCGCAGCCGGGGGGCATAGCCTCTGTGGGCTTACGCATGTGGATTTCCACGCGGCGGTTCATGGCCTGTGCATTGCGGTCGCCCTTGGTGGAGGCCAGGGGGGTATTGTCTGCGCAGGCTCGGATGAAGACGTTGGCTGTGGGGACCCTGTTGCTGTTGAGCCACTCGCGCACGGCGGCAGCGCGCTGCAGGGAGAGCAGGGCATTGTAGGCATCGCCGCCGATGCTGTCGGTGTGGCCTTCGATGATGAAGTGCGTTTCGGGGTTTTTCTGAATGAGGGCAGCCAGCTGCAGCATGGTGATGCGTGCGGAATTCTTGAGCTTGCATTCATTGAAGCCGAAGAGTACGTCCGTACCCAGACGAGCCACGCCGGAGCCGGCTCCCAGGTTCTTCTCGCCGATAAGGTCGGTAAGCGAGCGGCTGTCGCCGGGCAGATTGCCTTCCTGGCCGGCTTTGGCATCCTTCATCAGGTCGGATTCCACCAGCTTGCCGGCTTCGTCCACGGCATCCAGCTGAGCTGTGGCGTTGGCCACCACGGCATTGTGATTGATGGGGGTGGGGTCCGGCATGCTCATGGCTTCTGCCGGCATGCTGGGCACATTCAGAGCTCCGGCATCCAGCTCCACCGGCTTCATTTCCGTTACGGCAGAAGGTTGGTCCTGCGTGGGGAGGGGTTCCGGCACGCTCAGGTCCGTTTCACCGGGAGCCATGATGAGTTCTTCCACATCGAAATCGAGGATGTCGATTTCGGTGGGTTCCTGTTCAATCTGCTCTATTTCCTTGGGTTCTTCGGTAGGCTCTGTCGGCGTTTCCGCCTCGGCCATTTCTTTTTCCTTTACCTCTTTGACCACCACGCGCACATATTCTGTGGGCACTTCATCGGGGATGTCGTTTATCACCTTCATCGGGAAGGCGAAGATGGCCGGCGCATAGTAATACAGCAGGCAATATACCATGATGGAGGCAAGCCCGGCCCCCAGGGCAATGGGAGCCATATCGCGCTGGCTGGTAAGCTCATAGCCGTTGCGTTTGCGGTTGCCATTGCCTCGTTTGGTTTTGCGGCGAGGTGTTGTCGGGTCTAAGGAAGAAGCGTTGTACATGTGTGTTTACTGCTCTCAGAGCTGGCAATCGGAGGTTAAAAGTGGGCGTGCGGGAGTATGCACATGCGGGGTGTCCATGGCGGACATGAAAGTGTCGTTGAGCCAGTGTACGATGCCGATGACGGCGCTGTCCTCATCTTTGTGCAGGATGGCGTTGATGGGAGACTTGCGGGAGCCTGTGCCCTCCGGCTGAATGGTGCGTGTTGTGGCTCCGGGGGAATCTGAGGGGGCGCGGAGTGTCCAGAGTTCCCGGTGGTCGCTGGGCAGCTGGCGGTAGATGGTAACGGCGTCCTCCAGGGTGCTGATGGGATTATCCCTGACCAGATTGATGACCAGAACCGGAACATGCCGATCCAGCCGGGCGGCGCTTTCCACCGGCGCCACGTCGAAGCATTCAAAGCCGACACTGCTGTTGATGCGCAGATCCATCAGGGAAAGGGTAGCCAGGGTGAGTGGGGTATCCGGCATGGTGCGGATAATGGACTCCCGCAGAGAGGCGTAGGCATCGATGGACACGAGCCCCAGAATGCGTGGCTCGGTGGCCGCAGCCTGCAGCATGAGCCCGGCACCATAGCCCTGACCCACGCCGATGATGACCGGATTGGCCTTGCCGCTGCGGCGAGTCAGCTCATTGATGAGCAGGGGAACATCTGCACTTTCCCTCAGGCCGTGTGTGCAGTGCGGGCGTCGGTTGTCGGCACCGCGGGGCTCCCAGAGCACGCAGGTGAGGCCGGCTGCCGTGAGGGATTCTGCCAAGGGGATGGCTGAGCGGATGCCGTGGTCCCAGTCCACACAGATGAGGGCGTAATCGATTTCTCGCAGGCGGTCTGCCTTGTTCTGATTGAGGGCGCCGGTGATGGTAAGCTGGCGGGAGGATTCTTCGCCATCCTTGCGGGCGATGACAGCCCGGACTTCGCCGCCATCCCAGCCGGTGAAGGTAAATTGCTCCAGATTAAGCCCGAGCACTTTTTGCGGAATGAGCGAATAGCCGGCGTAGGATTTGTTGATGGGGGTGAGCACCGGCTCTGCCATATCAGCCACATGATTCCACAGGTGCACAGCTCCCACGACCAATGCGGTAAGCATGGTTAACAGAAGGAGGCGCATGGGGCGGAAAAGTGACATTTGGTACCGCCGCAAGTATACCATTTCGGCACACGCTCCGCAATGGTAAAAACTGTCAATTTTTCGAGAGTCTGCCCAATCAGTTGCAGCAGTAGTTCAACAACCACGCCGCAGCGTCCAGCATGCGGCTGCCGCAGTCCAGAAAATCCGCCCAGTAGCCGCGCAGGGAAATGAGGTTGAAGAAGCGCAGTATGCCGATGAGTATGAGGATATTCATAATCACGACAAAGAGGAGGGAGAACATGACCCCGTTTTCCAGCAGGTCCGGTTGCTCCCGGGGGATAACCCATATCGTCCAGTACAGGTGGAAGGTCCACAGAAAACCACAGCCGCCAAAGAACCAGGGGTCCACACTCTCGCGGGGCAGGAAAAGGTAGAAGCCGGCCACCAGCAGCACCCAGACCATCAGCCACAGCGGTACAAAGTACGGCGCCAGTGCAATGAAGAGGTTGTCCTTGTCCGTCTCGATGTAGCCGCCATCGATGTCGATATTGACGGTGCTGACTTTGCCGAAGCAACAGAGGGCAGCCAGCGCATGCGTCAGCTCGTGCCCCAATACATACAGGTATACCATGATGGGGGTGAAGTAGCTGGCAAAGATAATCAGCAGGAACGTTACTGCCCCCAACAGTGAGAAATAGATGGGCTCGCTGAGCCAGAACCCGCTATTGCCTGCCGTGGCGGGTAGCGCATGGTATAGCTGCAGCGCAAGGGCAAATACCAGAGCAATGGAGAGGGGAAGCAGCACCAGTATGGCTACCAGCAGGCGTATGAGGCGTTTTACGCCGTGAATGGGCTCGATGTAGGCCTCCTCTTCCTCCCCGAAATCGGGGGTGTCTTCCGTATAGGTGACGCTGACGCTGTGGCGCCACAAGGCACCATAGGACATGCCGTTTTCGAGTTGTTCCACTCGCAGTCTGGCCATTTTCCACATGCTGAGTGGCGGGGCCTGGTAGTGCTCCGCTTCCTCGGGGCGGGAGAGCTGCACCCGCCAGTCCCCATGCTCGGGCGGGGGCGTGGGGCGGTGCAGGTTGCTGCTGCGGCGGTGGTGCATACGGAGCTTAATGGGGGGTGGCCGCGGGGCGAATGTCCTGTATGGACATAGAAACGGTTGTGCGGCCGCGCCACACGTTGCGGTCTATGGTGAAGGCTATGTCCCAGGGTGGGTCGGGCAGGTGGACGTGGCCACCGTTGAAGTACATGGCATCGCATTCGCAGGTGCCCTGTCGCAGGCTCAGCCGCAGGTGATTGCCCTGCAGGTGGCGCGGTGCGTCGGAGAGCATCACGTTGCGGCTCATGAAGATGGGTTGCGGGTTAGAATTGCCGAAGGGTTCCAGCAGCTCGTATTGCTCCAGCAGCTCCAGCGTCAGATCCCGGAAGTTCACTTCCACATCGATGTTGAGGCGTGGTTTGAGCTGTTCCTCCGAGCAGTGCCTCTGCACAAAGGCATCAAATGCTGCCCGGAAGTCGTCTATCTTTTCCTCGCGGATGACGAGCCCGGCTGCCATATCGTGCCCGCCGCCGGATACCAAGGTGTCCGCACACGCGTGAATGGCCTGTACCAGAGAGATGCCCGGTACGGAACGCCCGGAGCCCTTGCCCAGTCCGTTTTCGTCCAGGGAAATGATGAACGTGGGTTTGTGGTAGCGCCGCATGAGCAGGGAGGCCACGATGCCTACCACGCCCGGGTGCCAGGAGCGGGAGCCGAGCACGATGACTCTGTCCGTAGCCGGGCAGAAGTTGCCGGCTTCCAGCATGGCTGTTGCCTCGGCACGTATTTTTTCCTCTTCCTGCTGGCGGGCTCGGTTGTGGGCTTCCAGGCAGTGAGCCAGTTGGATAGCCCTCTCGCTGTCGTGCGTCATCAGCAGCTCCAGCGCGTCCCGGGGGGAATCCATGCGCCCGGCTGCGTTCAGCCGCGGCCCGATGCGGAACGATACATGGCTGGCGTTAGGCGCAGAGCGTAACCCCGTCACCTCGTTGATAGCACGAATGCCTATGTTGCCGCCGCGAGCCATCAGGCGCAGGCCGTGGCGGGTGAGCAGGCGGTTCTCTGCCACCAGCGGCACAATGTCCGCCACTGTGGCAATTGCGACAACATCCAGATATTCCCGCAGGTCGAAATCCGACAGCCTCCGCCGTTTCAGCATGGCATGCGCCAGCTTAAATACAACCCCGGCGCTGCACAGATAGGTGAGCGGACTGTCGTCCTCCAGCTTGGCGTTCACAACGGCCACTGCCGGCGGGCGTCCCTGCGTGCTGGCCTCGTGGTGGTCCAGTACGATGACATCCACCCCCAGCCCGTTCAGGTAGGCAACCTCCGCCACTGAGGAGGTGCCGCAGTCTACCGTGATGAGCAACTGCGGCAGCCCGCCGCATTTCTCGATGGCATGGCTGATGCCTTCCTTGCTCAGGCCGTACCCTTCCTTCGTGCGTACGGGTATAAAACAGGTGGGCTGCAGACCATAGGCTTCCAGCATGGTGTGCAGCAGCGTGACGGAGCTTACCCCGTCCACATCATAATCCCCATATATGCAGACCCGCTCGCCGTGATCTACTGCGCGGAAGATGCGACAAACGGCGGCATCCATCTCCCGCATATCAAAAGGGTCCCCCAGGTCGGCTAATCGGGGTCTCAGGAATCGTTCCGCCATCTCACGGCCGCAGATGCCTCTTTGCGACAGGATACGCCTCACCAGCAGCGGAAGCTGCTCGTTTAGCTCTTCGCCATAGTCTACACCTCCGTCCGTCGGGCGTAATTCCCAACTGAACTTCGTACTCATGGCTACACTCTATCATGTCGTGCCCATTTCGTCAAGGCAATTCAAGCGGAGCATCGCACCGGCCATACGTGTCCCAAAGATTGGCCCGGTAAATGAGGATTTGTAGAGGTACGAGTTACGAATTCCGAGGGACGAAGTGAAAATTCCGCGAGCCGCAGGCTCGCCTGACTTAGAGCCCGCACAAGTGCGGGCGGCATATAGTAGCCTCGGGTGAAGTGAGCAACGCGAACGAAACCCGTGGATGATACGGAAAAACAAGCCGAACCCCACCGGATGGTGGGGTGGCATAAAGCAATGTAATAAATTAATGCGTGGGCATCATGCCACCCCTCCTTGCGTCGGGGTTCTAATTTATTTTCTCTCTTTCCCACGGTTCCGCCGCTGACGCGGCTGCACCGTGGGCCACGTATGCGCACCGGCCCGAACGCGCAGAGCCGGATTCCTCCGGCAGGCCGCTGATTTTCCTTTGTTGTGCCGGGCTTCGGGGGCATATATGGGGGCGAAGACTGAGATTTCGTATGAAAAGAGCAAAAAAACGCATTTTGGAAGATATTTTTCTTGCCAAACAGAAAAAAAAGAGTATTATCTCCCCACCATGACCCGCAAAGGTGGTATCAACAAGACACGTAAGGCTGTCGCCAAGCGTTTCAAGGTGACCGGCACGGGCAAGGTTCTGCGTCGCAAGCAGGGTAAGCGTCACATCCTCCAGAAGAAGTCCAGCAAGCGCAAGCGCGCTCTGGGTAAACCCGCTCTGGTGGACGCTACTCAGGTTTGGGCCGTTAAGCAGAACATGCCCTTCGCTTAAGCCGAGGAACATGGCCACAAGCCAGCCCCGCCCGCAAATCGGGCGGCCTTCATGCAGCCTGCCCGGCGAATCAGTCGCCGCGGATAGAACGGACGAGACTGCAGGGAGGTGAGGAAGAACAGTCCGCTCACAATACATACGATACAAAAATATGGCACGTGCTACAAATGGGCCGGCTTCTCGCGCCCGCCGCAAGCGCATCCTGCTTCGCGCCAAGGGCTTCCGCGGTTTCCGCAGCAAGCTCTTCCGTTACGCTAAGGATGCTGTTTACAAAGCATGGCAGTATGAGTACCGCGACCGCAAGAAGAGGAAGGGTCAGTTCCGCCGCTTGTGGACCGCTCGTATCTCCGCCGCTGTGCGTCCCCTCGGTCTTACATACTCTCGCTTCATGGAGGGTCTGAAGGCTGCCAACGTTGATTTGGACCGCAAGTCCCTCGCCGAGCTGGCTGTTGCCAACCCCGAGGCATTCAAGGCTGTTTTCGAACTGGCCAAGAAGGCAATCGACGCCAAGGAGGGTGCTGCTCTCAAGGCATAAGGAAGTCGAATCCCAGAAACACACATTTAACCGGGGCTCTGCTCAGTGGCAGAGCCCCAATTTTTTTACCGTCCTATCCGTAATTTCTCCTGCGATTTTACTTGACGCGCGTGGTGTTTGTGTGGTAGGCTATCACCAACAAAGAGGGGTGCACTGTACCCTGAAGACTTTTATACAATCATGAAACCTGCAACATTCAACTGCACAGTACTCCGCGATGGTCATCAGTCGCTGGCCGCCACCCGTATGGCAACCGAGCAGATGCTCGAGATTGCTCCCATTCTTGACACCATGGGCTTCTCCGCGCTGGAGACCTGGGGTGGTGCAACGATTGACTCCGGTCTTCGTTTCCTGGGTGAGCTGCCCTTTGACCGACTGGACACGCTCAAGAAGCTGGCCCCCAAGACCCCGCACATGATGCTTCTGCGCGGCCAGAACATGGTGGGCTACACCAACTACGCTGATGATGTGGTGGAAGCTTTTGTGAAGACGAGTGCCAAGCACGGCATGAACATCTTCCGCATTTTCGACTGTCTGAACGACCCTGAGAATATGCGTACCTCCATCCGTGCTGCCAAGGAGGCCGGTGCTACCGCTCATGGTACCATTTGCTACACTACATCTCCGGTGCACAACCTGGAGTACTTCGCCAACCTGGGCAAGAAGATTGCCGAAATGGGTGCCGATGGTATCGTGATTAAGGATATGGCCGGTCTGATTCCCCCGAGCGAGACCGCGGCACTTGTAGAAGCCATCAAGAAGAGCACCAACCTGCCGGTGTGGATTCACACGCATGATACGGCCGGTCTGGGTGCCGGTTCCTATGTGGCCGGCATCAATGCCGGGGCAGACGCTGTAGACTGCTCCATTGCCCCCTTTGCCAACGGCACGGCACAGCCGGACTGCATGCGCATGCTGGCTCTGCTGAAGGGCTATGACCGCTGCCCCGTGGTGGCCGATGACTTCACCGAGAAGCTCACGAAGATTTCCGGTATGCTGCAGCCCGTCTACGAGAGTCTGAGTCGCTTCACCAGCCACAAGAATGAGATTGTGGACAGCGCCACTCTGCTCTACCAGGTGCCCGGTGGTATGCTTTCCAACTTCCGCAATCAGCTCAAGGAGCTCAACATCATGGATAAGTTCGATGAAGTGATGGCCGAGATTCCCGTTGTGCGTAAGGCACTGGGTTGGATTCCGCTGGTAACTCCCACTTCGCAGATTGTGGGCTCCCAGGCTGCCTTCAACGTGAAGTTTGGTCGCTGGAAGCAGATTACCCCGCAGACGATGGACGTGGCACTGGGTTACTATGGCCACACTCCTGCTCCGGTGGATCCCGAGTTGCAGGCAGAGTGCGCCAAGCGCTCCGGCAAGCAGCCCATCACCTGCCGCCCCGCAGACCTCATTAAGCCCGGCATGCAGGACCTCCGCGACAAGCTTACTGCCAAGAATATCCCCGCCACGGATGAGAACTGCGTGATTTACGCTATGTTCCCGCAGCAGCTGGAGGATTACTACGCCGGCAAGCGCCCTGAGCCTGTGACCGTGAAGAAGCAGGAGAACTACGGTGCTCCCACCGCTCTTTCCACTGTGGGGGTTTCTGCCGCTATCTCCGGCCGTGACATGAAGCTCAACATCATGGGCCGCGTGTACGACGTGCATATCGAGGAGAAGTAATTCGTCTCCGGAAGCGTGAAGGACGAAATGCGAAGGCCGGAGTTTAACACTCGCCTTCGGATTTCGTCCTTCGTCTTGTAAACGGGTGCCGTTGCGTTTTGTATGAGGAATCTGATTTGTCTGCTGCTGGTGTTGTGTGGGTGTGTATGGGGGATAACGCCCATGGAAGTGGTGGTTGTTTATAATGCGGAGTCTGAGCTCAGCAAGGCGGCGGCTATGCGCTACAGTGAGGTGCGGGGAATTCCCCCGGAGCACCTGATGCCCTTGTTCGGCCTCAAACGCGGGGATGTGACCCGCGAGGAGTACCATGCGTCCATCGAACACCCCCTGCTGTTGCAGGGGAGGCAGAGGGGGCTGTGCTGGCCGAGTGGCCCCCGCAATGGGAGATTGCCTATACGGGCAATGGTGCTGATGCCGGATTTGCCGCTGCGGGTGAAGGAAGCGCAGCGCGATGGGCGCCCTGTGGGTACCGGGCAGCATCGCACCGAGGCCGCTGTGGATTCTGAGCTGGCTTTGCTGGGCTCCCGTTTCCCCGTCCGAGGGATGGGGAGAAACCCGCTTTATAATAAGGAGTTTCCGGAAAAATTCTCGCAGCAGCCCGTCTTGATGGTCTGCCGTATTGACGGCCCGGATGAGGATTCCGTTTACCGTATGATAAATTTACCGGCACAGGTGGAAAAACGGGGGCTGGTGGGGTGGACCGTCGTGGATAATGGCGGCCCGTACAAAGAGGGGGATGAGATGCTGGCGCGTGTGGCGGAACGTGCCCGGGCAGAGCATTTCCCGCTTTTCTGTGAAAATACACGGAATACGCTGCCGGATGCCTTTCCGCTGATGTCGGATGTTGCTGTATATTTCGGCTGGTACGCCAATCCTGCCAATGGCCCGTTTGGGCGCATGGCACCGGCAGATTTTCGTCTGGCAGACGGTGCTGTGGCTTTTCATCTGCATTCATTCAGCGCCACGAGCCTGTATGATGGGCAGAGTTGGGTATCTGCTTTGCTGAAGCGTGGTGCCTGCGTGACGGCCGGTAATGTGGCTGAGCCATACCTGGGGGCGTGTCTGAACTATGACATTTTTTATACACAGTTGTTAAAGGGGCGCCAGATTGGGGAGGCCGCTCTGCTGGCAACGCCTGTGGTATCGTGGCAGGGAATTGTGCTGGGCGACCCTCTCTACCGCCCCTTTGGCGGCAGCCGCGCAGCCGCGGGTAACTCCCCCTATGCCCGCTGGCGACAGCTGGCTGCCAACCGCGGAGCCCTTCAGTCCGTAGTTGAGCAGAAGTTGCCCTACGCTCATGGTGCTCTCTGGGCAGAAATGTATGCCCACCATTGCATGAATGAAAAACGCTATAGCCTTGCAACGGAGTATTTTAACGTGGCCAGCAACAAGTATGGCTCCGGTCGGGATAAGTTTCGAAATCGCCTGTGCATGCTCTTGGCATACGTTGCAGCAGGTGAGCGTGCTCGGGCGGAAGTCGGCATGCGAGCTCTGCTGCAGGAAGCCGCCGGCTCTCCTTACCTGCCGGCTATTCGCAAGGTGGCTGATTTGGTGTCGCCTCCAGCAAAAGAGAAAACTTCCTCGCCGGAAGCGAAGAAGTCACCTCAATAAGATATGTCTGGCGTCAGCTCTGCTGCTTATGGTTGGCGAGCAACTCCTGGGCGGACTCGAAGACTATAGCGGGATCTGTACCTTTTTTTAATTCTTTAAGAATTGCATTGCGAAGAGCTACCGCTGCTTTGAAAGCGGCAGTGCAGTCTTCATACTGTCGGTCGGCAAAGTACTTGACGAACTGCTTGCCCTGTCTGCGCAGCGCAAGGCGCCATCCCTGAAAAGCTGTTTTTTTGTATGTGTAGCGAGAGATGTTTTTTGCTCTCATGATTTGTTAAAAAACTTGTTAATCTGAGCGGGTTATAACATGTTTTTTGCTGCATTGCAAGTAAAAAAATAACAAATATTAACTCTGTCTTATTATCAGGCTGCGTACGAGTTGCCAGCAGAGAGGGAAGGCATCAGCAAAGTCCTGAGGTCGCCGTTGCAGCCAGGTATCAATAAGTGCGGCGGGGAAGGGGAGAACCCCCTCGATTTCCGCGGCGGGGAAGGATACTCGGCCATCCTGCACGGCGGCATAGACCATAACATGTTCGTAACCTGTTGCAGATGAGGGGGGGAGTTTGCCTATGGGAATGAGCGGGGTGTTGGTAATGCCGAGTTCCTCCTGCAGTTCACGGCGAGCAGCTGTTTCATAATCTTCCCCTGCATCGAGGTGGCCGGCAGCGGAGGAATCCCACACGCCGGGGTGGCGATCCTTGAGGTGGGAGCGCTTTTGCAGAAGACAATCGCGTTTTTTGTTGAACACTAGTATGTGAACGGCTCGGTGGATGAGGTTTTTCTCGTGCACCTCTGCCCGGGATGCCTGGCCGATGGTGTTATCGGCCTCGTCGGCCACATCAAAGATTTCCTCCTTCAACTGGGCGACATCTGCCAGCGGGTGAGTATCATACGCCCGTGCCAGTTCCACCCACTGCCGGAGCCCGAGTTCTTCCGGGCGTGCTGTGAGGGGGATACCCACAGCTTCGGCTACCTCTGCCCAGGGAGGAGTGGCGGGCAGTTGCTTGTGCATCTGCTTGCGGCGCTGGGCAAAACAGCGGCGCATCAATTCGTCCATGAGGCGGTGGTCGTATGGCGGGAGCTCCTGCGGATTTCGCGGAGTGAGCAGCATGACTGTGGAATCTATCTTGGGGCGGGGCGAGAAGGCTTCCGGCGGTACTGTCTTGAGCGCCCGGGGTACCCAGTCCATCTGGATGCGCAGCGAGAGCAGCCCGTAGGCATCGTCCCCCGGGCCTGCCAGAATGCGGTCGATAAACTCCTTCTGCAACATGACTACGGCGCGACTGCAGGCGCAGGGGGAGGTGAGGAAATTGGCCAGAATAGCGCCCCCTGCAGAGTACGGCAGGTTTCCCATGAACTTAACAGGTTGTTCTGCAAAGAGCCTGCGGGGATCCCAGGATGCACCGTCTGCATGGTGTACTTTTACATGCGGGGAGTCTGCCCAGCGTGTGCGCTGGTACTCTGCCAGGCGGGAATCGAATTCCACCAGGATGAGCTTGCGGCACAGCGGAGCCATGTGCTCTGTGAGAGCTCCGGTACCGGGGCCTACTTCCACCACGCAATCCTCCGGGGTAATTTCGAGCTGGCTTACAATCCAGCGGGCGATATTTTCATCGATGAGAAAGTTCTGCCCGAGAGATTTGGAGGGTGTTACGGAGAAATTATTTAGTACCTGGTGAATCTGGCTCGCGTTCATGGAAGGTCTATTGTATCTCTCCCTCGCCGGAAAGGCAAGTCATATATTCGCGCAAAGTCAATATCTGGTGCTTTACAATTACTGCTGTTGGTGGTATGCTGGTGGCGTTATGATGGATTTACCCATTCGCCCCCGCCGCAACCGTAAATCAGCCGCCATGCGCGGGCTGATGCGGGAGACTACGCTTTCCGCTGCAAATCTCATATACCCCATGTTTGTGCAGGAGGGAGAGGAGAATAGCCCCATTGCCTCGCTCCCGGGGTGTACCCGCTGGTGTGTGGCGGATATTGCCGCAGAGTGCTGTCGATTGTATGAGCTTGGTATTCCCTGTGTGGATTTGTTTGCCGTGGTGCCGGAGGAAAAAAAGGATGCGGCCGGAACAGAGGCCTGGAATCCGGATGGTGTGGTGCCACGGGCTATAGCTGCCATTAAGGCGGCTGTGCCGGAATTGCTGGTGATGACGGATGTGGCTCTGGATCCTTTTAATACATACGGTCAGGATGGTATCGTGCGAGAGTATGAGGACGGCTCGTACGAAATTCTGAATGACGAGACGGTGGACGCTCTTTGTCGGCAGGCTCTTTGCCATGCCCGGGCCGGGGCAGATATTATCTCCCCCAGCGATATGATGGACGGGCGTATCGCGGCGCTGCGGGCGGCGTTGGATTCCGCAGGGTTTACGGGGGTGTCCCTGCTGAGCTATACGGCCAAGTATGCGTCTGCGTATTATGGGCCATTCCGCGGGGCGTTGGGCAGTGCGCCCAAGTTCGGCGACAAGAAGACTTACCAGATGGATCCGGCCAATGTGCGCGAGGCTGTGCGGGAGGCCGAGCTGGATGTGGCGGAAGGCGCTGACATGCTCATGGTGAAACCTGCCACATTGTATCTGGATGTCATCCGCGAGCTCCGTTCCCGCACCCATCTTCCCATAGCTGCATACCATGTGAGTGGCGAGTATCTGATGGTGAAGGCGGCAGCTGCCTCCGGCTGGCTGGATGAAAAACAGTGCATGCTGGAAGCGTTGCTTTCCATTCGCCGGGCGGGTGCAGATATGATTCTGACCTATGCTGCCCCGTTGGTGGCAGAGTGGTTAAGGCGGGATTAAGACAGGACACGAAAGTCTGGCGGATGAGCCCGGGCAGCAGATTGGTGGCAAAAATGGTATCTGCCTGTAAGAGGGCAGATGTACTGCTGATTCTGCTGGTGTTGCTGCTGGGCGGGCTGCTGCTGCTGCGCTATGGCAGCATGCCGGAGCCTGTCTCCATGCAGTCGGTGCCATCTCCGGCACTACAGCCCTCTGCTCAGGAAACACCGGCTCCGGCTCGGCAGAAATTGCCGGTGGCCGGTTCCCCTGTTCGCTTTCTGATGTATAATGTGCAGAACTACTTTGTGGTGGGGGAGAAAAGCCGTTCCCGCTACATGAATCGTGCCAAATCCCGTAAATCCCGGGAAGCTGTGGCCGAGGTGATTGCCGCAGGGCAGCCGGATATTGTGGGGCTGATAGAGATTGGGGGCGAGAAGGCTCTGGAAGATTTACGCGGCTTGCTGGCGAAGCGTGGGTTGGAGTATGCGCATGCTGTGTTGGTGGCGCGCGAGGGCGAAGACCGCGCCCTGGCGCTTCTCTCCCGCTTCCCGATAGTCCGTAACGATTCCAGAGCGGATTTTCCGCTCTATGGTCGGCGCCAGCGAAAAATGCTTCGCGGGGTACTGGATGCAACGGTGCAGCTGGAGGATGGCCGCATGTTCCGCATTGTCGGGGCGCACCTCAAATCCCGCATGGGAGATGATGCCGCAGCGGCGGCAGCTCTGCGTGCCAGTGAGGCGGCCAGCCTGGCATTTTACCTCCATGAGCGCATGCAGAGTATGCCGGAAATGCCCTTCCTGGTGTTCGGGGATTGGAATGATGGGCCGGATGATGCCTCTTTGCGCCTGTTGCGGCATGGAATTGCTGAGCACAGTGCGCTGACGCGCCTGTTACCCAGAGATTCCCGCGGGGAAGAGTGGACCCTTTTCTACAAAAATGCCAGGGCGTACTATGTGTTCGACCAGATTTTTGTGAACTCCGTCACGCGCAAGCGGCGAGGCAGCCGGAGCGGCTGCGGAATTGTAGATGTACCTGCTGCCGGGGACGCCAGTGACCACCGTGCACTCTGGTGCGAGCTGCGCTGAGGCGGCCTGCCGCCTCAGGGGTGCTCCAGAGTCTGCACTCCTGGCAGGAAGTGAATCTTGCGAATGCTGTCTGCCCAGTTGGCGAACTGTTCTGCTCTGCTGCCCTTGCCGATGTATCGTGTGCCGGGTTCGCTCTGGAGCGGCCATCCTGCGATGCGGTCTGCCAGGTCTGCGGCTTCCTTGTAGCGCTTTGTTTCTGCATAGCGGGAAACCGCACCGGCTCCGGCGAAGTACAGAACAAACCATTCGGCCTTGTTTATCTCGTCTTCCTTCCGGCTGGTATTTTCGATGAGCTCCAGGTAATCCTGCAATGCTTCTTCGTGCTTGCCGCTCCGTGCATGCAGCGAGGCTCGCTGAATTTTTGCGCGTACGCGCCAGGCCTTGGGCAGCTCTTTTATGTCGAACACAAGCGCATTGGCTGCAAGCGCTTCTTCGTAGGAAGTCTCTGTTCCCTGCAGCGTCAGAACGTGAGCCTTTACACTCAGAGCCATGGCTCTCTCTCTGGCAGAAAGCTCGTTGCTGCGCAGTTGTTCTTCCAGAATGTTCTGTGCCTCGGGAATGCGGTTAATCCAGGCGAGTACACGAGCCTGTAAAAGCTGCGCCTTATGTTTGTATGGCGTGTTCAGCTCTGCCGCCTGCCCGAAATAGGAGGCCGCCTCGGCCAGCTGCTCAAAGGAATAGAGTTTTTCTGCCTGTCGACCGGCAAGCAGCAGGGCTCGCGCACGATGCGTGGCATTTTCTGTTGTCTCTGCCAGATTGAGCATCAGCGCCAGAGCTTCCTCGTTGCATTGCTGTCTGGCCAAACGGTAGGCCAGATTGAATGTCAGCAGCTCTCGCACTTTCGGAGCCTTGCTGTTGGCTATGGCTTTTTTCAGAATTTCGGTAGGTTCCGGGGCGTCGGCCTTTTTTTTCTGCAGGTTTTCTGCGGCCTGCATCTGCAAAGCGCAGTAGCGCAGCTGCTGCTCGTGAGTCCAGGTCGCAATTTCGCTCGGGGGTATTTTTGCCAGCTCGGCCAGAGCGGTTTCTGGTGCCTGGGGTACATCCAGCTCAGCCAGTTGCAGGGCTATCT
Source organism: Akkermansia sp. (assembly GCA_017415555.1). GTDB lineage: Bacteria > Verrucomicrobiota > Verrucomicrobiia > Verrucomicrobiales > Akkermansiaceae > Akkermansia. The sequence continues at coordinate 17,566 of JAFQGF010000020.1, forward strand.
CCCGGGCCTCTTCTGCGGTGGGTTCCAGTAGGATGGCAGATTCTATCTCAGCTCGCGCCTGGGGAGGATTTTTGTGCAGAATCAGCCCGGCGTGCATGAGGAGCAGGGCGCGCCGGGCACGCGGGGGTAGCTCCTTGGTGAGTAGATTATCCACAACGCTCTGCTCCCCGCTCATGATGGCATAGAACATGGCGTTGCACAGGGCTGCCGGTTGCAAATCCGTGGAGGCCAGTTCTGCACTCTTACGGAAGAGTTCTACGGCCTCTTTGCTGTTGTGGGGCATGCAACAGGCTTTGTAGAAGAGGTAGCGGGGATTCTCCTCATCCGGAGTGAGCATGTTGAGGTAAAGCTGAGCTTCTGCTGTTTTGCCGGTATTGATGAGCCGGCGAACTTGCTCGCTGATGATAAGACGGGTTATAGGTTCGTTGGGCAGAGCTGTTGCTGCTGTGTTGGTGTAGGTGACATCCTCCGACGGCTCACTGCCTTGTTTTTCCAGCTGCATGCGCTGGCAGATGGCCAGTGCAATGGCTGCGCGATGGGGTTTAGTAAGTTCCTCGCTCCATTCCTCGAGCTTGCGTTGCGCATATTCGCTTTCCCGGAAGGCATTGTGGTAGCCCAGGCGGCGGAAGGCTTCCTCCAGCAGGGGGGAATCTGCATGCGCTGAGATGAAGTGCAGGAGGGTTTCTTCACCCTTGCCCTCATCGGAATTTTCCTCATCGTCGTTGTCCGTCGCGCCTACCGGTGCCGCTGCTTCCTTGGCGTAGTAAATTTCTGCAAGGGCAAGTCTGAGGCGCTGCTTCATGATGAGGGGGAGACTCGCGTCCGCCTCCATTTTGCGGCAGGTAGCAATAGCTTCTTCGTACTTTCCATCCCGGCGCATTTCCTCTATGTTGAGCAACTGTACCATGGGGCGTAGCGTGGCATCATGCTCGGCAAGAGCCCGCAGGGGTTCAAGTGTAGAGGTGTCGCCCTGGGTGGTGTTTCGCAGTTGGTGTTCGGCCAGCGCGGCCTGAGCCAGGGTGGCGATTTCCTTGTTGCTGCTGGCTGTCAGGGGGGCGACGTATTCTACAAAATCAAGTGCCGGACTTTGCCAGGCACTGTAAATAATAGCCTTAGCAGCATATGGGTAAAAGACGCTGTTGGAGGGAATCTCCCGCAGAATGCTGACGGCCTGTGGAAGGCGGCGCAGTTCCAGCAAGGCGCGGCCTCGCCAGTACAGGGCGGCGGGAGAGTGGGGCTCCAGTTCCAGTTCAGCCAGAGCTTCTGCCGGTTTTTTGTCGCGCAGGAGGCGTTCTGCCTGTGCAAGGTCGGCATGGGCTGTGAAGCTTGCTGCCACCGGCAGCAACGCAAGTATGAGGCGGGAAATTTTCATTGTGAAGATTTTTCTGTGGTGAGCTGCGCCGGTGGGTACACCCCTTCCTGCCAGAGAAACAGGTTAACATAGCGCAAGCCGGAGGCAGTAAGCGCTGCGGTTTTACTACTACCTTTCACCCGGTTGACGGTGCAGTTCTGTTGCAGGGTCGGCATGGGCTGGCACTTGACTACCACCGGGGTGCTTGTCGGTTTGTCCGAAGGATATACCGCGATGGGGATACCCTCGCAGGTAAAGGCTATTTCCAATGCGGTTGGACGCTTACTCCAGTTGCCTTTGTACAGGAAGGGGTGGCGGCGCAGAATATCCATTGTGCCAACGGCCGGCACCCTCACGCGGTAGTGCTCCTTCAGCCGGGAAAAATATCGGGAAAATGAGAAGGGTTGGCCATTTTTGCATGCCAGCAGCACCTCGGCGGCATCGATTCCCACCAGGTTAAGGCCGTTGAACAGGCCGTGTTTGTTTGTGGGTGGACCCACGATGAGGTCGTAGGCCGCATTTATCATGAGGCATATCTCCAGGTGGCAGTGGGCTCGGGTGCGGTCCAGCCCTACTCCGCTGTAGCCCAGTGTGCCTAGGGTACTCTGGGGGGTGACACGCTGTCCGGGGCGGCAGCTCACCTCCGCCAGGTGGGCATAGAGGCTGTAGATGGTGCCTTCCGTTACACGATGTGCCACAACGATGTAGCGCCCGTAATTGCTGTTGCGAGGGTCTGTACTGGTATAGGCGACAACACCTGGCGCAATGGGGCGCACTTTATCCAGAGGCTCCCCCTGTTCATCCCGGTATATGGGCTTAACGTCTATCCCCTCGTGCATGCGGCTGAAGAGTAGCTGCCCCCCGCTGGTGCGGAAAGGGTTGCGCACCATGCCCCATGTGCCGGCCTGCCAGGGGCGCGATGTTTTCCCCTCGAAGGTGCGGTCTACATACATGAAGTAGGCATCGCCGCCTTCTTCATACAGAGCCCGGTTGTCCGTGGGCAGGTGAAACACCATATCCCCTGCCGCCAGGCTCAGACCCGGCAGCAGAAGGTGCAGCAGCAAATACAGCAGCGGGGCTTTATTCATGCTCTCAGTTGAACAGTTCGCCTACCGTGCGCCCGGTGAAGTCCTTGGTCTGGTGCTTTACCTTATCCGGCTTCTTGGGCAGGGGGCGGGGGTTCTTATCCTTGTAGCGTTTTTTCTCCAGCTCTTCGTCTATGGGGTCTACCGAGCGGGAAATCTGCTTGAGGTCGTAGCCATTCAATCCGTTCCAGATAACCAGCACTCCATCGTTGACCGGGGCAATGCGCATGGGCTCCATGGCTAAGCCATTTACTACCGGTAGCATCAGCATGCCTCGTTTCTCGACAGTGTTGAAGTACAGACGATTGCGCCACTCCTTGCGGGCATACAGCGTCACGCCGTAGGAGCCGTCAGGGTTGAGGTGGGATTGGAATTTCTCGAAGTGGTCCAGCGACATGATTGGCATGCGTGTGTAGGTGACTCCATTGTAGCGGACTATCATTCGGGTACTGGTGCTGTCGGCTGCGTCCGTTACAGTATTGGCATCCTGCACGAGGAAGTACACGGGATATGCCCGCTGGGACTGCTGGCAGCTGCATGCCAGAACGGCAGCGGCGATGGCGGCTATAATGGAGCTGAGATTTTTCATACGCAAATGCGGTAATACAGCCGTAACTCTACCACATTTTCTGCTCCATTGCGAGCCAAAAATCAGCCACGCAGGAAACTGCGGCTGGAAATGCAGTAGTGTATGCCACTCCACAGGGTCAGAATGACGCTCGACCACAGGAAAATGCCGCGAATCCATTCGCCACCGAGGCCTACCGAAAGGCTGTGCAGCGGTTCAGGCAGGTTGCCGGCATAGGCCAAGTGCACCAAGCAGGCGATGCAATAGCCCAGCTGCATACCGGTTTTCCATTTGCCGCTCTTGTCCGCAGCCATGACGACACCTTTCTCTACAGCGAGTTGGCGAAGACCGGTTACCAGGAATTCGCGGAAGATGATGAGAATCGTAACCCAGAATGGGCACATGCCCACATAGGTAAGGTATATGAAGGCTGCACTCACCAGAATTTTATCTGCCAGTGGGTCAATCAGTTTGCCGAAGTTGGTGATGAGGTTGTATTTGCGAGCCAGGTACCCATCCAGAAAATCGCTGATAGCGCCGGCCACAAAGGCCCAGAGGGCAATGCAGGTACCCGGACGGATATGCACGAACCAGCCTTCATAGGGCATATTTTCCATGGGGCTTACCCCATTGATGAAAGGTGCCGCTCCATCCGCTGTCAGTGCGATGGTGAATACAATGACGAGCGCGATGCGTACAAGTGTGATGATGTTCGGCAGATTCAGCATGTTTGTGCCCGGCATTGTACTCTTGCCATTGCCGCATTGCAAGCCTAAATGATGCCTTCTGTGCCGGTAGAACACAATTTGCTCTGCGGAAATGCAGATGAGTCGCGTTTCTGACATACTATGAGCTTGAATGCCTGGGTAAATGTGCTATACTTTCCGCCATGAATGGTTTTCGAATCACAATTCTTGCCTTGCTCGTGCTGGTGGTGGCAGGTATGTTCTATGCAATTTTCTTCTTCCTGCCCGGTATGCAGGCAGACCGCGATATCTATGAAATCTCGCAGAATACCGCGCGGAATGAATTGAGGGATGCAGGGCACCGCCAGAAGGTGAGCGAGTATGGCGTTTCGGCCGAAAATGCCGAGTTGTCTACCGCATATAATGAGGCGGAAGCCGCAGAACAGGACGCCAGAAAGTCTCTGTACGAGGCGGAGGAACGTGCCGTTATCGAGGAGGCTAAGCGAAAAGCCGAGGCCGCCATGGTGCGCGAGGTGCAGGAGGCAAACGAGTCCGGTAAGGCCATTGGTCTGGTGACATCTTTCAACCAGGAGTGGGTATCCATTATGTTCAAACCGGTTGTAAAGGATGTCCTGGTGGATGGTACTATCATAGCAGTACGCCGTGATGACGTGGTGCTTTGCGAGGCTACGGTGGATTTCCGTGATGAGGAATCCGGCCAGGTTGGGGCAACACTTAAGCCCCAGGAGTTCGGCAAGGCTCAGTTCAACATTGAGGCAGAAAAACTGCAGCCCAAGCCCGGCGATGAGGTCGTATATTCTCCCTTTGCATCTGCCAAGGAATTGCGAGCGGAGAACTCTTTCCTGCAGCCCGAGCCGCTTACGGTGCCCAAGTATGACACCGCAGCCCCTCTGGAGGAGAAATAAGATTGAAGAGCCGTTTTTCTGATGTTATGAGCAGAGTTTCCCGGTCTTCGTTGTTTGACAACACTCCCACCTTTTCCTTCGAGTTCTTTCCGCCCAAGACTCCGGAGGGGGCTCGTTCTCTGTTGGAGACGGTGGTAAAACTTCAGGAGTTCCGCCCCAGTTTCGTGAGCGTTACCTATGGTGCCGGCGGCGGCTCCCGGGAGCTGACCCGCTCCGTAGTGCGGGATATCCAGCAGCGCGGTATCCCGACGGTACCGCACCTCACCTGTGTGGGGCATACCGAGGCAGAGATAGAGTCCATACTGGAGGGCTACGCCAATGCCGGCGCTTCGGCCATTCTGGCACTGCGTGGGGACCCTCCGCGTAACGCCCCGTATCACCCGGAGCGGGATGCCTTCCTCCATGCATCCGAGCTGGTGCATTTCATCCGTGAGTGGGAATCCCGCAACCGCCTGCCTAATCGCCTCACCATCGGGGTGGCCGGTTTCTGTGAAGGGCATCCGGATACCCGTAACCGCATACGCGAGATGGACTACCTCAAAGCCAAGCTCGATGAAGGTGCGGATTATATATGTACCCAGCTCTTTTTTGATAATCATGCCTTCTTTGACTATCGGGACCGCTGCCGCCTGATGGGCATAGATGTCCCCATTATTGCCGGGATTATGCCGGTTACTTCCATCTCCAGTATGAACCGCATGGCAGAGCTTTCTGCCGGTACCAATTTCCCCGCCCGCCTGCTCAAAGCCATGCTGCGCGCCGGCGGAGACAAGGCCAGCATCGAGCGCATAGGTATCAATTATGCCAGCAATCAATGCTCGGAACTGTTGGATGCCGATGTGGATGGTATTCATTTCTACACCCTGAATCGCTCCAAAGCCACATTGGAGATATATCGTAACCTCGGTATTAACAATTATTTTGATGTGGATCGCATCCACATGCTCAGTAGCATTTACAAATCCTGAACCATGGAAACAAGCAAACATACCCCGAATCCGGATGAAATGCCGCTCTCTCCGGAAGAAATTAAGGCAATCGGCGAGATTGAACTCGGACCCGCTCGTCACGAGATATTCCTCAATAAACATTATAAGAAGCTGATTCTGGCCGGCATCGCGTTCATGGTGGCTGCCAGTGCCGGTATCGGTTACTATTCCTACAAGAATGAGCAGAAGGAGATTGCAGGTTCGCTCGTGGTGCAGGCAATGGGGACAGCTACCGGCACCGGCGCTGTTGAGCCTGCCCGCTATGATGCCAAAGCCATTTCTCAGATTGGTGTTGAGTACGGCGATACCAACTCGGCCGACACGGCTCGACTCATGGAGGCCCTGTCTCTCCTGACGGATTCGGCACGCGTCGAGACAGCTATTGGTATCCTGGAGAATCTGGCAGCCACTGCCGGGAATGATTTTGTGCGTGCCCGTGCTCTTGCTTCGCTTGCCTCCTACTACATGGCAGAGGAGCAGAACGAGAAATCCGCCTCATACTGGAAGCAGATTATCGCACTGCCCGCAAACCCGTATAGCGCTGTGGCATACGTAAACCTGGGGGACCTGGCAAAACTGGCCGGGGATATTGAGGGCGCCCGCAATTTCTATACGCAGGTAAGCAGCGCATGCCCCAACAGCCCGCTAATCAGCGAGCAGGTGGCCGGTCTGCGCCTGGCCTTGCTCGAGGTGGATGCGCCCAAGCCCGTAGCTCCGCCCGCAGAGCCTGCTGCTCCGGAGGCTCCTGCTGCAGAGCAGCCTGCTAAGCATCCCTTCGGTATTGACCCCGCCAACCCCTTCGGGGATGCTCAGCCGACCGCACCTGCCGGCATCGGCGAGAGCTTTGGTGGTGCCTCCACGCTTCCCGGCGCTCCTAACTGATAACAACCTGCAGATATGGGGCTCTTTCAGGACAACTTTTCCATGCTTTCGGAGCTGGAACGTCTTGCGGCAATGGTACAGGATCCTGCCCGTGTGCAGGAAATCGGGGTGGATGAATGGCCGCTTGCCATGATTGCCTGCGGCCTTGTAACCTGCAACGACCCTGACCGCCTTCAGGAAAATCTGGATGCTTACAGCATCTTTGCCTCAAAGGTAGGCGCAGCCGGGCGCAAAGGCAGCTTGGCTCAGCTGGTGCGTTTCATTACCGCCCGAAAGGGGGACGGCTGGCGTGCTCTCCTCCCGTATGCTCTGCAGGAGCCGGAACCAGGACTCAGCAGAGTCGCCTCGATGCAGCTGGCCACTCTGGCGCAACCGCAGGAGCAGGAGAAGCTGGCCGGCGTGGCAGAGCTTGCCCGCATACTGGTGCAGCGGGAGTCGGTATCTGCCGCAGTGCTTGAGGCACTGCTGAGCCTCAGCGATATGAGGGTTCTGCCTCATGTCGCAGCTCTCTATAAGCTCCCGACTGAACGTTTGGACGCCCTGCTGGCGGCTATCTCTCCCGCCCCCAATCATCTCAGCTATTCCTGGGTGTTGGGAGTCTTGGAGGCTCAGCCCCGGCTGGCCGACACTGTTGTGGCCCTTCTGGAACGTATGGCAGCCGCCACAACTGTGGTGATGGATATTGTGTTGCCCATCCCGACCTGGGCGTATGAGAAGCCCGCGCCCCAGCCCTTGCATGGGTGGACGCGTGCCGAGTATTTCCCACGCATGCTGCCGGTGCTCTCTCAATATCTTTCCGAGGGGCAGATATCCCGCCTCCGTACAGTTTTTGGCACCTGAAGTCACACTTCCTGCTTGCCAAGAGCCCTGTAATGGTGTCTAATACCTGCCGCACGGCCCCGTAGTTCAATGGATAGAACGGCCCTCTCCTAAAGGGCAGATGTGGGTTCGATTCCCGCCGGGGCTGCTTTTTTGTGTCTGCAAGTGCGATGTGCGCTTGCTTTGGTGGGATTTCGGGTGTAAGATGTGCGCGTAAGATTATGAGCGCACTCAAAGACCAGTTGTTCGAGGAAATCCTGCAGGCTCGCCAGCGTGTGTATGCCGTGGGGGAGCCCACGCCGTTGCAGCGGTTGAACTTGCCCGGCGTAGATGCCGTGGTGTATGCCAAGCGTGAGGATCTGGGGCCTATTAAGGCGTACAAATGGAGAGGTGCTTTCAATTGCATGTGCAAACTCAGCCCGGAGCAGCGTGCCGGTGGTGTGGTGGCGGCCAGTGCCGGCAATCATGGCCAGGGGGTGGCTCTGGCGGCTCGCAGGTTGGGGTGTAAGGCTCATATTTTCATGCCTCGCTCCACACCTATTGTAAAGCAGAATGCCGTGAAGAGCCATGGCGGGGATAACGTGGAAATCGTGCTCACCGGCGACTCGTATGATGCTGCTTCTGCTGCGGCACATGAGTATGCGGATGCTAACAATCTGACTTTTGTGCATCCCTACGATGACCCCGCAACAATGGGTGGCCAGGGAACCTTGGCAGATGAGGTGGTGATGAGTGGGCAGGGGGCCTTTGACCGCATATATCTGCAGATTGGCGGTGGCGGGTTGGCTGCCGGCTGTGCCTGCTGGTTCAAAAAGTTCTGGCCGGAATGTAAATGCATTGGTGTGGAGGGTGTAAAGCAGGCCAGTATGAAGCTGGCTGTGGATAGCGGTGAACGCCGCGCGCTGCCGTATGTGGATGTGTTCTGTGATGGCACGGCGGTGCGTATTGCCGGCGAAAACACTTTTGAACTTTGTCGTGAGTTGCTGGATGGCTTTGTGACGGTTTCCAACGATGAGGTGTGCCAGGCTATCCGTTCGCTCTGGAATAGTCTGCGTGTGGTGCCGGAGCCTTCCGGTGCTATGGGGCTTGCTGCCCTGCTGCAGGATTGGGATGCCGGCAAGATTAAGCCGGGTGAGAAATGCCTGGTGGTGCTTTCCGGCGGCAATATGGATTTCTCTCAGTTGGGGGTGGTGGCAGCTCGGGGTGGTGTGCGAGAGACGAACCGCACGCTGCGGTATCTGCGTATTCCCATGGAAACTAAGCGGGGGCAGATTCTCAAATACCTCAATCATATACCGGAGGGGGTGCAGCTTATGGATGTGCAGTTCGGCCGCCTGAATGGCGATATCCAGCATCCGGTTTTCGGTATTCTGGGTACGGATGAACAATTTGCGGAAATTGAGCGAGGGCTTGCTGCGCGTGGGCTCTCTGCAGAGGATGTGACGAATGATGACGATGTGCGCTTCCGCATGATTTCATACGATCGCGTGCATCTCAGCCACCCCGTGTTCTTCGTGATAGAGTTTCCCGAGCGCCCCGGAGCTTTCCAGGAGTTCATGACCGGCGTGGGACAGTACGCTAACCTCTGCTATTTCAATTACAAGTATTCCGGCGAGCAAGTAGGGCGCGCTATGGTGGGGCTGGAGTTCCTGACGGTGGAAGACCGGGATGCCTGTCGTGCTTTTGCGGAAGCAATGAAGGGAACGACTATCCAGAGCATTAAGGAGATGCCCGACAATGTGCGTCGACGCGTGTTGGACAATATGTCGCCCATGAACTGAAGATTATGCTGATACTCGCATCTCAGTCGCCTCGGCGTAGCGAACTGCTGCGCAGGGAGGGGGTGGATTTTACGGTGGTGGTAAAGGATACAGAGGAGGTACACGACGCTACTCTGGCACCGCAGGTTCTCTGTGCTCTCAATGCTGCTGCTAAGGCGGAAGCCGTGGCGGTGGATTATCCCCAGGCTACGGTTCTGGGGGCGGATACGTTGGTGTTTATCGATGGTATGCCGTTGGGTAAGCCGGTAGATACGGCGGACGCAGAGCGTATGCTGCTGCAATTGCAGGGGCGTACTCATAGTGTGTGCACGGCGGTCGCCGTGATTCTGCCGGGCGGGACGCGGCGGGATTTTGCTGAGTTAAGTCAGGTGACATTTCGCTCACTTACTCTTGATGATGTGCGTCGCTATATGCAGATGGTCAATGTGATGGACAAGGCTGGCGCCTATGCGGTACAGGAGCATGGCGAGCTGATTATTGAAAAGATAGAGGGCGATTACGACAATATCGTGGGGCTCCCTGTTACCCGCTTGTTGCAGGTGCTGCGTGGCTGAGAAGGACTAATTCACATTTGTTCCGGTGCCGAATTTTATTTTTTGACCGGCGGGTACAGATTGAGAACAGAGATTTCTGCCGGCACACCGAGGCGCAGACATACAGGTGTCCAGAGGCTGGTGCCGGGGGAGACGTAGAGCTGCATGTTGCCCACTCTGTATAGCCCGCGAACGTAGCCGTTATTCATCTGGGCCACGAGTTGCTGCAGGCCGGGGAACTGCCCGCCGTGGGTGTGGCCGCTGAGCTGCAGGTCGATGTCGTATTTTGCTGCTACGTTTGCCACACGGGGCTGGTGTGCCAGTAGCACCACTGGCCCGCGTCTCTGTTCTGCCGGGGGAATGAGGGTGGATAAGTCGGCGGTTTCTTCACCTGTTCGCCGCCCCATGGGGTCTGGCAGGCCGATGAGGCACAATTCTTTCGGGGGGCATTCACCTTCCGCATCGCTCTTCAGCTGAACGGATTGATTGTTAATGATTCTGACCCCCAGTGATTCCAGGTGTTGCCGCCATGTATGACTACCCCAGAAGTAGTCGTGGTTACCGGTGACGGCATATACGCCCATGGGGGCATTCAGCTCTGCCAGCGGAGCCAGTGCTGCACCGCATGTCTGCACGGTGCCATCCGCAAAATCTCCTGTGATGACAACAACATCCGGGTTGACCGCATTGGTGCGTTGCACGATACTGCGGTAAAAGGCTGCATCTTTGGTGCTGTCTGCATGCAGGTCGGTAAGCTGCACCAGCCGGATGGGACAGGCATTATCCGGTATGCTGTCCAGCACGACAAGGTGCGTCTCCGTCTCCGGTAATCTGATGCCGCACCAGGTACCCCAGCCGGTGATGCCCAGAGCTGACAGCAGGAGGACAAGGTTGATGCGGTTGTTGTATTTGCGCCAGGGGCTTCGGTGTGGCTTGTACCCGGAGAGACGCAGTGCTATGTAGAGTGGAAGTCGCAGAAAATCTGCTGCAATCAGTGACAGGGCAAAGCCAAAAACGGCACAGAAGAGCCAGCAGCCGCTCCATACCAGTCCTGCCGATAGCTGCGGGGTGAAGAAGTTTTCTCCTTCTATCAGGTAAAAGACATGGAACTTGAAGGCGGCTATCGTAGCAATGGCTGCAAGGAGCAGTTTAATCAACAGCTTGGTTTTCAGGGGAAAAATAGCTCTCACAATCACATAGAGAGCCACAAAGGCAGCGATGATAGTTACATGGAGGAACATGGCGGAATGTGCATAGTCTAACTGCGTCGGCATGCGTTGTCAAGTGTATATCTCGCTTGCAATAAGAGTGAGTTTCTGCTAGAATGCTGTGCATGAAGTTCCTGATAACAGCCGGGCCTACACGCGAGGCCATCGATCCCGTTCGTTACCTGACCAATCGTTCATCGGGGCGTATGGGGTATGCGTTGGCAGGTGCTGCCAGGCACGAGGGGCATGAAGTGCTGCTCATCTCCGGTCCCACTACGCTGGATGTGCCTGCCGGGGTGGACTTTATCCAGGTGGAGAGTGCTCAGCAGATGTATGATGCTGTGCGGGATATGATAAAGGGTGTGGATGTTGCCATTCTCTGTGCAGCGGTTGCGGATTATCGCCCGGTAGCGGTTGCTGAGCATAAGATGAAGAAATCTTCCGAGCGTCTGGTGCTGGAACTGGAGCGTACACCGGATATACTGGGGAGCATGCGTTCTGAGTTCGGTTTTGAGGGTAAACTGATAGGATTTGCCGCGGAAACTCAGAATCTTGTGGACTATGCCCGTGGTAAATTGCAGCGTAAACAATGCGATTTTGTGGTGGCTAATGATGTGTCCCGTCCCGGCATTGGCTTTGATTCCCGGGAGAATGCCGTTGTGCTTGTTTACCCGGAACATGAGGTGCATCTGGAGCAGGACACCAAGGAGCATATTGCAATGCATATTATTGAACACGCTACCATTCTCTCATGACTGTTACCATGGAAATGCTCGGCTGGAATGCCGACCTTGCTGCCTCCTTTGTTGCCCTGGAGCACCCGGAGTGGTATCCGGCTCGTATCATACGCGAGACAAAAATTAACTTTACGGTTATAGCCAAAGGGAAGGGAGACCATGAAGTTGTTCTTAGCGGTAAGGTGTGGCATGAGGCCGTGAGCGATGCTGACCTGCCCACCGTGGGCGATTGGGTGGCAGTGGACCCGGGGCAGGGGAAGGATTTGCCGGTTATCCGCGCCATGCTGCCCCGCCGTAACAGGTTTTCCCGCAAGGCTCCCGGAAAAAGCTGTGCAGAGCAGGTTATTGGTACCAATGTGGATATGGTTGTGCTGGTGACGGATGCCGCCGGCGATTATAATTTGCGCCGTATTGAGCGCTATCTTACCCTCATCCGAAAATGTGGAGCCAAGCCGGTTGTGCTTATCAATAAGGAGGATATCGTTCCGGCTGAACAGATGCAGCAGGCTTGTGCCGAGGTGGCTGCGCTCGGGGTGGAGGTGTACCCCATTGTTGCTCGTTGGAAGAAAGGGTACCCGAAATACCTGAGACGTGTGCCCAAGGGAATCACTATCACGGTGGTCGGCTCATCCGGGGTGGGTAAAAGCACCTTTGTGAACTCACTGCTGGGCGATGAGTGGTTAGAAACCGGTGGGGTTAACGAGGTTACTGGCAAGGGGCGTCATACTACGGTAGCTCGCGAGCTGGTTGTCTTGCCGGGAGGCGGTGTGCTCATCGACAACCCCGGTATGCGGGAAATTCAGATGTGGACGGATACTGCCAGTCTGCGTGCTCAGTTTGATGACCTGGCGGCACTTGCCTGCGAATGTCGTTTTGCTGATTGTTCCCACCGCAAGGATGCTGGCTGTGCCATTCGGGCAGCGCTGGAGGGCGGAACCCTTTCGCCGGAACGCTACGAGCATTTCCTGAATCTGGACGCGGAAATCGCTGAGTTGGAACGCCGTTCCGCTAAGCGACAGATGACGCTGGAGCGCGTTTCCCGCCGCGAAAAACGCAATACAATGCGTAACCGCGATGACCGCGAGGAGCGTCTGCGCGACCTTCATCCCAACCGACGACAGCTGCATTGAGCCCATTTTCCCGAACGTTATAGGGGATTAAACTCCAAAATGCAAAAAAAAACAAAAAAGTGAGCTTGAAACCTTGAAAAGCTCTGCATGTTATGATAATATACAAACATGGACGCCCTGCGCGCATGCGGCATGAAGTATGCCCACACCGCACGGTGTCAAACGTCAGAAAGCTCGTCACATGTTAAGTCCCGCTCTTAATCCCGATCGCGCCACACTCAATTTCCTCAACGCTTATTCTGAAGAGGTGCGTAACGAAGGTGAAAAGCTCCAGAAAGATGGAGCCGTTACGCAAATTTTCGGTAATCACCTGTTTATTCAGGGGCGCGTTGAAACGAAAAACGGTATCTTCCGTACCAGCCTGCGCTTGCAAGGCAATCGCTGGTTCGGTTCTGCTACGGCAGAAGATGAAGATGTGGCCGGTGCCTGCCTCATTGCTACGATGATTGAGCGCATGTACCGTGGCACCAGCATGCCCGAGAGCCCGAATGAACTCAATGAAATCCCGCTGACGGACCTTCTGGAGGAGAAGCTGGACCGCGACCTCGACCAGAAGGAAGTTGACTTTGTTACCAAGCTCGAGAAGCGCTACCGCCGCTTTGCTATCGAGCAGGAAATCCATGACCACGACCTTGTCCGCCTCAATCCTCGCTGGGATATCAGCGGTTACGAGGCGCTTGAGCTCTGGCCCACTCCCCCTCGCAATATCCTGGAATTCTGGAACTACATTGCCTATGCCTTCACCAAGAAGCGCATCTCCTATCCGGAGTTTATGAATGTGGTGACGGATTTGGAGAAGGTGCAGCGCAAAATCAGCGAGTGGGAGCGGGAAAAGGAAATCGGTACTTGGTATGAGCGTATTCAGGGTGTCAATGAGCGCCCACCGCAGCCTCCCCGCCACGCCATGCATATGCGCCTGGTTTCCACCATCAATGAGGCGCGTTTCGAGTTCCGCTACAGCGACAAGGATGACTGGACCCCCATCCGCGAGCGCAATCAGCTGGATGCATTGCTGGTTGAGTTCCTGCACGGGGCACTCAAGACAGATCCGCAGACGGATATCCTTCTGAATGTGCTGCGCGATTATGCTGACCGTGAGGAAACCGTAATCCTGGATTTGGATAAGGAATCCGCTTGCTGCGTGATGAACCGCCTTTTCCACCAGCCTGCCCTCAAGGGCTATCTGGTGAACCTGGACGAGTGCTACTTCAAGGTGGTGAAAGAACCGCTGAAGTGGATATGCATTGATGACCCCATTGTGCCGGATTGTTATGGCCTGCAGCTTGTCACAGCCGCCGGTGTGCATGTGACTCACTCTGTGCGCCAGCTTCCCGGCCAGGTGGAACTTTACCAGTCCGATGAAACTGTCTTCCCCGGTCCGCCCAAGTGGTTGGAAAGCACAGAGGTAGAGCCTCGATATTCCATTCCCAAGTCTGTGATAGACAGCTTGGATGGTGTGGAGTTCCTGCGTAAGATTGGCGCTACACTGCCGCCCAGCATGGAGGAACGAGTGGTGGACATCGAGATGAAGCCCACCTTCAGCATGAAGATAGTGCGAGGTCTGACCAGCGCGGATACTGAGCACGTCCTGCTTGAGGTAACTGCTCAGGACGAGCCCGGTCGCCGTAAGGAGCGACTGGGCAAGGATGATTGGGAAGTCGTGGAGCAGGCTCCTGTGAAAGATCGCACGCTGCTGCGTTTCATTCGCGATTACCTCTACCCCATCCCCGGTCTGCTGGAGGAGATGTCTTTCACCTACGATGCCCCCCTGGTTGCCTTTAAGAGCCGTATTACCAAGCAGTTCCCCGAGAAATTCGCCGAGTGGGCCAAGGCCATTCCTGATACCATCAAGGTGGAGATGGATGAAAACCTGCAGTCTCTTATGGCAGACCCGGTGGCTGCGGCGATTCGCTTTGAGGTTGTCAATCAGGAGATTGACTGGTTCGACCTGCGCGTGGTGATTGATGTGGAGGGCGTTACCCTCAGCAAAGAGCAGATTCGCGCTCTCGTTTCCGCCCGTGGCGGTTATGTGCGTATGGACGATGGGCGCTGGATGCGTCTGGAAATCAAACTGGACGATGCCCAGCGCGATGCTGTTACAAAACTGGGGCTGGATCCCTTCGACCTCTCCGGCGAGACGCACCGCATGCATGCTCTGCAGCTGGCGGACCCGCGCGCGGCGGAGGTGTTCGACCCCAAGGCCTGGCAGAAGATTAAGGAACGCACTGCTGAGATTAAGATTGATGTGAAGCCAGACGTGCCCGAGACTCTGCAGGCTACCCTGCGTCCTTACCAGATAGAGGGTTTCCACTTCCTTGCTTATCTTGCGGAGAACGGATTTGGCGGCATTCTTGCTGACGACATGGGTCTGGGTAAGACGATACAGTCCATCACCTATGTGCTTTGGCTGCGCGAGGATTACCTGCGCCGCAATAAGCAGGGGCGTAAGAAGGTTGCCATTCCTCCGGTGCTGATTGTGTGCCCCAAGTCCGTGTTGGATGTGTGGGCAAGCGAGACGGAGAAGTTTGCCCCCGGTGTGCGTGTGCTCGTCATTCGTAACAAAGAGCAGGCTGTGGTGGAGGATATTCTGGCCAACTACGACATGGTGGTCATCAACTACGCCCAGTTGCGTGTGTGCGGCGAACAGGTGAACGCCATTAAGTGGCTCACTGTCATTCTGGATGAAGGTCAGCAGATTAAGAACCCGGATTCCAAGGCGGCCAAGTCTGCACGCGAGCTTACAGCGTACAATCGCCTGGTGCTCTCCGGTACGCCTATTGAGAACCGTCTGCTGGATATGTGGTCCCTCATGGCTTTTGCCATGCCGGGTGTGCTGGGTAGCCGCGCCTACTTCAAGAAACGTTTCGACAAGCGTAAGGACTCCCAGAGTCAGAATCGCCTGGCAGCTCGCCTCAAACCTTTCCTGCTGCGCCGTACCAAACAGCAGGTGGCCAAGGATTTGCCGCCCCGTACGGAAGAGGAGGTGTACGCCAAGATGGAGGGCATCCAGCGCCAGCTCTACAAGGCAGAGCTGCGCCGCATCCAGAAGGCACTGCTGGGCGTGGATTCCGACGAGTCCGTCAAGAAGAACTCCTTTGCCATTCTGCAGGGACTCATGCGCCTGAGACAAATATGCTGTCACCCCGGTCTGGTGGACAAGAAATATGCCGGCGAGAGCAGTGCCAAGCTCAATGCTTTGTTCTATCTGCTTGACCAGCTGCGGGATGAGGGACACAAGGTGCTTGTGTTCTCCCAGTTTGTCTCCATGCTCGACATCATCAAAGCCCGTCTGGAGGCGGATAGCCGCCCGTTCAATTACCTGACGGGTGCCACCAAGGATCGTAAGGCTGAGATTGAAAAGTTCCAGACGACCAAGGAACCCAGCGTATTCCTGCTTTCGCTCAAAGCCGGTGGTGCCGGTCTTAACCTCACCTCTGCTTCCTACGTAATTCTGTATGATCCGTGGTGGAATCCGGCTGTGGAAAGTCAGGCTATCGACCGTACGCACCGAATCGGCCAGAAAAACAAGGTTATTGCCTATCGTCTGCTGACACGTGATTCTGTGGAAGAAAAGATTCGTGTGCTGCAGCACCAGAAGAATCAGCTCGTGACGAATGTACTCGGCGATGAGGGCTTTGCCTCCAGCCTGGACCTTAATGACTTGCAGTTCATTCTTGCCCATGGCGGTGATGATACGGACGACGACGTACCCATCATGTAATTCTTCGCTTTCAATATCACATTCAAAAACGGCAAGCCTCTGTGAGGCTTGCCGTTTTGCCTGTTTTCATACGGAGGAGCCGCCGCGCTCATTTGCTGCTTTGATTGTGAGGAGCGGGCTTCCTGCATATCGGTAGCCCCACGGGGACGAGGTAGGCATTGGTCAGATAATAATCTCCGGTCGTCCGCAGCTGTTCATAACAGCTGCGGCACAGGTGGGTTGCAAAAATGCGGGAATCCTGAAAATCGCGTTCTCGCACCAGCACGCCCTGTACATTAAGGGCTCCGGTTCGCGGATTTGGGCACAAACAATGCCCGCACATCCACGGCATCAGCCGAACCTGGCTTCGCACGTATTCCACCCAGTTGCTGCAGCCGTCCGGCAATTGAAACTGTGCCATTTCCTCTTCGGTCAGCAGCCGTACCCCGTACATAACCTTCACAAGCCGTCCATCTTCGTCTCGTTCCTGCACAAAGTGCCGGATGGGCTTCCCCCACCGATCTCGCTCGACATAATCGGTTATTACTTTTTGTCTCCTTGCCATGATAGTCTAACCTACCATTCCCGCTCATGCTCGTCAAGTCTAATCCCCCTTGTAAAGGGGTAAAGCAGTGGGTATTATGACAAATGGATTGCCGAAGACAGAATATAAGAAAAATACAGTGAGATAAAACATGTTATAGATTCTTTTTTTTAATTCTATTCGTTTTTCGCTGTTAGTATTTTGCGTGTAGTCTATGGTGGTGTATGAAACCTCGACTCACACGCTCCCTGCTGCGTTTTATAGCAGGTGTTGTGGTCTGCAGCGCGATGGCTCAGGCCGATGATCTGACGTGGAATGGTGAAGCAACCAGCAATACCTGGAACACCGATTCTGCAAATACCAACTGGCAGAATGCCGGAGTGGCGGCTCCCTTCGTGGCGGGCGATAACGTGACCTTCTCTGCTCCTGCCGGTGTTGTGGTGGACAATGTACAGGTGGGCGAAGCTCTCGAAGCCGGTACGGTGAAGGTGGACGATGACTATACCTTCACGACCACGGCAGAGAGCTCCATTTCCGGTAATTTTGCCGGCTCCGGCAGCATCCGCAAAGCCGGTGACTTTCTGTTGACTCTCCAGGCCGGAGATGCCACAACAGATGGCCCGGCATTGGCTGTGGAGGGCGGTAATCTCGCATTGGCTGGCACCGCAACCTACCGCGAACTCACCTCCATGGCAGAAGGTACCCAGCTCCAAGTACAGGAGGGGGCTGATGTGACATTTGCCAATGCTGCTACCGGTACGGATGTTGCACTGCAGGGCACGATGCGCCTGGCCTCCGGCGATTCCACCTTCAATTCGGTCAATGGTGCCGGTGCGGTGGATATCGCAGCAGATACAACTCTGGCACTTGCAGCGGATTCTTCCGTGGGCACACTGAGCAATGCCGGTACTGTGACGGCTGCTGGTAATCTGCTGGTGCAGAACGCCGTGGAAGCCGGCGGTGATGTGAGTGCGGCTCGTCTTATTCTGAACAATGGCGGTACATTCTCCACACTCAAGACCGATAACCTGGTGCTGGGCTCTGCCATCAGCAAGACGGCGCCTTCCGTAACGACTGCGACGCTCGGCTCTGCAAATGGCAGCGATATGCAGGTGGATGTGACTCGCCTTGTGCGCGGCTCCGGCGATTACCTCCTGGTAAGTGCCACAGATATGGGCGATACTAACTACACCCTTTCTGAGGATACGGTCAATCGCTTCCGTAATTCCGGTTTCCTGGCGGAGATGACGCGTGGTACAGAGGGGCTGGTGCTCACGCTGGACTCCTTCAATAATGGCTTCTATGCCGCCAACGTCCGCAGCAGCAATGCCCGTGCCGGTGCAACCCTCCTCGACCAGGCCTTTGCCGATCTGGATCCGCAGGAAAACCGCACTGCTCACCCCAATCTCGCTCGCGTGCTGGATACGATGGATGCATACATTCTTGCCGGCAACAGCACTGCTGCTGACCGTCTGGCTGCCAATGTGGCCGGCGCCGGCGTAGCGAATCTGAACGCTGCCTGGCGTGGACAGATGGAACGCCAGCTGCGAGCTATTCGCAACCGGATGACCTCCTTCCAGGGTGGAATGCCCTGCTGCCCGCCCGACCCCAAGGCTCCTGTAGTCGAGCCTCTGCGTTATACCTTCTGGGCTAATGCCGAGATGGATTACCAGAATCAGAGCGGCGAGGGCACTTTGCCCGGCTATAAGCTGCACAGCATCGGTGGTACGGCCGGCTTTGCCATGCTGGCGGCAGAGGATCTTACCATAGGTGCTGCTTTCACCGGTATGGCCGGGCGTCTCAGCTCCAAGGGCTATGGCTCGGATGCCTCCGGTGATTTGGATGCTTACTATGCCAATATCTTCATGCGTAAGGATGTAGACTGTGTGCAGCACTCCCTTATTGGCTCTGTGGGCTGGGCAGATATCTCCTTCAAGCGCCGTGTAGGCATGCCTGGTGGTGGCTATGCCACTCGCGGTACTACGGATGGCCTTGGCTTCGGTGTGATGTACGAAGTAGCTCGTTCTTATCGCATTTCCGAGGACACCATGAAGAGCGCCTGGTGGCAGCCCGTCTTCAATGTAGCATATGTACACAGCAAGGTGGATGCCTACACGGAATCCGGCTCCGATGCAGCATTGCGTGTCGGTAAGCAGGACAGCAACAATGTCATCTTCGGTTTTGGTGCTCGCATGCAGGGCATTGTCGGTGAGGGTATCTTCAACACTCCTGCTATGATGGAGGCACGAATCCTGGGTAAGGGCATTACCGGTGGCCGTCGCGGCAAGGCAGACGTTTCCATCCCCGGTGTGGCGGCTTCTTCCACGGTGCGTGGTTCGGAATCCAGCGCCATGGGTGTGGAACTCGGCATCGGCTTCAATATCCCGCTCGGTCGCGATTACGGTGCACTCATTACGGATTTCACCGCAGAGTTCTACCAGGACCAGACCAGTGTGAACGGCGTGCTGGGCTATCGCATCGACTTCTGATAAGCCATACCCCTCATTACGTTCCCCAACCCACCCCTGCGGCTGTGGCATTCCGCCCCGCCGCAGGGGATTTTTTTATAGCTTCCTACAGCATGCCGTCCTCGTAGGTAAGCACTCGGGCCGGGGTGCCATCCCCGGGGCAGGAGATGAGGGAACAGCGGACCTCTTGAGGGGGCAGCTCGAATGCCGCAGCTATGAGGGTGCGGTATTGGCTCAGCTGCGGGGCGTAATGAGCCAGCAACCATTCATAGAAGCTGCTGAATCCCTCTTTCGGGGTGGGACGATTTGTTTTGAAGTCGATGATATGGGCCGCTGTAACCTTGCCGCTGGAATCCGAGGTGAGGATGAGGCGGTCGATACTGCCGGAGACCCATTCGTTTGCGGGGCTGATGGCTTCGATTGTCTGTTCGTTGTATACTTCCAGACCGGGTGCGTGAGTAAAGAGGGCTGCGACATCTGCCTGTTGAAGGGCTGCCGCAACCGTGCGCTGCTGCGGTAGCACCGGTGTATCGAGCCAGTCCGGCCGCTTTTCTCCCAACCAGATAATCTGCTCAAAGCATTCGTGCACCGCCGTGCCGAAATCGCTTCCGGCGTTCTCCGGTGCACTTCCTGCCGCCGGGGAGCCATGGGCAGGTGGGCGTTTGTCTTCACAGTGTGCGAGCGTGGAGGGGGTAACGTGCCGACGGCGATGGCGAGTAACCTTTGGCAGGGAGGGGAGGGGGCTGGCAGGCTCTTGTTGCTCCCCGGGTAGAGCGAAGGAAGCGTCTTCAAACCACCGTTCATTCCCGCTTTGCCATAGTATGAGGGGAGAATTGATGGAGGAAACGAGTGTGTCGGCTTCCACCTGTTTGTCGAACGGGGGGTGAAGAAGCATGCGCCGAAGCAGCCCGAAGGTTGAGCGTGCGGCGCCTTTCCAATGTTTTACAGATGTGTTGTTTTGCTTTTCATCGATTAGGGAGGCTCCGTTGCAGAAAATGTAGTTTGCATGTTTTGCTCGTGTGGCTGCAACGTAAAGCAGGTTGTATGCCTCTCTGCGCGCGTGCTGTCTTTTTGCGGCACAGAGTGGCTCGAACACTTCTTTCCAGGCATCCCGCTTTTCGCGGCCTCCGGGGTTGAGTAACAGGGCTTCGACTTCTCCATACACATCTTTCTTGCTGAAGTAGCCCAGCTCGGAAAGTTCATCTTCGGCATCGGCAGATATATAGGGCAGTATAACCGCATCGAATTCCAGTCCCTTGCTTTTGTGCATGGTCATTATCTGCACATAGCGGGAGGAGGCCGCTGCTGCTGTACCGGCTTTGCCAATGCGCGAAAGCCACTCATCTATCGGTCCGCCGCTGCAATCGAAGGCGTGCGCCTCGGTGAGCCAAATGTGGGCGGTGCGTCCCCGGCGCAGATTGCACGGCTCGGTTGGAAAGCAGTCCAGCAGGTCGTGCACCACGGCGGCGTATCCCCTGTTTTCCAGTTGCTGCAGCCAGTATTCATGCGTTGCTCTGAATTCGGCCTGTCGGTATTCGAGGGATTTTTCTGCTGCCGGGTATGGCCTGGAAGGGGAAATAAAGAGCTTGCCCATGGGCGAGGCTTTGACGAGGCTGGCTCGGTAGACGTCGTCCGGGTGTTGCATCCACAGGAAGAAGGATAACAACAATTCTCCCAGCTGGGAGGTGGCTGCTATTTTGTCGTCTCCCAATCGTGCCAGCGGAAGCCTGGGGAGTTTTTCTTTAAGTCGTTCTTCTATTTCCTCCGCCTCATTGTTATTGCGAGTGAGGATGGCTATACTCATGCCGTGGCTCGGTGCACCATTATCGTCAGTCAGTTCTTTGTCCAGCAGTTCAGCGATGCTGTCGTAAAAGGCGTAGCGGGTGTCTTCGTTATTTTCCTCCTGGGGAACGGCTGTGATGCGAACGTATCCGGCTTTTGATGTTGCGGAGCGATGGTGCGAGAAGGTGTTCCGGAGTCGGGCGTCGTGCGAGAGGCGTTCTTCGCTTCCGATAATGCTGAGCGTTTCGTTATCCTCCCGGATAATGCTGTTCTCTACTTCATCGAGTGCGGTGAACATTTTGTTGATGAAGCCATTTTCCCCCATAATCTCAGGGGAAGAACGATAGCTCTTCTCGAGTCCCGAGGGGTGCAGGACTTCCTTCCAGGGCGTTTCCGTCTGTAATTTGTGAAAAACCTCAGTTTCTCCCGTTCGGAAGCCGTAAATACTCTGTTTTTCATCACCCACCACAAAGATGCTGCGTTCCGCAGCTCGGGTCTCTTCATGGCGCTCACTCTGTGCGATTTCGTTCAGCACCGGAGCCAGTGTGGCGAACTGCATCTCTGAGGTGTCCTGGAACTCATCCAGCATCCAGTGTTTGTATGAGGCATCCAGGTTGTAGGTAATACGGTTTGCTGCGTAGTCCCGGTGTTCGGCATCGCCGCCTTTTTTCATGAGGTGGTAGGCAAACATGGCGATATCGTCGAATCCGACCTTGCCGGTGCTGCGCATGTGTCTGAGGTAGGCCGTGGCGTAGCTGTTCAGAATGTAGAAAAGACTGCGGGTTTTGTTGATGATGGCCTGCATGTAGATATTGCGCACCTCATTTACAATGTCCTCCATGCGTGTAGCCAGCAGTTGCTCGGCTTCGTTGGATTTCGGAACCTCGACAAATTTGTTATATGCGCTGCCACTATTGGCGCTTGTGGCGCTGACATGCTTGTGCAGGAAGGAGAACTTGCCGTCCCTGAGATTTTTGATGAGGGTTGGTATGGCCTTTTTCGCTTTCTCTGCCAGCTTGCTGTTGCTTTCTATAAGCTCCAGCAGGAGCATGTTCAACTCATTTGAGTAGTTTTCCCATTGTTCCGGGGAGATGGAATCACATGTGATGTCCGATTCCAGCGTGAACGTTTCGGCATTCCCCCAGGCTTGCGGGGAACTGATGTTTCGGTAGAGAGTGAGATATTTCTGTATCTGTTCGTTGAGGTAAATCATCATGTTTTTACCCTCACCACATGTAAGTTTTTCGTATTGTTGCAGGAAGTATTGCCCCTCCGGTGTAGTGGCTGAGGTGGAGGCCAGCATATTCCGAAGGACGGTTCGGCGTTCGATTTCGACATCTTCCGGCTCCAGTGGTACAATATTGCGTATGCCTATGGTAAGGCTGTTGCCGCGAACAATGCGGTTGAAGAAGCTGTCGAGCGTGGAGAGTGTCAGGCGCGACATGGCATTCACCACATCCGCCAGCAGGTGGCGATATGTTGCCGCCGTGAGCCGCGGCAGCTGCAACCTGGCAAAGAGCTCGTCGTCCTCGGCATAAAGAGCCTCGGGTGTGGTGCCAGCCAGTGCCGCCTGGTGAACAACACAGGCCGAGGCCGGGCAGAGAGCTACGCTGTTACCGGCCGGAACGGCTTTGCCTTCCTTTATTGTGAGCCCGGACCAGGTTTCCCACACTCGGGCGGTGATGCCATTGCGCCCCGTCGGCCTGCCTTCGCTGTCTGGCGGGCGGGGACTCCCTTTTTCATTCAGGTCCAGTGCGCCATCGGAGAGTGCCTTGAGGATGCGATTGCGGAATTCGCCTGCGGCCTTGCGTGTGAAGGTGAGGGCAATCATTTCCTCTGCTTTGTATCCCAGGGTAAGCAGAGCAACGAAACGCGAGGCAAGCTGATAGGTTTTGCCGGTACCGGCAGAGGCGGAAATGAGATTGCTGGTGACAGCTATGAGTGGGGGGTGTGGCTGGGACATGGAGAATTAGGGCTGGGGTGTTTTGTTCAGTTCGGGTAGGGCAAAGATTTCTCGCGGATCCGCCGATGGGGCGAGCCCCCCGTACTGGGCAAAGGGCTTCTTTTTGAGCTCCAGCGAGGCCGCAGAATACAGGCAAAGCCCGTTGCGAATGAGTTTTACGGCAGAGCGTACCGTTTTGATGGCCGATTCGTAATGCTCCATGGTATTCTCCGGGAAAAAGAAGTATGTGCGGGGTTCTTTGGCTTTGTCCCGGTTCATCAGGCTGTGGTAAGCAACCAACTGTGTCTTAGTTGCCAGGCTGCAGTAACCCATTTCCGGCAGCGTGTTGTCGAGCAGGGGGGCTTCCCCGGGTGTGTTGCTGAGGTGTTCCTGCACTTCCGGACACAGGGTAAAATGCTGCTCTCGGAGCAGGGAGCGGAAGTCTGCCGTTGTCAACTGTTGCAGGGCATAGGTGTAGAGTGGTAGCTGTACGTTGCGCCAGCGGTATTGCCGTTGCGTTTTTTTGCTTCTGGCTGTGCAAAGCGGGAAGTCTGCTTGTTCTGCGCTGTTCATGAAGCGGTAAAACAGGGAATCTTCACCTCCCGGTACTTCTTCGTAGTGGATTTTACGAGGCTCCTTGGGCTCCATCGAGGTTTTGTAATCCAGCACACGCCATTCGTTTGTCCGGCTGTTGTAGTCCACTCGGTCAATCGTCATGTCGAAGCCGACGAGCTCGCCGCTGTTGTCATCGTTCAGCCCCATTTGCGGGGTGACTTTAAGCTCTCGGGCTGCATTGCACCAGCCATCAAAAAGCTCATCCACATGCAGGTGGACAAACTGAGCAAGCGTTCGTTTCATCATGCTGTGCCTGGCTTGCATGGGTAGGGTGAAAACGCCTTCATCGGCGTACGCAGTGGCGAGGAGAGAGTCGGCCAGTTCCCAAGCTCGTCGGGTGACGCTCTCTTCATATTGTCCCCTGTTCAGCGCCTGGGGACAACGCTCCTGCAGTACAGAGAGAGAGGGAAATTCGGCCACCAATCTGTCGAGCACGGCATGCATGCCGGTGCCGTATTCGGCGGATTCCGGCTCCATTTTGTTGTCTACATGGTTGGCTGATGGGTCGATTTTCAACGCATTTTTAATCCAGAATGTGAGCGGGCACTCCAGAAAGACAGCAAGGGTGGAAGGGGAGTAGCGGCGCTCCGCAATTTGTCCTGTACCGGGGGCAAAGGGGTTGCTTTCGCCCTCTCGCAGAATGTCGCTTACGGATTCCATGTGCCCGGGGGCGATTTTTGCTTTCCCGTGTGAGGGTACTGTGGCTCTGAGGGGGCAGATTTCCGGCTCCGGGGGCAGTTTGACACGCGTATTGTCAGCAAAGAGGTAATGCGCGCGCCTGGCCAGCGTCATCAGCCCCTCGGCATCCTGTCCACAGCGCAGCAGCAGGGGGGAGGCAGAGAGGGGGGCTCCGTCTGCGGATTGACGAGCCATGACAAAATGCACATCACCCGGGGCACGGCTGTGCAGTAGAGCGGTGAGGAGGAAGGCATCGCGAGCTTCGCGGTGGCGAGTATGCTGCAGCCCCAGTTCTTCGCAGAGAGATTCGGGTAGTAATTCTTCTTTTGCCAGGGGTTCCGGTATGCATCCATCATGCATAGCGTTGATGATGAGACGTTGCCCTCGGCAGAAAGTCAGTTCCTTCCAGCCGGGTACATCCAGTTCTGTATCCTCGCGTCGGGTCTCGGGTAGCGCACCGGCGGCGAGGTTGTCTACACGGAGTTGCAGGTATTCGAGTGCCAGCAGGGGTCTGCCGAGGAGGTTGAGGCCGCGATTCGGCGCTTCGGCGAGCATTTGCAGGGGCTGAGTGATTTTGCGGATGGCATCCGGCATGTCAGACTCATTTTGCAGGCGTTGCATTTGGGCTGCAAGACCGTTGAGGGTGTGCAGAGAGAGCATGCTGCCGCAGCAGTTCTGAACGAGAGTGGCTGCCTGGAGGGCGTAGCGATAGTAGGCAGATTTGCGCTCGTTGAGGAGTTTATGCTGTGTGGTGTTTTCCCTGCGCGATATGGGAAGCGAGTTCTGTGGGTTGAGCAGGTAGAGCAGGCGCGATACGGAGCCGGGCAGGAAACTTTGCAACAGGGCTTCCAGGTGCGGCACAAATCCCTGTACAACTTCTTCCCTGTCATCGGGGGCCGGTAACATGCGCTGGAACGCCCTGTTGCGGAGCAGGGCACAGAAGGCATCCGGCTGTGATTGGTTGTTGTGGATGATTTTGCCGCTTGCTTCATCATAGATTGGGTGCTTGCCGAATGTTCTGCATGCGGCTGCTAGGCGTCCGTACATGTGAGCCGCATCCATGGTAAGCAGAGAGCGCCCTTCCGGCAGGTTTAGCACCCAGTCCTCTCCTCCGGCCAGGCGGAAAGCAGCATGCAGGCGGGGAGTAAAGGCGGTATCGCAGCAGGATATAAGAACCTCCTGCGCAAGATTGGGGGCGGGGTTGTGGGGATTTTCCACGACTTCGTGCACCAGTCGTACACATTCAGCCGCTGCAGCATCTCCATCGTCCGTCAAATGCAGGGTGGAGGCGTTGTTGTTCACTTTGCCGTCCTCCTCATACACCAGGGCATTGGGGATATCTATCTTTCTGGTGCTCCAGGCGGCAGGCAGTGGTTGTCCCCAGGTATCAAAGTTCTGGCGTTCTGTAGCCGGGGCATTAACCCAGATTTGCACCCGCACATTCCTGCTCTGCAGGTAAATCTGCAATTGGCGGGATAATTCGGGCACGCAGGCCACTATCAGCAGCGAGCCGTTTGTCCGGTTGTTGTCGGGTGCCAGCGCTAGCGCCCGGGCTTCTTCCTGTGGGCAGAGGTTGTGCCGGCGCAGGGTGTTATCCACTGCTGCAAAAAGTTCACCCATTTCCTGCCATTTGCTTTGTTCCTCCGTAAGCACACGCTGAGCTGATTTGTTAGCGGTTTTTCCGCTGCGTTGTCGGAGATGTCCTGTTATTCTTTCCGGGGAGCAATTTTCTTTTTCCAGCCTTAAGCGCAGGCGTTGCAGGTGCAGAACCGTATCCAGCAGCCATCGTTCGTTCTCAAAGATATCCCTGTGCGGTAAGAGATTGCGGAAGGCGTCTTTTTCTGCAACTTCCAGCCAGGCTGCCAATGTTTCTTCGTCGGTTGCTACATTGTTACCCTCGCAGGGAATAAGTTGCCCGGCCAGTGTGAGGCGTGGCATGAGGATGGGCTTACCCGCTCGCTCTGCCATATATTCCCGCAGGCGGCGGCCGCTTTCTGCCGTAGGCACTACTACTGTGGCTCTGCGAAAGTCGACAGGGTTCGTTTCATTCAGCTCCAGCAGCTTGTCCGCTACCAGCTCAATGGCCGGGGCATGCCAGCCGAGAAAGTGTAAGGAGGGGGCGCTCATGTCTGCCCTGCACTCTAGCATATTTTCTCCCGCCCGACAAGCCAAAAGCCGCGGTGCCCGAAAGCACCGCGGCGAAAAAAAGAGTAAGTATTTACCGGCTCTTTACAGGCTGTCGCCGAAGTCTTCGCGGAACTTGGCTGCCAGCTTCTCCTGCCAGTCGCTCAGCGGCTGCAGGCGGCCGAAGAAGAAACGCAGCACCTCCGGCTCTTCCACCCACTTGAGGCCACCAATGAGCTCACGATTGTCGTACAACCACTTCACGCGGTCGGCGCAGTATTTCACCTGGGAGAGGGTGAACACGCGGCGCGGGCAGGCCAGACGCACCAGCTCCAGCTCGGCGTAGTTCTCGGAGCCATCGGGGTTACGCTGCTCGGAGAGGGAGCCGCGCTCCATGCCGCGGATGCCGCCGGCAATGTACAGAGCTGTGGCCAGGGCTCCGGCGGGGTACTGCTCGTGCGGGATATTGGGCAGGAACTCGCTGGCATTGATGTGGGCACCCAGACCACCGGCGGGCTTCACCATGGGTACGCCGTAGTCGGAGAGCTCCTTCACCAGGTACTCGATGAAGATGGGGCCCTGGTTGATGATTTCCTCGTCCAGCGTCTCCATAAGACCCACGGCCATGGCCTCCATGGCTCGCACCTCCATGCCGCCATAGGTCAGGAAGCCTTCGTACAGGGGAATGAAGGCCTTCATCTTAAGGATGAGGCTTTCGTTGTTGGAGATGATGGCTCCGCCGCGGGCGAAGCCCAGCTTGCGGCTGGAGAAGTAGATGAGATCCATCGCATCGGCCAGCTTGCGGATAATCT
This sequence comes from Akkermansia sp., assembly GCA_017415555.1. GTDB lineage: Bacteria > Verrucomicrobiota > Verrucomicrobiia > Verrucomicrobiales > Akkermansiaceae > Akkermansia. The sequence goes on from JAFQGF010000020.1 coordinate 44,926, forward strand.
GAGCCACGCTCAGTTCTTTGGCGGCAGCCTCGCGGGTCTTGATGAAGTAGAGGTTGTCCTGCAGCAGGGAGGCGTCCAGCACAGTCATCACGCCGTATTCCTTACAGACAGCTGCCACCTCCAGCATGTTTTCCATGGAGAGGGGCTGACCACCGATGAGGTTGGTGCCGGCCTCAATACGTACAAAGGGAACGTGCTCCGGGCCTACCTCCTCGATGAGGGCGCGCAGGCGGGGAATGTCGAAGTTACCCTTGAAGGGGTAGTCCAGATTCGGGTCGAGCCCCTCGGGGATGATGAGCTCTTCCACGCGTCCCCCCTTGCGGGTGATGTGCGCTTTGGTGGTAGTGAAGTGGAAGTTCATGGGCACTACGTCGCCTTCTTTCACGAAGGTTTCGGCCAGGATGTTCTCGCAGGCTCGACCCTGGTGGGCTGGCAGGAAGTACTTGGTACCGAACACGTGCTCGATGACGCGGGAGAGGCGGTTGAAGGTCTCGGAGCCGGCATAGGAGTCGTCAGCCTGCATGGAGGCGGCTACCTGGTTGTCGCTCATGGCGTTCACGCCGGAGTCGGTGAGCATATCCATGAACACATCCTTATTCTGTAGCAGGAAGGTGTTGTTGCCAGCCTGCTTCAGCAGCTCTACTCGCTGCTCGACGGGGGGCAGAAACAGTTTCTGCACAACGCGTACCTTGTGCATTTCCAAAGGAACTTGGTGTTCTTCTTTGTAAAACTTGACGACGGACATAATGATAAAACGGTGTATTGAGTTGATACGCGCTTGAACAACGCGTGGGGCGATACTAGCACGTTGAATTTTCCATGTCAAACACTTTTCAAGGCATTATGGCGTTTTGCGCTTGCAATGTCATACCTATTATGACAGAATGGCCTCATGCCCCTTTATACACTCAGCGACCCATACCATGACTTTGATTCCGAAGAGGAGCGTTCATGGCTGGATGCCATCACGGCCAAGCAGGGGCGGAGTATCACGGAGAGTGACCTTCACTGGGTGTTCCAGGGCTATCTGCCCGCCGGTACATACGCGGAGTGTTGTAGCTACCTGCGCCCGCTGTATGATTTTCTGCATGCTCATAACTCATACCACGACCTCTGGGAGAATCTGGTAGAAGTCTGGGTGCCCATGCACATGAAAGAGCTCCAGGCAGACGGCACGCTGGGTGCGGTGCTGGGTGAAATCTGCTCCATCTACGAGGAAAAGCTGGAGCTCTACCTGCGCGGCGAGATGTGCATGGAATACATGAGGCTGATGACCATCTCATATTTATACTGCGGGCCGTTGGCAGACAGGCATGAGACCCTGATAGCCCGTCTGGTGCAGTCTCTGCATGGGCGAATGTTGCTGCTGAGTATATGCTCGCACGATAATGTCTGCCGGCCGGATAACCTGGGCATTTTTGAGTCGAATCTGGCGGCTCATTGTGCATACTTTCGCAAGCCGGAAGAGGTGGCCGCTCTCATCCGCAAGGCGCAGGGGTATACGGACATACGTTCCTATCTCGCGCAGCTGGCAGATGAGCTGCTGGAGGTGGCAGAGACTAAGACTGTGCCTGAGGAAATGCTGGCGGCTTGGGACGAACTACTGACTTCGGTGGATGCTGCAACTATGCATCTGCCAGGGGGACCACTTTACGCGGAAGATTGATATGAAAAGGCCTCGTTCACAGAAACCCTCATTTGACCGGATGAAACACCGCTTGGCTATGTGCCGGGAAGTGCCGGTGGAGCAACAGGCTGCATTTTACTACGGCTCCGGGATGGAGCAGTCTGCTTTTCTGGCTGCTGTGACCGCAGGGGAGAAAGAGGCGGTGGCTCTGGCTCTGGATGTACTGGCGGCTGGTCTGTGGCTGCGCCCGAGGGACAGAGCCCTTTTCGGCAGTCGCATGCGGGAGGCCTTGTACACAGCCTGTAAGGCGGGCAAGCTGCAGCCGCAGCACAGAAAAGCCTTCGAGGGGCAGGAGTATTTAATCTGCAACAATTTGTTGATTGCTGCCCGTCACTCTGTGCCGGGGGCTGCACAGCAACGGGCTTCGCGTCGCTTGCTCTCGCAGCAGGCAATCATGCACCGTACATTCGGCGCGGCGCCCGATGATGTCTGTATAGACGAGTGGCCCCCCGTGGTTGCTCCTGTTAAGTTGCTTCGTAAGGCGGTGCAGCGTGGTTGGTTCTTCCGGGAGCAGGCCGAACAGATGGCAATCTCTTCTACGGAAGCGCTCATGAGTATCTTGCATGCAGCCGGGGAGGTGTTGCCCGCTTTTCGCAGGGGGATATCAGCTACTCAAGCGGCTGATACGCTGTGTTATTTTTTCTGCGAGCGCGCCGATGACGAAGCCGTGTGGCTGGTGGCTCCCTGGCGGGAACTGGATGACCTTTGTGGTGTGATTCTGGTAGCAGATGGTTCTTTCTGTTATGTAGTAGATGATTGGGGGGATATTTATGGCTGTTGTTAAAAGAACTGGGTGGAAGTGGTGTTTGTTCATCTTCTGGCTGCTGCTGGTGGCCGGGTTGCCTGTATACTATCTGCGCCCGGATTTTGACTGGCATTATGCCGGTTGGGGTACCCCGGAGACACTGCTCAGGAGCTATCGCTGTGTGGATGATGAGCTAGTGGCAGAGGAGGGGCGGTATACGCGCATCTTCATCGTGCAGCCCTCGGCAGAAAACATGCTGCGCATGGGGTATCAGGCAGAGCCCGCGTATAATACCTCGCCGGATACGCGCCTTCTGTCGCACCTGCGGGATAATGCTCTGTCCGGTCCCTACCACGCCTGGTACTGGCCGCATGCTACAGGTGTGGAGTTTGTGCTTTGTGGCAATGGACAGCTACTGGTGCGCGACCCTAACCGCAACAAGGGAGGCCTCCTCTCTTCCCGCATGGATGGGCTTCTGTCCTCGCGCACGAGCTTATCTGAAAACCTGGAAAAATGGCCGATGCAAGTAGTTTCCTGCTACTATTGGGCCATGCTGAGCGTTGCTACCCTCCTCCTGACACCCTTTGTGATTTTGGTATGCGGGATAGTGTATGTCCTTTATCGTTCCTTGAAAGGTTTCCGGACGGGCCGATGAGGCCGCTCACTTTCTGTGGGCAATCCCCCGACAATCTGCCTTTACCATCTGAAAAATGAGGGCCTGGCCCTCCCGGCGGCTCGCGATATGCTGCGAGCTCTTGTTCGGAACCCTTTAGTTTCCTCTCCTGCGCACAAAAATGACAGCGGCGGCAATCCAGATGAGCAGAGCAGCGGTTGAAATGCCCAGCATAATGGCCCAGCCCAGTTTGTAGAGCAGGGTGAGAGCCAGAGCTGTCCACAGACCTCCGCCCATAATGGGCTCGTGCAGCAACTGCTTGTAACCGAATGCCTGTGTGGCGCAAGTCTTGCTCTCCGGGTCGGCGGCACGCAACAGCAGCAGACCCGTGGCTGTCACTCCCAGCGATTGTCCGAACTCCGCAATGGCACACTCAAACCAGGATTCGCGGAAGAGGCGGCGTGCCACCACAACTACCATGAAGAGCGAGAGCAGCGTGCCCAGCACGATGAGTACCAGCAGCCCCACCCAGTTGTCCAGCACCACCTGCACTTTGATGGTGGCCATGGCGGACACTACCAGGAAATCCAGCGCAGCACCGGAGACTCGCTGCATCTGGCCGTGGTCGATGAGCTGGTGCACCCGCACGCGCTGCGCCAGTTTCTGCATCAGCAAGCCGCCTATCATGCAGAAGGGGAAGAGCGGGAAGCCTTTCATGAGGGTCACCACTCCATCGGAGCTGCATGCGGCCTCCAGCTCCTGCAGGCCGTATCGCAGGCCGAAGCCGGCCAGAATAGCAATGCCTACCAGTGAAATGTGCCAGGCCAGTGAGTCGATGGAATCGCAATACACTGTCTGCACGCCAGCAGCGGGCTGTTCTTCTTTGCCGTAAATTCCTTTCTGCTGCAGTTTGTCCTGTTCCTCGAAGCGGCGGATATTCTGTATGTAGCCTTTGCGGGCTGCCCAGTTGATGAGGACAATGCCCAGAATGACTGCCAGTAGCATGCCGGCCGTGGCCATGGTGTAGCCCAGCGCGATTCCGTCTTCCCAACCAAAGGATTCGAAACTCTCTGCCATGCCGCTCACTGTGCCGTGTCCTCCCTGGAACCCGATTTCCAGCAGGTTGCCAAAACCCTCATTCACGCCAAAGAAAGGAAGCAGCAGGAACCCCACCGCTGCAAAGCCAATGACATACTGCCCCCAGGCCAGAATCTGCCCGAAACACAGCTGCGGAAAGGCAACTCGCACTACCTTGCCCAGCGGAGGAGTCACGACTCCCAGGAATAGCGTGGCAAATACAACGTTAATCATGAAACCAGGTAGTTTGCCAATAGCACTCACCACATCTGCCGGAATAAGACCGGGAAAACACTGGAAAATCAGCAGTCCGATGAACCCGCCAATTACGGAGCTAGGCAGGTAACAGCGCTGCAACAGCGGAATGAGAGTGCGCAGCACCTTACCGAGTACCAGCAGAATAGATAACAGGCAAAATACGAAAATAGCGGTCATGACAATGAGGAGAAGCGGAGAGAAATACAGCCCCAGTCCGGAACTGACGCGCGGAATATATCACAGCAGACTTTGGTAGTCAAGCAGAAAAAGACTTTACAATCCCTGCGCCTTCTCCTATACTGCTCGCATGGATTACATTCATGTGAGCAGCCGTACTCGCGCAGAAGGCAAGCACCGGGTAGTGACTTTCTTGTCGGTGCCCGATGGCGTCGAGATGGGCTGTATGCGCTTCGAGGCGGGCGTGGCTGCCGGAGAGTTCTGCGGTGTGCCGTGGCGGCTGGAATGCAAGGATAGTGTAGTTCACATCATGGCCGGGGAAGATTGTTATACAGCAGAGCTGAACAGCCGGGCAGGGGATGGTGGTATCGTGAGACTGAGCATTGCAGCCGACTCCGGAGCGCAGGTGCAGCTGGAGTACGACCGCTATTGTCCTTCTGTTGCCTGTGGCGTGGTGGAAGGCGTATCGTGCCGGGTGAACCTGCGACGAGTCCAGCATTTCTGGGCTATGTTGGTCAATGTTTTGACGATGGGGACTCTGCGCCATCTTCTGCCTGTTTGCGAGCCGATGCTACCCCCGCCCTCCCACCTCCTGTCTCCCTCTGCGCAGAAGCTCCTTTTTGCAGCAGCTGTGACGCTGCGGCTCATTTTCTGCTGGGAGGATGATTCGAACTGGGTGTGATTGATGCATTTGAAAAAGTGCGCGAGAAATTGAAATTTGGCGAGCCGCAGGCGAGCGGAATTTGTGAGCCTCGCCGTATGGCGAGGCGGCATATGGTAGCCCAGGGCTTCAGCCCTGGGGAGGAGATGTTTAAATATTGGAACCCCGACGAAAGGAGGGGTGGCATAATGCCCAGGCTTCAATATGTAGCATCGCTTTGTGCCACCCCACCATCCGGTGGGGTTCTCTTTGTTTTTTTTGCCTTTCCCACGGGTTTCGTTCGCGTTGCTCACTCCACCCGTGGCTATTTTATGCCGCCTCGCCGTTCGGCGAGGCTCTTAATTAGGCTCGCCTGACGGGTTCGCACCCCCCCCGCCCAATTCCAATTTCTTGCGCATCTGCGTGTAAAGTCCGTTGTCCGAGGATTTGTGTCATGTTGCAGAAAAATCTTGCACCGGGGCTGCTCATTCGCTAGTATAGACGCACGCACAGTTTGTGCCTTATTCCAGGATGGGTGGCAGAGCGGTTTAATGCAGCGGTCTTGAAAACCGCCGAAGGTTTATCCCTTCCGTGAGTTCGAATCTCACCCCATCCGCTTATCCCATGAAAATCCCCGCAATCGCTTATCGGTTGCGGGGATTTTTATGTTTCTGCGGTTGAACAATAAAAAACAACCCGCCGAAATCAGCGAGTTGTTGTATAGCCCCGGCGGGAATCGAACCCACATCGAAGGTACCGGAAACCTTTGTCCTATCCATTGAACGACGGAGCCATGCGCGTTAACTTGTGCGTATCATGCCACAGAAGCTGCGTTATGTCAAGTAAAGTGCGAATTGCTGTCACAGAAAGGGGCGGAAAGGCCATTCTGACGAGATTTTTCGGAGGTATAAATGAAATTTGTATTGACTCAAAGGGCGTCAGGGAGTAGAATAAGCGCATGCCTTGCTGGGCCGGGTGGCTTAGCGGGAAACAATCAACTTATAGAATATATATCCTCATACTATGGCTAAATACGCTATTAACGGTTTCGGTCGCATTGGTCGCAACGTGCTTCGCGCCATGTCCCAGACCGAGCTTGAGAAGGTTGTTGCCATCCACGACCTTACCCCCATCGCTACCACCGCTCACCTGCTCAAGTACGACTCCACGCAGGGCAAGTTCAACGGCACCATCGAGATCGACGGTGACAACCTCGTTGTGAACGGCCACGCCATCAAGATTGTTGGTGGTATGCTGGGTCCGGATCAGCTCCCCTGGGCTGAGCTGGGTGTTGACGTGGTTCTGGAGTCCACCGGTCTCTTCACCGCTCGTGAGAAGGCTGAGGGTCACATCAAGGCTGGTGCCAAGAAGGTTCTTATCTCTGCTCCCGCCAAGAACCCCGACCTGACTTTCTGCATCGGCATCAACGATGACGAGTACGATGCTGCCAAGCACAACATCGTGTCCAACGCTTCCTGCACCACCAACTGCCTTTCCCCCATGGTGAAGGTTCTCAACGACAAGTGGGGCATCGAGAAGGGCATGATGAGCACCATCCACTCCTACACCAACGACCAGCGCATCCTCGACCTGCCGCACAGCGACCCCCGTCGTATGCGCGCTGCCGCTATCAACATCATCCCCACCACCACCGGTGCTGCCAAGGCTATCGGTGAGGTGATTCCCCAGCTCAAGGGTCTGCTTAACGGCGCTTCCTTCCGCGTGCCCACCCCGACCGGTTCTCTGACCGACTTCGTGGCCGTGCTGAAGAGCGATGTGACCGTTGAGGAGGTGAACGCCGCCATGAAGGAGGCTGCTGAGGGCCCGCTTAAGGGTATCCTCGAGTACTCTGAGGAGGCTCTCGTGCTCCAGGACATCGTGTCCAACCCCCACTCCTGCATCTTCGACGCCGGCTTCACCTATGTGGTAGGCGGCAACATGGTGAAGGTGTGCGGCTGGTACGACAACGAGTGGGGTTACTCCAACCGCGCTGCCGAGGCTATGAAGAAGCTGGGCGACTCCATCGCCTAAGATTCTTTTGCCACAGTTGCAAAGCTAATCTTGTTGAGGGGAAGTACCTGAGGGTATTTCCCCTCACTTTTTTAGTATTTTTCATTTTTTTTCAAAATTTGATGAAAAAAACTCTCGCTCATGCGCCTATAGGGTAAAAGAGCATGACTAACGACCCGACAGCGTGGGAGAAGGCACCCAACTTTCTGCCCACAGACTGGAGCGCGTGGCTGGATGAGTACGGTCCGCGGCTCATGCTCTATGCGCGCCAGCAGACCCACAGCCTGGCAGATGCCGAGGATGTGATGCAGGAAGCCGTGGTGCAGTTGGTGCGTGTGGTGGAGAGCGGCAGATTTGAGGGTGGTGTGGAGCAGTACGCCTCCTATGTATTGTCTGCCATTCGTCATCGGGCGGCAGATGTTGGCCGCCGCCGCAAGGCTCGCTACAAATATGAACAGATGGATGCAGACAGCCGGGACGCGGTGCAGGAAAACCCATGGCTGCATAGCGAGCATGATGATGACTTATACCGCCGCCACGTGGAGCGTATACTGCGCCGCATGCCGGCAGATTATGCTGAGATTTTGCTGTTGAAGCTGTGGGAGGATTTGACCCACCAGCAGATTGCCGAGGTGACGGGTGAAGCCGTCTCCACTGTTTATGCACGATATCGCCGTGCTCTGGAGCGTTTTCGCGAGGAGCTGGCGGAAGACCCTTTACCCGAATAATGACAAAACAATTTACAGAAGATAAAGACGATACTCAGCCGCCGTTTCCGCCAACATCCCTGCGGTCGGAGTTCCGCGCGCGTCTGTTGGCCTCCATGGAGGCAGAGCAGGCTATTGCCCGGGCAGCCCGATTGGCACCGGCCGCGATGTCGCCGGCCTTTCGCCAACGCCTGTTGAAGTCCATTTCGTCTGCTCCGCAGCGCCCCCGCCGTTTTGTTTCTCTGCGCTGGCAGTATGGTGCAGCCGCCAGTGTGGTGCTTTGCGCTATGGTGGGGAGTCTGTTCTGCATAGCACCGCAGGAGGGGCATACCTCTGCCCCGACTCTGCAGGCAACGGCTAGTCGGGGTATCCGTGTGAGTGAGTCTGGCTCGCAGTATTACGATACCATGACCGTCGTGGCGGCAGACAACACTGTGCTGCGTGTCCGCTCGCTGCCTTGTAACCTTTGCAACTTACCCGAAGACGTTATCTGATGAACTCCCGCCTCACCAGCTTCCTGTGCCTTTTGCTGCTGCTCGTTGTAGCAGTGGGGCAGCTCTTTGCAGCAACAACCGCAGAGCAGGGACGTGTGGTGTTTGGTGTGGTGCCGGCTGATACGAATGTTAAGGGCGTCGTGGTGGAAAGGGTCCTGCCCGGCAGCCCGGCAGAGAAGGCCGGCCTGCGCGCCGGGGATCATATATGGAGACTTAACGGCGTAAACGTGACGCATAAGGACGCCCTGCGGCAGATGATAGCCACAGGCCGCCCAGGAGATGTGCTGCGTGTGCAGTACCGCCGCAGCGAGGTGTGGCGTACTGCTCTTGTGGAACTGGCCGCCAGGCCGGAGCCTGCTTCTACTCCGGTTTCGGCCGTGAGTACCGAGCAAGTGGCCGTTCCCTACGAGGTGAGTCTGCAGATGAGTCAGGCGCGTGCTCGCATCCGCCACCAGCTCGGGGCTCTACCCTATCGCATGAAACCCTCTGCCGTGGTGGCAGACCTGCGCGAGCTGCGTAACCTCGCTCTCACCTTGCAGGTGAATCAGCCCAACTGGATGCAGGGTGGTAATGATGAGGCCGAACTGGAATATACGGATGCACAAGGCAGCCTCATGCTGCATGCGCTGGATGGTCGGCTTACCCTCATCGTGCGCGATGCCGCGGGCAATGTGCTTTCCCTCCATGCGCTCAACACCCCGCAGGAGTGCCGGGCTCTCCCGCAGGAGCTCGTCCGCCGCCTCCAGGCGCTGTGAAATCAGCGTTTCGTGTGAGAAAAAACGATGTTGAATCCGCACACGGTGCAGGCGTTATAAGCCATTGCTTCCCAAAAATGACTCCGCCGCGCTTCGAGCAACCGTTTGCGCTGAAGCTTCGCTGAGACGAGATGAGCCCGCGCATAAGCACGGGCTACTGGAGAATGCATCAGAGGATATCCGGTGCGATGAGGGGGCGGTCTTCCGCTGCTTTCTGACGTCGTTGGAGCCGCAGGCGGTAGATGAGGGGCAGGTCGTACTCCTTGCCTCGCAGGGCGGGGGGGATGATAATCTGCCATTCTGTTGCGGCGGGCAGTTGCGGTGCCAGCTCGCGAAGGATAGTGGGCAGATCGTGTTCGGAGATGACGCGGTCGCGCACGCGCAGGTAACTCTCGGGGCCTAGTTCTTCCTCCTCGATGAAGCGGACTTCGGTGAGCGGTTTATTTTGCCCGTCCACCTGTTTGGTGCGGTAGAGAATGCCGTTGGAAAGTTTCTGAGTGCCGGGGATTTTCTCCTGGGCGGCAAGAATTTCCGGGGTGAGTTTAGTGTGTTGCTGGCGCGTGAGTTCTTCCCGGGCTTTCCAGCAAGCTTCGGATGCTGCGGCGTATTCCTTCCGGAGTGTTTTGTAGCTTTCCTCCGAGTCGTTGACATAGAGGTCCCACAGGGATTCCACTCGGGAGAGCATGCGCTCATCCGCCTCTGCCCACAGGGCGGCACGGGCACCGCTCAGAATAGCCTCTTCGTGGTCAAATTCGGGCGTGCTCATAGCGATGGCGGGCAGTGGAGGCTGCTTGGTGTCGAAGTATTTCTGGATGCGCTCAATCTCTTCGTTTTCCAGACTTTCTCGCACGGCCAGAATTTCCACAGCCTTGATGCCGAGTTTTTTCGGATAGATGCGGTCTGTCTTGCTCAGCATATCCGGTGTGAGCAGAAAGCGCCAGGCACGGCCCCGCGGAGCCTCGTACAGGGCATCATCTATGGCTAGCGGAGTACTGCTCACATACAGGGAAATCTCGCTGCCGGGCACACGGGCAATCAGTCTGTGGGCGCGGCGAGCCCGGTAGTTGTCCTCAGCGGTTTCTGCTGTGTACACATCGTATTGCAGGCCGTCCGGCAGTTTCTGTACGTCCGGCTGGGCAGCATGGGCAGGAAGGAAATCTGCTAGGGGAAGTTGTTTGAGCACGAAATCCCGGCGTTGTTCCCACAGTTTGTGCATGCGCTTCCATGTGGCTTCCTCGCCGGCTTCCAGAGCAAAACGGAAGCCTGCCAAGAAGGTTTCCCGGTCGGGCAATTTTGCTTTTTCCGGTTTTTGTTTGAGTGTGTTGTGATAGTCTCGCATAAGGTCATCTATAAGGCTGATGGCCTCGTAGGCGAGTTTGGCGTTGTCGAATTGCTCCCAGGCATTGGAGGTGGGGGCTGGGGCTTCCTGTGCACAGATGGGGCAGAGGATTAGGGGGAGAATGCTGAGGTAATGCGAGTTCATGGGCGGTAATAATCGGCCTGGAGCAGAAGCTCCGTGAGTTTTTCGTGCAGGCGTTCGTCATCCCGGGTGTAGTTGCCGGCGCGCAGGTAGGCGTCCGGAACTTTGGGGTGGTTATTGCGGATGGTGAGGCTGCGTTCGGATGACTTGATGCGGATGAGGGTCTCGCCCGCAGCGAGGTAGAGGGTGCAAGTGTCGTATTCATCCTTCTGCGCCAGCCCCATATCCGCGAGCTTGAGCATGTGGCGACGCACGGCAGGAACATCTACCGTGGCTTCTTCTGCCTGCGGGCAGAGCAGCAGAAGCAGGCGATTGAGTTCGCTTGTCTGCTCGCTGTTGAGGGTGGGTTGCTCGGGGCGGGTTGCGAGAGTGAGGCTCAGCTCGATTACTTCCCCCAGGCGCAGGACGCGCAGTTGCAGCACATCTCCCGGCTTGCATTCCTGCATCAGTGCGGCAAGTTCCTCTTTTTTGCCTATGGGTTTAGCATTGATGCTCAGGATGATATCCCCATCTTTCAGTACCTCGGCGGCAGGTGTTTTTGCCACGGTGCCGACCACACTGAGGCCGGTGCCGGATGGGATGAGGGCGGCGTAGTGCTCGCGCAGGTAATCTGGGGTGGGCTCTGCGCGCAATCCCAGCAGCGGTTGCGGGGCTGCCATGGCCGGGCTGAGTCCCAGCAGCATGAGGTATAGAAGGCGTTTCATGTCAGTTTTTGTCAGGTTTGGTGAAGGGAACAAGGGATTGTAGCACTTTTTCCGGTGGAAGGGAAGCAGAGAGTTGGAGTGAGCCGCACTCGGAACTACCCTTTCGGAGGATGCACGCGGGGAGTAATGACATGGCGGCGTTGCTGTTGTCGGAATCGATGGCCTGTGCCATCGGTGTGTTTTCCGGGGCTAAGCCCGGCGCCATCGTCTGCTCCAGTTGCAGCAATGCTGCGCGATCTTCATTGCTGAGCAAATCCGCTTTCAGGGGCATCAGAATATAATGGCGGCGCAGCCATTCGCCGGTTTCCGGGTACAAATCCCGGTATAAGTTGAGCTCAAAGGGTGCCCGGCTGTTCTGTGGCATGCAGCGAGTGAGTACCAATATGGGCAGCTGGTGCTCTTCTGCAAGGCGCAGAGCTTCCTGTGGAGTGGCTGCGATGTGGGGCGCAAGGTGCCTCAGGTTTGTCGGCTCAGCACAGAATTGGCAGACGATTTCTTTGTCCTGTTTATTCAATTCAGGGGAAGCGGAGTGCAGCGTTCTGATATTGTTGCCCTGTTTCAGGTACAGGACATACTGGGCAGGAGCGCTGAGGTCAACATCGGCGCTCAGGAGAGTTCCGCAGCTGAGCTGCGGCCCGGTTTTGAGCGGTTGCGGCTGGTGGACAGGTGTTTCTGCGGGCTGCTGCTCTGTTTTTTGTGCAGGGAGGCCTGCGCACTGCCCATAGCGCACAATGTCGGCCTGAGAGGGCGTTGTACCATAAGGTGTCGCGGTGGAAATCCCCTCTGCCACCAGATAGCGGCTGGCAAAGGCGGCTTCTTCCCACAGGCCGCTGTGGGTATAATGCTGTACCATGCGCGGGGTAATGCCGGCAGACTTTCCACCGGACAAGAGAAGCTCCGCTTTCATGACAGAGTCGGCGCTGCCCTCGGCCAGAGCCAGCTCCTCCATGCTGTCGCGGTAGGCGGCGTAGTCGAAGCTGCGGTGCACCAGCGCCAGTAGCAGAGCATCCTTGTGCAGGCGGGCTTTCTCCTGCTCATCGCGGCTCAGCAGTGCACAGGCCAGACGATAGGCCGGGGTGGTATCGGTATCTTTGTCGTCAGCCATGGTGGCAAGCAACTGCCCGGCCGCTTCCTGCTGCCCATCCTGAAGCAGTGCACGGATGAGGCGCAGGCCATTGGCGGCATATCTGCCACAGAAGCAACGTGAGGGACACTCTTTCCAATCTGCCACAGCGCGGTGTTGCCCATTGCGGAGCAGGTGGCTCACGGTTTCCGCTGCCAGCTCGCTGTCGGGGGCGGCCTTGGCTTGTTCCAGTAAGTTTGCCACGGCATTCTGCCTGGCTTCGTCGGTAGCCGGGATGGCACCGCTGATGGTGGCGGCCAGCAGGAGGGTGTCGCCCAGCTCATCCTCTAGTGCCAGGCGTGCCAGATTCATTTCTGCCGCCAGTCCCATGGCCTCGCCATAGTGCTCCAATGGCTCTGCTTCTCCTTCGTAGTGCGTAAACAGGGTAAGTAATGTGCGCGGGCTGAAATCGCGCAGCTCCCGCTGGCAGATAACAAGCGGCCACAGCCGGTGGCGATTCAGCAGCCGGGCAAGTTGCCCGCAGGATGCCTGCATGGCAGTGTGGGCGTCCGATTTTTCCTGCAAGGCCAGCAGGAGGGTGAGGCGGTGCAGAAGCAGCTCTACCGGGGCGGTTAGTTTGTCTTGTCCGCGTTCGATGCGGAAGTTTTCGCTTTCCTCATCGAAGGAAATATTTATTCCGTCTTCGTCCAGAGCCAGAGCGATACGCTGGTAAACGGGAAGGGTGAGGTCCCGCACCACGGGACGCACGCTGTCGCACTTACTGAGCAGGTTGCACAGCAAGGCTCCGCGCATGCCGTGGACTTCCAGGGTATTCAGATGGGTGCCGAGTTCTTTCAGATCGGTGGCAAATGCGGCTTGCAGCGTTTCCGGCTTCTCATCCGCCAGTCCGAGCAGCTCCGGCTTCCACTGAGGCAGGGTGACTGCGGAGGCATCCGGCCACCGGGCGGGGTTGGTCTCCTTGCTGACCGGCTGCCAGATGTTATTCTGAGCTCCGGCTGCCAGCAGACAGCGGGTCCCCAGGGCACCCAGCTCGGGCGGCAGCTTGGCCACTTGTTCGCGTGTGGTGCTTTCTTCTCCGGCGAGCGCGGAATAGCAGCAGGTCGGCACCTCTGCCAGGTAGCCGCCATTCTGTGCGATGCCTCTGCCATTCAGGTAGGCGGGCAAGGAGTCCGGTGTGCGGCGCAGTAGTTCGAAGCCGAAAAGGCGGAGGTGGCGTGCCAAGGGCAGAACTTCGGGGGCATTCTGCCAGGTCAGTTCATGCAGCAGGCAGTTGGCAATGCCGTTTTCTCGCTCTTTCCGTGCTACCGGCATGCCATTGAGAGCGCCAGCGGCTAGTACAAAGGGGCGCAGGGATGGGTGGCGGGAGAAGATGCGTTCCTCTTGTTTCGGGGTGAGCTGAATTTCTTTCAGCCCCCGGAATTCCTTCATGAACAGGCGGGCGTAGGCGGCCTGGATTTTGCTGCTGTTGTGGACGTTGAGCCATTTGGAGAGGGCGTTGCTGAGCACTTGTATTTCCGGCTCGGTGAGGTTCTCTTCCTCCTCCAGCCAGCGGTAGATTCCCAGTGCCAGCTCCTGACCGCGCGGATTGCCACGCAGGAAATCCCGCATGCGCAGAATGAAGGCTCGCCCGGGGGCCCCCTTGACGCCGCTAAGCAGGTTGCGGTAGCGCAGCAGGGGGGAGATTGTTACATACTGCTTGCCGGTGTAGGTAAAGCCGGGGGATTTGATGACGGCGTTCACGCCATCGCAATCCTGGGCCAGGGCGCAGTATGCGTCCTCGTCGTCGGGGTGCTGCAGCAGGTGTTCGAGTTGTTCCTGAGCACGGACTTCTTCTGTGGAGCAGGTGCGTTGCAGCCAGCCGGCTTCCTTGCTGCTTTCGTTCGCAAACCAGTCCGCCGCTGTTATATCTCCCGCTGTCGGGGGCGTGACTGGGTCTTTGTAAGCATCCAGCAGCAGAGCTCCGGCTTGTGGCAGCAGGGTCAGCATGCTTCCGAGCAGGATTTTATGTAGGGGGAAAGTGTTCATTGCAGGTTGAAATCCAGTTTTTCGGGAGTGGTGGAGAGTCTGTTGCCAATCAGGTAGATGTTGCAGCTATAGCAGCGAGAGGGGTTAGGCTCGTTGTCCCTGGCGTAGGGAAACGGCATGAAGTGGATTCCGTGGATAATGCTGCTCTGTTCCTCGATATGGGCTTCTGCGATATGACGGGCAGTCATATTCATCTGTGCGTATTGATTCTGCGGGTTCAGCTGATAATCCAGTGCGAGCAGCTCGCGCGTCATGCTTGTGGGGTAGGCGCCATCTTCTCCTCTGTACGCCAGCAGGAAAACGTGCCGACGGCTCAGATGCGCAGAGGCATAAGGATATTGCTTCAGGAAACTCCGGAAGGCTTTATCTGCATCGCTGCCTCGGTTGTTCAGAAACAGCACCACCACGCTCTGCCCTCGAATGGCTGCACAGGCAGCGGCTTCCTGCACGCTCTCTGCAATGGTCAGCGGGGCCGCCGGCAGTTCCTTCTGGCGTTTCAGATGCTCGTGGAGCATGTCGAGCGTTTTTTGGGTGACCGGTACGGGGCGGGCCTCGAAGCGTTCTCCGGGGTGGGACGCCTTGCGGTAAACGGGCCAGTGGCGCAGGCGCCCATCCGGCTGTACCAGGTGTACCATCAGCTCATAGTTGCTCAGTTCGGTCACTGCCAGAATCCTGCAGAGTACTTTGCCATGACGCAGGGTCTCCATTTCTGCGAATGCATTGTCCGCCAGCCATTGGCGCACGGCTGCAAGATCCGCATCCCGCAGGTTGCGGGCGGGCACACCGAGTTGCAACCCGTACTCTGTGCGCAGCTGTACGGTTGCCCGGCGTCCCCATTCGCCCTCCAAGGCGACAATGGCAGCCTGTATGGGGCCGGAGGGGAGCTCCCATGTGCGAACAGCGCCGGCTTTCAGGTACTGTGGGTTGTTGAGGTCGAGTTTTGGGGACCCGAACTCTGCTGCTTTGGCAAAGCCGCCGTCCTGAGCCTGCGCCAAGCCGCAGAGCAGCAGGGCACAAGCACTTATTGTGGAGAATAATCGTTTCATTGAGGAAGATAGAAATAACAGTAGATAAGGTGAACCTTGCGGAGGTGTTTACCCTGCAGGCGTCCTCCGTAGGCCAGGGCGTACACAACGGGCTTATTGAATTTGTTGCGCTGCAGGATTTTGGGAGGCTGAACAAAGAGCGCATCTTCTCCGAATATGCTCTGTGAGAACTCGTTGAGGAAGTCTGCGTAGTTGCTGCGGTTGACGTGGGGTGGGAAGCTGAAGGCGGTTTCCGGTGTGCGTCCATCGCCCTCGCCCAAATCATGCTTTTTGCGGAATTCTGCCAGTGCCGGGGCCACGGCGTCCCAGCGGCTTGCCACGAGCTTGCGGATGTCGGGGTGGTTGGTGTGGGAAGCCCGTCGGTCGAAGTAGGTGCGGCGGTAGTATTCGCTGTAGAGGTTGGCAAAGAAGTTATCCGGCCTGCGTATGAGGCGTTCCTCCAGATTGCCGAATTCGTAGAAGGCGCGTTCGTAGAGCAGCTGCAGTTGGGGACGCGCGGCGATGACCATGGCATCGAACTGCATGAGCGCGACCGGACTCTGCTGCAGAGCCTCTATGCCCGGCTGTGCTTTATCGATAAGAGCCAGGAGGGTTGTGTCAAAGTTTTCCTCCGTTTCCCATTTTTTGAGGTTGGTGTTGCGGCGCAGACACTCAAAAACTTCTGCCACAGCGCGAAGCGTTGTGGCATCTGCTTCGCTCAGCGGGCTGTCTATCTGTGCGTCATTGAAAGCTGCTGTGCGATTCGTCAGTGCCAGGTACAGACGCACGGAGCCGTGGCAATTCTGCTTCATCTGCTCATCTTTCAGCTTCTGGTAGCGTCCGAGGGGGAGGTGGCGCAGAGCCAGCCGCAGTTTGCCCTTGCTGAAGAGGGCTGTAACCGTGGCTCCGGCCTGCTCCAGCGTCTGTGAGGCGGTGGTCATGAGGGCGTGCTGCCGGTGCACCTCGAGCACCAGCGGGGCAGCTGCATCGGCCGAGGTGCGGTCTTGAGCTGCTTCCAGTGCGGCGTTGGCGGCGTAGAGAGCCTTGCTCATCTGTTCTGCCTGAGAATGGAAAGCCGCCAGTTGAGTAGCGTAAGGGAGTGGTGCTTTCTGCTGTGCTATGGCAGAGCAGCTGATGGCGATGAAAAGGGAGATGACAGCGCGTTTCATGGTAATTTATGAATTGGTGGGGAGTGTGCGTTGATTTTCCGGCTTGCGGCAGTGTTCTATTACCTGAGAGTGCTGCGCCTTCGGCATGTCTGCAACTCAACGCTGCCATCCCGCAGCAGAATACCCACCCGGAACTCACCACGGCACGCTTCCATGTATTTCTGGCGCTCATCCGGCACGGCTTTGAGTAACTTGCCGTACGTTTTTTCATAGTAGGGGTAATTGCTCGGCTCCTCTTTCCATTGCCAGGTCTGCATGCCATTGGCTTTCTCCCATTCGCGGATGTAAGCTGCAGGAGATTCTGCCAATGTATGTTCTGCAATGAGTTGCGAGCTTCCATCGGGCATGCGCAGGCGCAGGCCATTCACCATGCCTTTGTGGACGCTGAGCAGCTGTCCGGAAATGGTGCTGCCGTCTTTCAGCTTCCAATCGCGTGCCGGGAGAGCGGCCAGTAAATCCGCTTCTTTCGGCAGAGTTTGTGGCTGCGGAGGTACCGGCTTCGGTACCGGCAATGCCAGCAGTCGGCTGGCCGTGGATTCTGCCGGGGTGCCTTTAATGCCTGCCAGAGCTTTTTCTGCCAGTTGTGCATTGTTATTGAGCTTGCTGCGGCAGATATCCGCAAAGGCTCGGTAGTAGCAAATCTGGGCGTGATCCGGTATTTTACCATATGGAGTAGCGGAGGTGAGCCCTTCTGCCAGCAGGTATTCGTAGGCAAAGACGGCCTCGTTCCATTTCCCCTCTGTGGCAAAGCGCATGGCCAGTTCGGGGGTAATGCCGGCGGACTTGCCCCAGGTGTGCAGCAATTCGCTCTTTATCACGTTTTCGTACTGAGAGCCGTGGGCGGCCTGGTCTTCCAGGTAGGCGCAATAGGCATCGTAATCTACAGGGCGGTGCAGTATGGCCAGCAGCAAGGCATCCCGATGCAGCTGGGCTGCTTTTTCCGGCGTGTCGGCCATCAGAGCCAGTGCTTCGCGGTAAGCCGGTGTGGTGTCGGTCTCCGCGTGGGCGGACATGGCGGTTAGCATCCGGTGGGCTTCATCCTGCTGCCCACGGCGCAGCAGCTCGCGGATGAGGTGCAGCCCCACGGTGGAATAGTTGCCGCACAGATAACGAGCCGGACAATCTTTCCACTCCAGAATGGGAGCCGTGATGCCCCAGCGCGTCAGGTGCATGAGGATGGTGCCGGTAAGCTCGGCAGAAATATTGCCGGCATGCTGTTTGGCCAGCTCCATGAAGGCCTGTATGGCTTCGTTGCGCTGTTCTTCTGTGGCAGGCAGGGCGCGGCTGATATAGGCCGCCCGCAGCAGGTTGAGACCGAGGTCATCCTCATTTCCCAGGCGGGCAATACGCATTTCATATTCCATCCCCAGTGCTTCGCCGTAGTCAAACAGCGGCGCGCTTTCCCCTTCGTAGTGAGAGAAGAGTGTCAGCAGTGCCAGGGGGGCTGAAGCCTCGCAGTTCCCGCTGGCAGATGACCAGCGGCCAGAGATTGTGGCGGTTGAGGAGGCGTGCCAGTTGACGGCAGTTGGCTTGCAGTTGCCCGGCGTGCCCGTCTTTCTCCAGCATGGCCAGTTGCAGGGTGAGGCGGTGCATTAGCTGGGGTACCTTGCACAATGCCTCATTGACGATGGGATTACTTGTCCGGTAGGAATCCTCAATGCCGATGGCGTACTCCTTTGTAAAGTCCACGGTCAGCCCATCTTCCTCGAAATGCAGGGCAATGCGGGGATAGACTGGTATCGTCAAATCGGCGTGGCCGGGGCGTACGCGATAGCATTCGTCCAGTGCGTCTGCCAGCAGAATGCCGGCATAACCCTGGTCGCGGGAAGAGGCAAAATGTTTCTCCAGCGCTTGCAAATCTGCCTCCCAGGCTGTCTGCACCGTGTCCGGGTGGTTGTCCGCCAGTCCCAGAAAATCGGGTTTCCACTGTGGCAGTTGCACGGCGGAGGCATCCGGCCAGTCTGGTGACGTTCCGTTGATGCTGACGCGTACCGGTTCCCAAGTGGAGGCACCGGTACCCAGCGCCAGCAGACAACGCGGAGCCAGTGCCTTGAGTTCGGCCGGTAGTTGAGCCAGCTGTGCTCGCAGTGTTGTTTCAGCTTCTGCCGCTGTGGCAAAGCTGTGCACCTTCAGCGCCGTCAGGGCACAAGCCGGTGTGCGCCAGGTAGTGCCCGATGTTCTTGTTCCATCTGAGCTTATTGTGATAACTTGTTGTCCGGAGGATTTTCTGCTGCGGGCACCTTGCTGGGTAATTCCCTTGTAAATGAGATAATCCGGCAGAGTTTCCGGTTGGAGGCTCATCAGGCGGAATCCGGCATTGCCGCTCAGCTGTGCCAATTGCAGTGCACAGGCAGTATCGCGCCATAACATGGGGTAGAGTAAGTTCGAGTAGCGATTCTCGCTTTGTGGCATATAGCGGCATACACTATTACGGAGGGCGCTTTCGGCATGCAGAAACTTCATGTAGCTGCCGCCGCTTTTTGCCATTTGCTCTGCCTGTCTATCGGTGATAATGATGGGCTGACCACCTCGGAAATTCTGAATCTGCAGTCGCATGAGCGCACTGTAGATGATGCTTCTGCCGGCTCCGTTATACCAGGCATTGAGGAAGTGTTCCAGGACGAGGAGCTCTTCAAAGGTGAGAGAGTCGTCCTGCATAATCCAGATGAGAATTTCCTGCAGCTGCTTGTGGTAGCTGTCGTTGTTGCGTTGAATATCGCGTAGTTTCAGATGAAATCTCCTGCCGGGATATCGGCGATTGAGCTTGAGCATCAGTTTGTTGTTCCGGTTGAGTGCGTGGTATCTCTGCAGCTCCACTGTTTTTTCATAGTCCTCTTCGCTACAGTATTCCCGTGAACGTGCAAACTTCATCAACTCGGCGTTTCTGTCGGTCAGCTCGCAGAGTTGGCAATAGAGGTCATCATCATTGAGATTGTTCAGAAAACGTGTAAGCAGCTCCATCTGTTGTGCTGCTTCGAGGTTGGTGGCTTGCAGAATACTGAGGCGGTAGCTGTAATTTTCTATCCAGGGAAAATCCTGCGCAAGGATAACCTCCCCGGGCAGTGCTTTCTGCGTAGTGGTGTAGAGGTATGTAATCTCCCCCGAAAGGGGAAGTGCCATCAGTAGTGCCTGGCAAAGAAGAAGTCTCGCTTTCATTGTGGTACAGCGTTAAGAATCAGTTGATAAAAAGATTAACATCGTGTTTTAACGGCTGATTCAGCGGGTGTTTCCATCCGCAGGTGTAGATTTTCTGTGGCATAACTTTGCTGCCCGGGAAATAGTGCAGGGTTGCTCCACGGAAAGCATCCGGGCGCTTCGGAGGTAACACGGTTATACCCGAGCTTTCCAGCATGCGACAGAGGCTGTTAAGCTCGTTCTGGTGCTCCGGATGGTATAGTCCGTTGTCATCGGTGTACGCAATGAGAAATACGTGTCTCTGCGCCCAGGCGGAAACGAGTTTTTTGTCCTTCAGGAGTTCTCGGAAGGCCAGGTCGTAAGTGCTGCCCCGCCGATTAAGATTCAGGAGAACAACACTGACTCCGCGTTGTAGTATGTACAGTACCGCTTCGTTGGCACTTTCCGCCACGGGAAGCGGGCGTTCCGGAGCCGGGGTGTTTTTCACACGCTCGGCTTCTTCCCTCAGGAGCTTGAGTGTGTCCGGGTCTGCGTAGTATGAAGATGGCGAGCTGCGGGCAAATTCCGGTGTGACCTCTTTGTTGGGAATCGGGAGAACCCAGGTTTCCCCCATGGTGTCGTAGATATGAGCAAAAATCATGTCGCCCTTAGGGGTGGTGTAGGCTGTCAGAATGCGAACCATTCGCATGGGGTGGGCATAGAAGCGGAGTGTTACTATGCGGTTTTCCTCTTTCCATTTTTTTACAACGGCACCGTCTTCGGGATCTTCTGTCTGGAGAGCGGCACTGATTTTTTTCCCCTCCGGGCTTTTGAAAATGCCGAAAAGTGGGGAACTGTATGGGTTGAGCCCTACGAGGCTACCCACTACGGGTTTGGCCCAGCGCTGTTTCCAACTACGCATTTCGGAGGGAACCAACAGTTCTGTCGGGCCTATATCCAGTTTGGGTGAGCCGAACTCCGCAGCCGTGGCAAAGGCTCCGGCTGCATGAGCCTGCGGCAGCAGGTGCAACAGAACAAATAGGTGGAGAAAAAAGCGTTTCATGTCTATTTTTCGGTAGTGTAGAAGAATACGTTGGTCATGATGATGGGGTAATAATAGTCTTTACCCTCTTCCGGCAGGAGGCCGACAATGACAGGAATTCGGAGAGCCAGACTATATTTGCCTGGTGTGTTGACGAACATTTTTTCGCTGTGCGGAGCCGGGGTAAGGTGTTTCTCCCCGAATATTTCGCGCACGACTTTGTTGATGTATTCTGTTCGCTGGCTCTTTGTTAAGTTGGGGGGCAGTTCAAAGGCGGTATCGGGTGTGCGCCCATCGCCTCCACCCAGCTGATTCTTTGTGCGGAACTCTGCCAGTCGAGGTGCGGCATCTGCCCAGAGTTGCCGGCGCATCTGTTCTCCGTCGCGGCGGTCTTCTCGGAAGAACAGAAAGAAGTAACGGTGGGCGTGCTCACTGTAAAAATCTGCCATGTAAGTGGCGCGCTGGATAAAAAAGCGTTCTATAAGCTTGCCATTGTAGAAACACCTGTAGAACTGCTCAATGTCCTTGCGGTAGCGTTCGCGCAGAGCCAACCAGTGCATGAGCCCGGCAGGGGATTGCTGCAACTGTTCTACCCCGGCTTGGGTGGCATCCACGGCTGCAAGGAACGCATCCGTGCGTTTGGGCTCTTTTTTCAGCAGTCCGATTTGGGTGAATACCAGTTCTTCCACCTGGTGGAGGGTGGCGGCATCCTGCTCACTCAGCGGGGCGGACAGCTGCTCCTCGCTGAAGCTGCCGTGCTTGCCTGCAATGGCCACGGCCAGTTTGGCAGAGCCATGGCACCCGGCTTTCAGCTCTTTGCGCAGCAGCTCATTGTAAATAGGAGCAGGCATTTTGCGCAGGTGGCCATAGAGTGGCGTCTGCGACCAGAGTTGCTTAATGGTCTGCTCATCCGGCACCAGGGCGCGGAATTTTTCGTGCTCTGCTATGATGTCCAGAACGACCGGCACCGCCGCATCGGCACTGGCCTTGTCTTTAATCTGCTCCAGTGCGTTGATGCCCAGATTGATTTTTGCCGAGAGCGCATCGGTGGCCTGCAGGAAAGCGCGGGCTCCCTGCTGATTGTGCAAGGGCGCGTTCTGTGCGGGGCTGATACCTGCCAGCAGCAGAAAGGCAGCAGCTGCGATGTGACGAAGATAGTTCATATCATTGTTTAGGCGTTTGACAAAGAAAAATTGTTGCATTTTCCGTGATTTTTTTTATTTTTTTACCGGAATGAGCTTGGCGAATATGTCGAGCGGCGGGTTCGCGCCCCCCAGCGGCAGGCTTCCTGTGGTTGTACCCTGTGGGGTGATAACACAGGCGTAGAAGCCATGGCCTTCCTTGCGAGCGTGTTCCAGCATGGGCGGAATGGGGGAGTGTGCGGATTGGGCATGTGGGTTGAGCGCTTTTTCCACATCCAGTAACTGCTGAATGGTTTCGGGGCTGTGCCGCACACCATCATCCAGGCGTTTCAGTTCATCGTAATCCAGCAGCGGTGGTGCCAGTGGCAATAGTACATAGCGCTGTCCCCATACCGCCGCGGCTGCCGGGTAAGTCGCGAGAAAACGCTCCAGCGATTCATGGCCGCTGCCGTGGGTAAATCTCCCCTTGCGGTCCAGCAGCACGACCACGCTGAGCCCGTGTGTTTTTGCCTTATCCAGCGCTTCCTGAGGAGTTGTTGCCATGTGTAGCTCGGGATAACGATGGTTCTCCGCGCACCAGGCCAGAGCTTTTTGTTTGTGCTCGGGTATGAGGTTCCAGGTGAGTCCTTCCTGTATGTCGCCTTCCGGGGTGAGCACGCGGACATGGTATTCGCCGGCCACGCAGAAGTCTCGCGTGGCGGCCACGGGCTTGCCATACAGGGGGAACTGGTGCTCAGTGCCTTTGCGGCGAGCCCATTCCCAGTTGACAAATCCGTTGGCTTTTTCCCATTTGGCCAGATAGGGGGCTATGTCTTCAGCCAGTTCATTGACGGGGAGCTGTTGTTCCGAGCCATCGCTCAGTCTCAGGCGCAGCCGGAGTATCTCCTTACTGTAGGGGCGGTAGATGACGTTGCAGAGCTGTGCATGCAGGGGCGCTGCGTTTTTCCGCTTCCAGTCCCTGGCAGGCAGTACGGCTAGTGGGGCAGCTGCGGGCTGTATGTTGCCTGTTGCTCCGGGTGCTGCGGGCTCGGGCTGCTGTAGTGGCAGAGTGCCGGGCTTGCTGCGGTATTCATTCGCCAGCAGTCGGTAGTGGTAAATATCCGCCTGGCTGGGTACCAGCCCGTAGGGTGTGGCGGTGGAGATACCCTCTGCCACAAGATATTCGTAACAGAAGGCGGCCTCTGCCCATTTCCCCGCAGCGGCGAGGCTGGCGGCCATCCTGGGCGATATGCCGACTTGTCTGGCTTTGCTGAGGAGAAGCTCGCACTTCATGATGGTATCGGCCTCTTCTCCTGCGGCGGTGAGATCTGCCAGATAGTCATAGTATACCTTGCTGTCGAAGTAGCTGTAGAGCATGGCCAGCAGCTGGGCATCCCGGCGCAGGCGGGTGGCGGTTTCCTCGTTGTTGCTGAGCAGGGCGCATGCCATGCGGTAGGCGGGAGTGGTGTCGGTGGTTTCATCCTGCTGCATGAGGGCTAGTACCTTATGCGCGGCATCGCGGTCGCCATTTTTGAGATGGTGGCGGATGAGCTGCAAGCCACTGCCTGCGTAGCGACCTTGGAATATGCCGGCGGGGTATTCTGCGCGCGTGGCTACTTTGGCCGCTTGGCCATTTGCAAGCAGATGGGCAATGATGTCAGCTGCCAATTCTCGGCCAGGGTGCGAGGCTGCTATGGCGAGCAGGGCATCGGTGGCTTGCTCTCGCTGAGCTGTGGTGGAGTCAGGGGCGCTTACTTCTGCCGCAAGCATAAGCCAATCGGCCAGTTCATCTTCACCGGCGCGCGCGGCAATGCTCATCTCCTTGCTCAAGCCCATGGCTTCCCCGTAGGCCAGCAAGGGAGCGCGCTCGCCTTCATAGTGCTCAAAGAGCTTGAGCAGCGCCTGGCGGGAGAAGCCGCGCAACTCACGCTGGCAGATGACGAGTGGCCACAAGTTGTTGCGGTTCAGAATGCGGGCGAGTTGGCCGCAGGCTTGCTCCAGCTCGGTCGTGTGTCCGTTTTTCTCCAGCAGAGCCAGTTGGAGGGTGAGTCGGTGCAGCAGTTGCGGAGCTTTGCACAAGGCTTCATCTACAATGGGGGCTCCTGTTCTGTGCACACATCCCACACCGAATTGCTCGTTTTGGTCGTTGTAGTCCACAGTAAGTCCATCTTCTTCAAAATGCAGGGCGATGCGGGCATAAACCGGCAGGGCGAGGTCTTTGCGCACGGGGCGTACGCTGTTGCATTGCTCCAGCATGTGGGCGAGCACCATACCGGCGGCACCGTGCTCTTCGCGGAGGGGGGTGAGTTGTTGCTCCAGCGCAGTCAAATCTGCGGTGAAGGCTGCTTGCACGGTGGCCGTCTGCTCATTTTCCAGCCCCAGTAGGGCTGGCGACCAGTGCGGGAGCTGCACGGCGGAGGCATCCGGCCAGGCGGGGTGTACTCCCTCCGCCGTTACCTGTACCGGTTCCCAGCCGCTTTCTTTGCCGCCCAGTGCCAGCAGACACCTGGGGGCAAGCGGGCGGAGTTCCGGTTCGAGTTGCTTGTTCTGCTCGTGTACCACCTTGGCCGCTGCTTCCGGGCTCTCAAAATCATGCACAGCCAACGCTGTGAGACAGCTTTGCGGTACCTCCTGTCCTAAATTGCGGTAGTAGGTGATGCCCTTGTAACTCAGGTAGTTGCCAAGAGCCGTTGTGTCTTTGCGCAAGAGCTCGTAGCCGGGGCGGGGGAGCTTGCGCGCCAGTTGGATGGCGTGCTCCGTATTCTGCCAAAGCAGGTAGATAAGCAGATGCTCGCGGCTGTGTCGACCGCGTTTGGTGGCGCTGCTCACCTGGCCGCGCAGGCTGCGTTCTGTTTGCAGAACCGGTGCCAGTGCCGGATATTTATCGGCTATATGGTTTTCGGCTGCGGGAGAGAAAGCCACTTCTCGTCCTCCCCGGAACTCCCTGAGCAAGAACTGCGCCTGCCGCGCCAGCACCAGGTGACAGCGTGATATGCCGAAGCGAGTCGCCAGCAGTACCTGCAACAGGCGCAACTCATCCTCGCTGAGGGTGGGCGCTGTGGTGATGTAGTTCAGCAGTGCGGCTGCTCGTTTTCTGTTGTTTTTTGCCTTTACGAGGATGTCGCGCAGGCTCAGCTGCACTTCCTTGCTGGGGGCGTGGGCGAGTTTGGCACTTAGTTGGACATCGCGCAGGATGATGGCTACGGATATGGTATCCATTCCTTCCGAAGATACTCCTTTGCGTACTCCTATATCGTTGTAGTCATAGACCAAGGTCGGCTCGCAGAGGCGCAGAAAGGCCTCAGCATCCTGCGCATTGTGCATCAGGCGGGTGGCCATCAACTGCGCCTCCACGCTATCAGCTGACAGTTTGCGCAAGTAGGGGACAGGTTCTGGTATGGGCGGGAACCAGTCCAGTACATGTACTTCGGCTGCGGCGCCGGGGCGGGTGTGGGGGGGCGCCACGATGTACGATTGAGCATGCAGGGGTAGGGTGGTGGCCAGGGCGGTAAGAATGAATCGCTTCATTTTCTGCGGAAAAATTGGTGAGGATTAGCGGCTGAAGTCGATATGTTGCGGCAGCGTTTTATGCAGTGTATCGCGGGTATATCTGAAGCTGGTTCTGGCGGGCGCGGGTGCCGACTTCGTATCAGTAAGGCTGTTGTTGAGCAAGGTATATCTGGTGCCGCAGATGCTCTCGCAGCGTTGGTTGAACTGGCTTTGCCCGGCCGGCATGTAGTTGATAGCGTGCTCTTTGCTGTCGTGGTGGTAGCCAAGCTGTGCCAGTTCGCGGCTGCAATCGGGCGACAGATTGCCCGTGCGGTCGGTGTAGGTAATGAGGAACACATAGCGCCGGGCCCAGATGCCGGCTGCCTCCGGGTGTTGGCTCAGATATTGCCGAAATGCCACATCTGCCTTGCAACCGCGTGGCCCCATGGTGAGGGTAACAATGCTCACATCCTGCAGCGCAGCGTAGGTGAGTGCCTCCATGGCACTTTCTGCTACGGGCAGTGGGGCATTCTGCACCGGAGAATGCGGCGGATTTTTGGCCATGTAATCGAGCAGCATCCGGCGCGTTTCTTCCTGCATCACGATGGTGTCGTTAAGCTGTACTTTGCGGGCGTACTCTTCCTGCCATGGGTGAGCATTGGCGCGCATGTAGTGTACACGTCCGCTCAGGTCGAGCACCTCCAGTTGCAGTTCTTCCTCGCTGTGGCGGCGTACATTCACCAGCTTGACGTCCAGTGAACCATAGCGATAGGTATGCAGTTGCACAAAACCTTGCTCCTTCATGTAGTTGCGTATGGAGTCCAAATCGGTATCGCTCAGGCGGTTGGCTGGCGTCTTGATGGTGCGCCCGGTGGGGGTGAGCAGGGTAATCGTTGCATTTTTGCCCCACATGCCGGTGATGCCAATGAGCCGAGCGAGGAAGGGACGCTCGCCCGCTGCATGCCACTGCCGGAATGGCGTGGTGAGCTTGGGCTCTGCTGCCGTGAGTTGCAGGCGCGGGGCCCCGAACTCCGCCGCCGTGGCAAAGCCGCCATCCGTCGCCATGGCACTCATGGTGCATGCAGCAAGGAACAAGTAAATGTAAATAAGGTGTTTCATGAGTGGCGGTAGTTAAGGCTTGTTGATACGTTGGCTATAAACCTGCACGCTGTTGTTCTGTTGTTTATCGGTGCCGTTTTGGGGGAGGTTGAAGTAAACCGGAAGCACCTGCACTCTATCGTTGTCCACATTTTTGTCCATCGGTCGTCCTGCTATGCCAAGCGCTTGCACCACATAGCGGCCGGTGGTTCGGGAGAGCCGTGGCTTGCCATCGCTGTGGGCGTAGCGGGCACCGAACACTTCTTGCGCAAAGTCGTTGAGGTAATCCTGCACGGCTTCGCGTTTCAGCTCAGGCGGCAGCTCAAAAGCTGTTCTTACGTTGCGCCCGGTGCCGCTGGTGAGCCCTCGTTTTGCCGCCGCTGCGCGGATGGCGTCCTCATATTGAGCCCATACTCGGTTATGCAATTGCTGCGTGGCGTACATGACAGAGTTTCCTTCCGAGTCGATATCCATTCTTCCGTGTTGAAAATAGTGCAGTCGGCTTTCATCCGTGTACAGCTCTGTGTAGAAATTGTTTCCCTGCACGATAATCAGCTCCTCCACTTCGCCCCGATGGCGGAAACGCAAGCTGCGGAACTCCTCTGCCACTGGGCGGTGCTGCTCTGCCAGCTGTGCATAGCGCATGGCTGCGGCGGGGCTCCGGTGCAGGGCTGGTACGCCGGGGGCTGTCGCTTTGATGTGCTGTGTGAAGATGGCGTAGTACTTATCCATGTACCAGTAGTTTTCCAGCACATCCGTCACGCTGTTAAAGCACTCCTCCACCTTTTGCAGGGTGGCGGCATCCGCAGCACTTACCGGTGCGTTTATCTCCTCTTCCGTAAACTCGTCCAGTCGGTTGTGCAGAGCCAGGAAAAGCCGCACCGAGCCGTGACAGCCACGGGCTTGGATGTCTCTGACGGCGGCATTGAATTGAGGTGCCGGTAGGCTGCGTAGTGCAAGGCGTACAGCGGCATTGCTCCAGAGCTGGGGCAGCTCATGACCTGTGGCCACTTTGCGCATGCGTTCCTGGCCTTCGTGCACGGTCAGGATGGCGGGTACTGCGGCATCTGCCTGCTCTTTATTCTCAATTTTCTGCAATGTTTCCAGTGCTTTCGTGAGAGTATCTGCAAAGGTGGCCGCTTCTGCGCAAAACTGTTCAATTGTGGACGGTTGCTGTGCTGTGGCCATGCAGCAAACTGCCGGCAGAAGAAGGATGGTGTGGGCTGGTATATTCATGGCTAGGTATCAGGGGGTCGGTTGTGCGGCCTTGAGGCGGCATTCGTCTGCCTTCCCGCGGTAGCGACAGATGGCGGCGTGGTCGGGTACCTGCCCATAGGGGGTGGCAGCGGAAATGCCTTCGGCTATAAGGTATTCATAGCAGAAGGCGGCGGTGTTCCATTGCCCGGCGGCTTCGTAATGCTGAGCCAGCAGTGGGGTGATGCCGGCGTTTCGGCCGCCGCTGAGCAGGAGCTCGGCTTTCATGAGGTTTTCCACCTGTTCGCCTTCGCGTGCGAGGGCATCGCGCCAGGCCTCATAGACGCGGTGGTCCACATGGCGGTAGAACATTGCCAGAATCAGCGCATCCTTCTGCAGGCGCTCCTGCTGTTCTGAGTCGTTGCTCAGCAAGGCACAGGCCAGTCGGTAAGATGGTGTGGTATCTGTTGCGGCATCCTGAGCCATGAGCTCGAGCACCTTCTGTGCGGCGTCTCTGCGGCCGTTTTTCAGATGGTGGCGTATGAGTAATAGTCCGTTGCCTGCATAGCTTCCTTGCAGTGCAGAGGCCGGTAGCTCCTGCCACTGCTGCAGCAGGTCGCCCCTGCCGTGGCGCAGCAGATGTTCCACTGTATCCGGCACCATGGCCGCTGAGCTTTTTGCCATCGCCAGAAGTTTTTCGGCTGCCTCCCGGCGTTGTTCCTCTGTGCCGGGGATGGCTCCGCCAATGTGGGCGGCCAGGGCGAGCACCTCGCCCAGTTCATCTTCCGGGGCATGGGCAGCCAGGCGCATCTCATTGCTCATCCCCATGGCTTCGCCGTAGGTGGCCAGCGGTGCACGTTCTCCCTCGTAATAGGCAAAGAGGGTAAGCAGCGCCTGAGGCGAGAAGCCGCGCAGCTCCCGCTGGCAAATGACCAGCGGCCACAGGTTGCAGCGGTTGAGCACTCGGGACATTCGCCCACAGGCTTGCTCCAGTTCGACCTTGTGGCCGTGCTTCTCCAATAAGGCAAGTTGCAGGGTGAGCCGGTGGAGCAGTTGCGGTGCCTTGCAGAGGGCTTCGTCTACAATGGGGGCGCCTGTATAGTTCCACATCTCTTCAATTTCAAAGCTTTGTTGCTCGGGATTGTAGTCCACGGTCAGCCCATCAGCATCGAAGTGCAGGGCAATGCGGGCGTAGATGGGGATGACGAGATCCCGGTACACGGGACGCACGCGGTCGCACTCTCGCAGCATGCGCGATAAGACGATGCCGGCGGCTCCGTGTTCTTCCCTCAGAGCACTAAGCAGTTTTTCCAGGGCTGCCAGGTCTGTGCTGAATGCAGCCTGCACCGTGGATGCTTTTTCATCTGCCAGCCCCAGCAGGGCGGGCTTCCACATGGGCAGGGTGACAGCGGAGGCATCCGGCCAGGATGGGTGCACTCCCTGGGTGCTGATTTGTACGGGGTGCCAGTCTGCCTGTCCATTGCCCAGTGCGAGCAGGCAGCGGGGGGCCAGAGGGCGCAGTTCCGGCTCCAGCTCGGCAAGCTGTTTCCTTACCGTCTCGGCGGCGACTCGGGGGCTCTCGAAGCTGTGTACGCCAAGCGCGGAGAGGCAGCTTTGCGGCACATCCTGTCCCAGGTCGCGGTAGTAGGTAATTCCTCTGTGGCGCAGGTAGGATTGCAGGGCACTTGCATCCTGCCTCAGCAATTCATAGCCGGGCAGGTCAAGCTTGCGCGCCAGCAGAATGGCACCTTCTGTGTGCCTCCAGAGCAGGTTGTGCAGGGCGTGCCGGTGCCAGTTCTGCCATCTGTTCACGGTGCGGGGGGCACTGCCGTTGAGGGCGCGCTCTGCATGTAGCAGAGGGATGAGGTGCGGGTAGCGCGCCGTGAGCATGGATTCTGTCTCCGCATCGAGGATTACGGGCTTGCCACCTGCGAAGTTGCGCAGAATGAATTGCAGCTGCCGAGCCTGCACCAGGTGGCAGTCTCCCATGCCGTACCAGTTTTTCAGCAGGTTTGCCAGAATGCCCAGCTCATCTTCGGTAAGGTTATTGTCCTCCGATACGATACGCAGCAGGCGTTCCATGTATTGCTCATAGTCCCCCTCGGTAGACAAAGCATCGCGTATGGCCAGCAGAAACTCAGGGCGTTGTCGGCGGGTGAGAGCACGGCTCACGCGCATCTGTTCCAGTTGGTATTTGTAGTGTACAGCGGTGGAAAGCACCTGCAGGCCACCATCAGGAATGTTCTCCTTGTTCTCCGGCAGCATCACATCGGCGTAGGGGAGCTCCCGGTCGCAGAAGGCGATGAACGCAGCATCATCTTTCGGATGGTGCAGCAGGTAGGTGCCGCGTATCTGTACTTCGGAGAGCTTGCCTTGGTACTGGCGGTTCGCCCGGGCTTCGAAGGTGGGGTAGTAGTCCCCGAAACTGACTTCTGCAGGGCAGGTGGGTTTCAGCCCCCGGGCTGTGGCAGTCATGCAGAGCAGGGAAAGGAGAAGGTAAAGAGGTTTCATGTGTGAAAATCGTATGCGATTATTTGCTGAGCAGGAACGGGCCGAATGAAATATCCGCCGGGTGGAGATGTTGCAGTTCTGCCGGGGAAATCTGGAAATGGTGCGGAGGATTATTCATAGCCGATGTAAGCTTGTCCACAGGTTGCACAAAGCGCCACCCGGTAATCTGCTGCGAGTGGAGCTTTATATCGTATGGAGTTTCGTTGGAAAAGTCGTATGTGGTGGGCTCGGCATGGTGCCAGTTGAGCTCCCGGATGTCATGTAGACACTGTCGGGGCAGCTTGTCCTGCGAATCCCGGTAGGAAATGAGAAACACATGCCGCTGTGCCCAGATGGCACCGGCCTCCGGGTGCTCCTTCATATAGCGGCGCAGGGCTTTGTCTGCCTCGCACCCGCGCGGGCCGAGGGTGATGTAGACGATGCTCACATCCCGCAGGGCAGCGCATGCGAGAGCCTCGGGAAGGTTGGCTGCGATGGGCAGGGGCTCAGGTTGGGAGGGCTGCGGGTGTTCCTGCATGTAGCGCAGCAGGTTCAGCCTCGTTTCCTCCTGCAGTACCCACACTCCGGCACTCTGGTTGCGTATTTCTGCCTCGCTCTTCAGGGGCTCGGCCACGCAGATGCGGTTTAGTATGGTGCCGTCCTGCATGGCCATACGCACTAGCATGTATCGCTTGCCGGGGTTCAGCGTCAGGGAGCCATTGGAATTCACCTGACTTGCGGCCGTATAGCTTACGCTCAGCAGGCGGGCTGTATGGTCGCCGTGCCTGAGGGTGCGGATGGTGATGAATTGGTTTTGCTGCATCCAGCTCCTCACGGCCTCCAAATCCGCATCACTCAGGGCAGTGACGGGCAGCTCAATGGTACGGCCTGTGGAGGTGCGCAGGGTGACACGCGCGTCCTTGCCCCACTTGCCCTGCATGCGTACCAATGCGGCTCGGAGCGGGGGCTGTCCGGCTATTTGCCACGGACGCAGGTCGGTGGGGATAATGTGCTCTGCTGCCTGTAGTTGCAGGGGGACACTCCCGAATTCCTCAGGGGTGGCGTAGGGGGCGTCCTCTGCCCGGCAGAGGGCAAGAGAACAGAGGATGATGGCGAAAAATTGTTTCATTTCTGGCGGGGATAGATGAGGCTGTTGAGGTACTCTTCTGAGAAGAGGGAAAGGAAGAAATTGTCGCGTTCTTCGCGCAGGAACTTCTGGAACTCCGGCGTCTGGTAGACCAGATTGGAACTGATGACGCTGAGTTGCTCACGATATTGCACCGCCAGTTGAGCCAGTCGCATGGCTGCTATGGGGTGTTGCTGCACATCGGGCATGCCCGGCTGGGCGGCTCGCACAGCCCGGTAGAATTCCCTGAGATGCGGGGCAAGCTGTTTGATTCGGTTGGTATCGATAGCATTGTCCACAGCGGCTATGGCACGGAAGGCCTTTTCTGCCTCGCTCAGGGTGGCGGCATCTGCCGGGCGCAGCGGGGCATCCATCTGCTCTGGCGTGTAGTGGTGCAAGGTGTTGTGCAGGGCGCAGAACAGGCGGGTGGAATCGTGGCACCCGGCGGCAATTTCTCTCCGCACAGCTTGTGTAAACTGTTCTCCCGGTATCAGCATCAGCGCGCGGCGCAGGGCGTGGTCATCCCTTACCAGTGCTTCAAATGCTTCCTCGCGTACCCCTGTGGCTTCTACGGCTGCCAGCATTCTTGCTTTGGCTTCGTGCACTGGCAGCACTTTGTCAGCGGCTGCATCTGCCTGCCGACGCTCCCGGATGCCCTCCAGTGCTTCCCGCGCAGTTGTAAGGATAGCGGCAAAATTTTCTGCCTCGGTGCGGAGGGCAGTTGCTGTGGCGGGCTGCTCTGCCGTGGCAATACAGCAGACCATCATCGGAAAAATGGTGTACAGAACAGATGTTCGCATACTATGTAGGCGCACGAGGCGGATAAAAATTCGACTTTTTTTGAAAATAATGCCAATTTTTTGCAAAAAGGGCGCCGTGGCCGGAGCCACGACGCCCTGCGTCTACATACACGTTACAGCACAGAATTTTTATCAGAAGGAGAATACGCCCTGTACACCCATGAGAACGGCATCGCTGTTATCGGCATCGTATGCCGGGTTGGCGATGTACTGGATGTGGGGAACAATCTTGAAGTAGTCGTTCACCTGGAAGCTGTACATGGCCTCGGCCACAAACTCGCGATTGTTGGCGGTGGGCTCATCTGCAGAGCTTGTGCCCTTAAACACGCCCAATGCCACACCGAGGAAGTCGTTCTCTCGGGAGGGAATGAGCTTAACGTTAGCACCGCAGGAGAAGTCGAAGGCATTGCCGAGTTCCTGCTTGGCACCGAACCCGGCTCGGGCATAGACGGTAAGCTCGTCGCACACCGTGTATTCGATACTGGCAGCCAGACCGAAGTTTGTGCTGCTTGTGTCATCGCGCTCATCGATGTGGCGGAAGAAGGGATTGATACGGATGATGGCGTTACCATCGAGAATCATACGGCCGTACTCACCCACGAGCAGGAAACTGCCATCGCCGGTGGAGAAAGGGTTATCGCCGTAGCCGGTAGCCTCGCGGCTGAAGGCGAGCATGCCATAGCTGGCACTGTCGATTTCAGCCTGAAGCACGGCACCCAGATTGGCATCCGGCAGGCCGAGGACGGAGGAGTTGATGAAGCCGTCGTTGGTGAAGCTGGCAAATGAGTCATTGGCAATGCCCACGGCATCGAAATAGTTGGTAAGGTTGACCAGACCGGCAATAACACAGGCACGCTTGCCGGCAAAGTAGTGCATGAGTGCCAGCTCGGGAATTACTGCGTCGTGACCGCCATAGATGTCGGCGTGGGGACCGGTTGCGGAGCCAAAGCCGTCGGTCAGCATGTATTCCGATTGTGCGGAGTCTCTATCCAGCCCCCAGGAACCGGAGAGCTCAAAGCGAATCCAGGTGCCGCCGTTCACGCTGTCCTCAATGACTCGCTGATTGAGCTGAGCATGCAGGAGTGCCAGATTGGCATTGCTGTGCATGGCCTCGGCTGCGTTGTGGCTGTGCCAGTAACCGTATGCCATATCAACAGCCCACTGCGTGCCGTACTTCTCATTGGCCGTGACCTTGTAGGCGGGGTCTCCCTCAGCGGGGGTAAACATGTTGATGCCATCGAGGATTTCGCCAGCAGCGGCGGCGTCCTGTGCGAAGGCGGAGGTTGTCATGAGGCTGGTGAGGGCGAGTGCGAGGATGTGTTTGTTGTTCATGTTAGTGTGTGTGGTGTTGTTATTGTAGAAGTGATTTGGGCAAGGCAGTAGCCAGGGCAGGGTTGTGTGGTAACTCTGTGAAAAGAATGTTTATTGTTTAATATCAATCAGTCGTGCTTACCGACTTCCTTTTTACGGGAGCTGCATCCGCTGCACCCGCAACCACAGCCGCCACCATCACCGCAGGAGCCGCAACCACCCTGCGCTCGCTGTCTGAGCAGACTGCGGATGATTAGGAATGTAATAGCTGCCAGTACCAGAATGATGATGATGTCGGCCATGATGAGTGTATGGAGTTAGGGTTACTGATTATCTTTGCTGATGTGCGGATTGGGGCGCACGGCCATGTAGAGTATGCCTATGCTGAGCAGGCAGGCCAGCACCTGAGCGGAACCGAAGATTCTCTCCGTCACCCACAGTCCGAGCTGGTAGGTGAGGAACGCTACGATGTAGGCCCAAGCACACATGAAAATGATGGCAAACCAGGTCCAGCGCGCGCTGTTCATCTCGCGGCGAATAGCTCCGCAGGCGGCAAAGCAGGGGGCACAGAGGATATTGAAGAGCATGAAGGAGAGCGCACTCAGTGTGGTGAATGCACCGGCGGCTTTCACGTTGACGGCTACGCCGCTGGTCTCGTCATCTTCCTCCACTTCGGGGAGGAGGAAGGCTACGATGGCATTCAGGTGATCCAGCCAGCTCTTGTCGGTGGTAACCTCTTCTTCGGTGGCTGCGGTTTCCCCTTCTTCCTCCTCTCCGGCGGCTACGGGCATGGTGGTGCGTACATCTCTATCGCACTGCCACACGGCGAGGGTGAGGGCGGTGAGGGCGTTCACCTTGCAGAGGTCACAGCTGCGGGGCAGTTCATCCTCGGCGGCGGCTTCTTCAGCAGGTGCTTCTTCCGTGCTCTCAGGAGCGGGGGATTCTGCTGCGGGGTAGAGCACGCCAAAGGTACCCACCACGTTTTCCTTGGCTATCAGACCGGTTACAGTGGCTACGGCGGGTTTCCAGTCACCCCAGCCGAGGGGGATGAAGAGCGGGGCAAAGGTATTGCCTGTATCGGCGAGCATGCTGTGGTTGATAGGCTCACCCTCCAGACCTTCCTGCTCAGGCAGGTAATTGAAGCTCCAGTTATAGTTGGAGAGGGTCCAGATGAGAGCCGAGGCCAGAAAAATCACGGTGCCGGCTTTCTTCACGAAGGCCTTGCAGCGCTCCATGGCACGCAGGTTGATGTTGACCCCGTGCGGCAGGTGGTAGCTGGGCAGCTCCATGACGAAGGGGGTGTAGCTGCCGGCGAACATGTGGGTCTTGCGCAGCATGAGCCCACCCAGAATCACAGACCCGAAGCCCATGAAGTAGGCCACTGTCGCAATGGTGGCCGTCTGGCCGATCATGGCACCGATAAGCGCCAGAATGGGCAGCTTGGCGCCACATGGCACAAAGGTGGTGAGCATAACGGTCATGCGGCGATCCTTCTCATTCTCAATGGTGCGGGTAGCCATCACTCCGGGTACACCGCAACCCATACTGACCATGAGCGGAATGACGGACTTGCCGGACAGGCCGATGGCGCGGAACAGTCGGTCGAGCATGAATGCCACACGAGCCATGTAACCACAGTCCTCCAGCAGGGCCATCAGGAAGAAGAGTACTGCCATCTGCGGCAGGAAGCCCAGCACGGCCCCTACGCCGGCTACGATGCCGTCTGTAATGATGCTCTGCAACTGCGGGCTGCAGTTCAGGGTGCTGCGACCCAGCATGGCAATACCGAAGGTAAGCAGACTCATGACCATGAACCAGGTGACAAATTCGGAGCGGCTGCCGCGCCCTGTCATTTTCATGGGGTTATGGGCGAACTCTCGGGTACGGCTGCCGTAGTCATTGGCCTTCTGCTGGCCGGGTTTCACAAAGCAGAGAACCAGCAGTACGGCATTGGCGGTCAGTAGCAGCCACATGATTGCCGTGTGCAGTATGCCGGGCAGGTGGGGGCACACATATTCCAGCAGGAAGGGGGCTATCACGATGTACAACCAGGCGCCGTTCATGCCGATGTCGTGCAGGCGGCGCAGCATGGTGGGGAAGACAAGTATCATGGCCAGTACGGCGCTGAACATGGTCAGGACTTCCACCCCGGCGGGGGTGTTGCCGATAAAGCCGGCCAGCCAGCCGCCTACTACGGGCCCGAAGAGCACATCGTTGGCCCAACCGGTGCCCCAGTCGCCCACGGTGTTGATGGAAAGGTAGTAAATGGCGTACATGACGGCCACGAAGATAATCGGGCCGAATATGCGGTGGGTAAGGATGCGGTCAGCCCTGCGGGTAAAGCTTTCCTTTGCGCTCTTGCGGGTGTAAATCTGAGGAACGAACTCGCAGATGGCATCGTAACGACCACCGGCAATGATGGAGGCTATGTCATCCCCCAGCTCAGCTTCTACCGCCATGCGTACATCCTCGAGCGCGTGGCGCTCGTTCTTGTCGAGCGGGGTCAGCAGTTCGCTGTCGCCCTCCAGCATCTTCACTGCCTCAAAACGCGTGACGTTGTGTTTGACTGCAATTCCTGCCACTGCATTCTCTACGGCAGGAGCATAGCTCAGGGGCTTGCCGGGAGCGGGGGGCTCGGCAAGCATCATCTGCAGCAACTCGGCCATACCCACGTGGGTGATGGCACTGACCTTCACCACCGGGCAACCCAGACGCGCACTCAGCGCTTCGGCATCGATGCTTTCGCCACGCTCTTCCACCAAATCAATCATGTTGAGCGCCACTACCATGGGCAGCCCGGTTTCCAGTAACTGGCTGGTGAGGTAAAGGTTGCGCTCCAGATTGGTGGCATCCACCACGTTGACAATCATGTCCGGCTTCTCACCCAGCAGGTAGTTGCGGCTTACCACCTCCTCGGGCGAGAAGGGGGAAAGAGAATAGGTGCCGGGGAGATCCTGAATCTCCACCTCCTCGTGCTCCTTCAGTTCACCACCCTTGCGGTCTACTGTTACGCCGGGCCAGTTGCCCACGTACTGATTCGCGCCGGTCAGATCGTTGAACAGGGATGTCTTACCGCTGTTCGGGTTGCCGGCGAGTGCTATTCTTTTCTTCATATTGTGTTTGGAGAGACTAACTCTTGGCTGAAAATTATCGCACTATAATACAGGCTGCCTCCTTCTTGCGCAGAGAGAGCTCATAGCCGCGTACAGTCACTTCAATCGGGTCACCCAGCGGCGCAACTTTGTTTACCATGACCTCGGCTCCTTTCGTGAGCCCCATATCCAATATACGCTGGCGCAGCGGTCCTTCGCCCGCTACCTTTAGCACTGTTACCCGTTCGCCGATCTGTGCCCGCTTCAGGGTTTTTTCCGTTGCAGATGTGTTCATATAGTTAGGAGAAACTAATTGTGTGCGGAGCAAGTTTAGTTTAGACTAACTCCTATGTCAAGACTTTTTTGCAAAAAAAGCGTTAAAACGTCATAATGACCGGAGGATTAGGGGTAAGAATGGTGATGGTGTCAATCCTGATATCGCGTATTCGGCTGTAGATGGGGTGCTGCTGAAAATTAAAAACAAGCAAACCGCCTTCAGTCTTCAGGGGAACATAGCACAGTCCGGTCATGCGGTCATCTGAGTCGGCAATCCATATGCCGCAGAGTTGATGTGTACCATCAGGCAAGGTATCATATTGAATACCCCATACATTGAG
Source organism: Akkermansia sp. (assembly GCA_017415555.1). Classification (GTDB taxonomy): domain Bacteria; phylum Verrucomicrobiota; class Verrucomicrobiia; order Verrucomicrobiales; family Akkermansiaceae; genus Akkermansia. The sequence goes on from JAFQGF010000020.1 coordinate 82,070, forward strand.
AGAATGCATGGCAGAGCGTCCTTTAGGAGAGGTATAGGAGACTCCTATCCAGAAAGCTGCACCTTTCAGCGCGCCGTCAATGAGGGCTTTTGCGGCGCTTTCGGCTGTTACCTGTTCTTCTCGCATGGCGGTGAGCAGGGTGCCCTGTAATTTTTGTCCCGGCAGCAGAAGGGATTTCAGATAGCCGCCGGGGCAGTCAGGCAGCAGGGCAGCGCAGTCATCCCGCCCGGGCTTGTACTCGCCGGTGAACCACCAGGATATCCCCTCATCGGGGTCGCTGCCGTCATTGGCAAAGCTCTGAGTGAATGTGTGCAGTATTTCCTCGCCGCGCGGGGTACCGGCGGGCAGGGTGTCGGCATGCAATTCCTGCCACCAGTCAATGAGGTTAGCAGCGGTGATGGCCCAGCACTGCTGATCGTCCTTGCCGTTGAAGCTCTTGTTGTAGTCCCGCCAGCCGCTTTGCTCGCATACGCCGCTGGCCCAGACATCGACAGGTTCGGCGGTGGTCGTGGCTGCAACTGCTGCCAGCGTGAGGATTGCTCTGAGTTTCACTGCTTTTTCTTGGGTTGACGCAGTACCTTGAACATGGCGCGGCTGAGGGAGGCCTTGTGCTTAATGGGTAAGTCGGTTTCGTAGGCCCATATCATGACTCCGCCCATTTGGTTTTCCTTGGCCCAGCGGCATTTTTGAGCAATGAGATTGGGGCCGTTGAATGTGTGCATGGGTCCCTCGGTACCATCTTGATTTTTCAGGCGGCAGTTGTTGACGTCGGGCTTCATGCGTGGGTTCCAGTTGTATACGCTGGAATAGCCGTATTGGGCAGTGAGCTTGCCCTGTTCATTACTATAAAACGGCAGCCCCAGCACGATTTTCTGTTTGGGCATGTGGAACTTGTTTTGACAGATATCGGCATCTCGTTGAAACAGGCGCATCGAGGCATGATTGTCCGGGGTGAGGTCATCGTAGGACATGGTCATGATGAAGTCCAGCTGGTCGGTGGTCCAGTAATTGGGTACTTTGTAACCGACTGATGCTGCTATGCTGATGGATATGCCGGAGCCGGAAAGCTCTTCGCGCAAATCGGCGATGAAGTAGCCGAGGTTTTTCCATTGTTCGTCACTGTCGGGGTATTCCCAGTCGATGTCAATGCCGTCATAGCCGCGTTCTATTGCCCAGGTGGCCATATTGCGAGCCATTGTTCTGCGTGTGGTAGGGTTGGCGACTGCGGTGGTCATGGGTCCATCCATGTGCGCGAACCCGGCAATGAGTTTAGCTTTTGACTTGGCTTCTTTATGTAGTCTCTTGATTTCTTCCAGTGCTTCATCTGCCACTTCTTTGTTGCTTTGTCCGCCGCCGGCCCATTGGTAGTCAATATTGCCCTCTGCTGTCACGCTGTAGGCAAAGTGAATGAGGTCGGTAAAAAGGTTGAAGTGGGTGGGGGTAAGGTGCACGGCTTTTTCTGCATTGCCCCAGCCTTTCACCCAGCGTGGGCGGTAGTAAGGTACAATGCGGTAGGGGAATCGGTACACTCGCCCGATTTTACGTTCTTCAAGAGCATCTGCCAGTATGACTTCAGGTTCTGTTGTCTCTCCGTCTTCTGTGTTAATGGCCGTGCAGACGGCATCTATTTTGCCATTTCGTACGGCACCGGCAGCTAAATCATAACTCAACCAGATGTAAAGGGGGCTACTCCCCAGTGTATATTCCTGTTTGAAGGTGATTTTTCCCTTGCTGAATTTGCCCTTTGCGTTTTCGTGAATGTACTTGGCGGTGTTGAAAGTGTAGCCGTTCCAATCATCGCGAGAACTTAGGCGAACCATTTTGATGTCACCGGGTTTGCTGGTTTCGCCCGGGGTAAAGGTGATGGAGGTGATTTTTTCTCCCGGTTCGCCTGTGATTTTTAGCTGCATAACAGGCTGCCGCTGCATATCGCGGTAGAAGACCCCGTGAGTATAGCGAGCTTCTGCCGTAAGTGCAGGTGCCATTTCGGCTTGGGAAAGCAGAGCGAGGAGGAGGAGGAGAATACTTCTCATGCGTTCATTATACACAGCTCTATCCTTCATGCCAAGTGAGAAAATTGCTTTACTGCGATTTTTTGCTTTCTCGGGGCACGGGAATGTGTTAGCATACACCTTAATGGGTACAGGGGTAATCGCAACGTTGAGGTCGGCATTCATGGCCGGTGTATGTGTTGGAATAGCCGGGTTCGGTTATCTGGCTACGCGTGATATGGTGGGTAGTGTACTCTTCTCATTTGCTCTTCTGGCTGTTGTTCATTACAAAGTAAAGCTGTACACCGGAACGGCCGGATTTATCGGCAAGGGGGAGGTGGGGTATCTGTTGCAGGTGCTTTTCGGTAATATTTTGGGGTGTCTGGCGGTGGCGGCGCTCTCGCGTGCCTCGGCCATGGACTTGCAGGGGGCTGCGCAGGCTGTGCTCGAGAGCCGTCTGGGCGTGGGACCTCTGCGCGGTGGCCTGTTGTCTATCGGTTGCGGATTTATTATGACCACAGCCGTAACCTTTGCCCGCAAGGGCTGCAACCTGCCGTTGTTGTTCGGTGTGCCGCTCTTCATTGTGTGCGGGTTCCCTCACTGCGTGGCAGATGCTTTCTACTACCTCGCCGCTCCGCTGGATTTCTGGCAGGAAAACCTCGGCAGTATTCTTGTATTTTACCTCGCCATTGTGCTGGGGAACTTCGCCGGGTGCAATTTCTACCGATGGGTTATCGGCTCCTATCCCGAATAATTTGGCTAAAATTGCCGCTACGCGACGCAGAATGAGCTTGAAATGTGGCTCTTAATCTGCTAGACTCAAGCAGAGCGTATGAGTAGCAACGAAGGCAATACACCGATTTATCTACAGGAGAACCCGAGCAAGATACAGCGTATGTTCGGGGATTATTACCTCGAATATGCCTCGTACGTCATTCTGGAGCGTGCCGTGCCGCACATTATCGATGGCCTTAAGCCGGTGCAGCGCCGTATTCTGCATTCCATGGAGCGCATGGATGATGGTCGCTTCAATAAGGTGGCCAATATTGTGGGTGATACGATGAAATACCACCCGCATGGTGATGCCTCCATAGGTAGCGCGCTCGTGACGCTTGGGCAGAAGGGCCTGCTGATTGATACCCAGGGTAACTGGGGTAACATCCTTACCGGCGACAGTGCCGCTGCTGCCCGATACATCGAAGCCCGCCTTTCTTCCTTTGCCAAGGATGTGGTGTACAGCCCCAAGGTGACGGACTGGAAGCTCAGCTATGACGGCCGTAATAAAGAGCCCATCGCGCTGCCCATCAAATTCCCGTTGTTGTTGGCTCAGGGGGCTCTGGGTATCGCAGTGGGCATGAACTGCCTTATTTTACCGCACAATTTTAACGAGATTATTGATGCAGCCATTCATTATCTGCGCGGTGAGCCCTTCGAGCTGTACCCGGATTTCCCCACCGGGGGGCTGCTGGACGTGAGCGCGTACAATGATGGTACCGGTAACAGCCGTCTGCGTTCCCGTGCCAGGCTGGATGTGAGCGGTAAGCGCATGATTCGTATTACGGAGGTTCCCTATGGCACAACGACGGATTCCCTCATCGAGAGTATCGAGAAGGCCATGGAAAAGGGCAAGCTCAAGGTGGCTCGCATTGAGGATAATACGGCGGCTACGGCAGATATCCTGGTGCATCTGGCTCCCGGTGCGGATGTGGAGAAAACATGCAATGCTCTGTATGCTTTCACGGACTGTCAGAAGAGTATCTCGCCCAAGGCTGTGGTCATTATGGACCGAAAGCCTGTGTTTATGGGGGTGAGCGAAATCCTCCGGCACAATGTCGACTTTACCCGCGAAACCCTGCGCCGCGAGCTGGAAGTGCAGCTGGGCGAACTGCAGGAGGCCTGGATGCTGGCCAGTCTGGAGAAGATTTTTATCGAAAATCGCATTTACAAGGTCCTGGAGGAGAGCGAAAGTTGGGAGCAGTCCATCGAGGAAATCGGGGAACGCCTTGCGCCCTTTGTGGTGGACTTCATTCGCCCCGTTACCCGTGATGATGTGGTTCGGCTTACAGAAATTCGTATTAAGAAAATTGCAAAATACGAAATCCACGAGGCTGAGCACCACATTGCCGGCCTGGAAGCGGAAATTGAGCAGACCCGCAAGCACCTGGCTCAGCTTACTCGTTACACCATACGCTGGTTCGAAGGCCTCCGTAAGAAATACGGTGATGCCTGGCCCCGCCGCACGGAACTCGCTACGTTCGATTCCCTCACCCGGGCTGAAGCTGCGGTGGAGAATGAGATGCTCTACATTGATGAAGAAGGTTTTGCCGGCTATGGCGTGCGCAAGGGCGAACCGGTGGAGAAGTGCTCCACACTCAGCGATGTCCTTACCATCGACAGCCAGGGCGTGTTGATGGTGCGGCGTATTCAGGAAAAATTCTATGTGGGCAAGAAGCCCCTGTGTATTCGCGTGTTGCGCCCCGGGGATGACTGGGTGTTCAACCTCATCTACCGCGATGGTAAGGAAGGCGTTACCTACGCCAAGCGTTTCCACTTGGGCGGGTTTACACGGGATAAGGAGTACCAGCTTACCATGGGAACAAAGGGAAGCCGTATCTTCTTCTTCTCTGTGCATGAGACGGAAGAGGACAGCGCGGCTCTTTCTGTCAACGTCTACCTTAAAAATCAATTCCGCCGCCTGCGCCGTCCGATTCCCTTCGACTTTGGCCGCCTCCGGGTCAAGAGCCGTACAGTAATGGGCAATATGGTGACTAAGAATCCCGTGGAGCGTATTGCCCGTATTATGCCCGCTGCCGCCGAGGGCGAAGACAGCGCCGCCGACGGTGAAAACGTACTGCCTACCTCTCTGGAACCTCAGATGCCGCAGCCGACTGCACCGGTAGCCCCCGAGGGGGCTGTGTCTGCCGTCCCGGCACAGCCCGAGGTGGATTTCACCCAGTTAGACCTCTTTAATCCGCAAAATACTGAACCCGACCATGATGAACATTAAGACATTAGCGATGATGGCCGCGATGGTGCTTGCACCAATGGCTCAGGGGCAACAGAAATTACCTGCTGCCGGGGATGAAAATCATGCTGCCGTGACAGAAACGGCCGAGGAGCGTGACCTGCGTATGGGCTGGTGGCGACAAGCTAAGTTCGGCATGTTTATTCACTACGGACTCTATTCCGGCCTGGCCGGTGAATTCCAGGGGAAGCCGGGTGGCTCTGAGTGGATTCAGACCAATCTGGGACTGGATACCGATACCTACGCAGCCGAGGCTCTGCCGCTTTTTAAGCCCAAAGCCGGATGTACCGAGGAGTGGGCAGACCTGGCCGTGAAGGCCGGGTGTCGATATATGGTGCTTACCTCCAAGCATCACGATGGTTTTGCCCTGTTCGATACAGCGACGTCTGATTATTCTTCTGCCAAAGCCGTGGGGCGCGATTTGGTGAAAGAATTTACCACCTCTGCCCGCATGCGCGGTCTGCAGGTGGGGCTGTACCACAGTGTGATAGACTGGCACCATCCTTCCTACGACAACACCATCTGCCCCGACCTCTGTTATCCCGTCAATCAGGCCAGGATGCTCAAGGAGAAGGGGATTCCCCGTAATCAAGCCGCCTATCAGGAGTATCTTCATACGCAAGTGCGGGAGCTTATGTCCAACTACGGAACGATTGACATCATGTGGTGGGACTATTCGCAGGGAGCCGCCGAAGGGGAACGTGCCTGGAAGGCACCGGCGCTGATGAATATGTGCCGCGAGCTTAATCCGGCTGTTATCATGAACAATCGCCTTTATTCCTTCTCCGGCTTTGATACCTCCCGCGATGGCGTGCAACTCGACCTGCGCTGTGGTGATTACACTACGCCCGAAAAACGTATCCCGGCCAAGGGGTATCCCGGTATTGATTGGGAGGCCTGCATGACGGTAGGGGATAAGTGGGGCTACAATCGCTACGACCTCAACATTAAGTCTCCGGCAATGGTAATTCGCCAGTTACAGCAGTGCGCCGCTAAAGGGGGGAATCTGCTCCTCAATATCAACCCCATGGCAGACGGAACCGTGCCGGAATATGTGAAGGAGGTCTTCTTGCGTGTGGGTAAGTGGATGGAGCTAAATGGTGAAGCTATTTACGGCAGCTATCCGATTTACGATATCACTTTGCCTGAAGGATGGATGAGTTGCATGGTGTATGAGGATACCTTCCTCTTTCCGCCTGCTCTGGTAACGGATAATGACGTGGAGTTGCTTATTCCCGCATACGAGATTGACAGTGTGGAGCCGGAGGTGCTGGGACAGCCCGACTGCAAGGTGACGGTGGAGCGCATTGAACTGCCCGGTAAAGAAGAGCCTCGCGCATTCATGAAGTTTGTGATTCCTGCTTCCGCCTGGAAGAACGCGGTGGAGGGGCTCCCCGTTATCCGTTTGCTTAACATTCATTGATTCTGTTATTTTTGCCATGGGTGCCGCCTCGGTGTATTCTCTGCCATTCATTGTGGGAAATCGCTATGTGCTTTCCTCCGTGCTGAATGAAACTGCTGATACGGTGTTGTATGCTGCAAATCAGAAAGATATGCGCCGCGAGGTTGTGGTGGAAAGTCTTCGCCCGGAGGCTATGCAAAATCCCCTGGTGGTGCAGGAGTTCCTGGATGCCGCCCGTGCTCAGACCCGCATGAGCGGGGGCTCTATTGCTTCCACTCTGGAGCTTATTTATGCGGAAGATACCTGGCACCTGGCTCGCGAACGTGTGGAAGGCATCCCTCTGGATGAGATGGTGAAGGCGGGGGAGAAATTGCCCGCCAGTGCCATGTGTGAGCTTATGCTGCTGCTGTGTCGCACCTGCATTAAGATGGACATCGAGGATATTGAAGGAGCCAGGTTCATGCTTCAGCACCTCTATTACAGCAATTCCGGTTTCCGTCTGCGTAATCCGGCTCTTGGCGGAAGGCGTTCCCGCAATACCAGCCGCCGAGTACTCACCTCTGCCGCCGCAGATTTGCAGCAACTGGTGGATGAGTGTTCTCCGCATGCCGCAGCTCTTTGTTCTATTCTGCGGCGTATGCAGTACCCCTCCGACTGGATTTCTCTCAGCCCGCTCTTTTATGATGAGGAGCTTGTCCGCCTACAGCAGAAATTCGCGGAGTGAGGCGGCTCTGATTTGTCCGGTCTTGCAGAGGTGAAAACAGCCTTTGGCTGCGAGATAAATTCCAATCCGGCTGCTTTTTTTTAATGCGTTTGCCCGGACTGCATGGCAATTTGGCTTGCAATTCAGTGCGTTTTGGTGTAATCTGCCCGGCGTTATGTGGACAGGACGTTTTTCTCAGGCTACGGCCGACCTCGTGTTACAGTATGGCGAGTCCGTATCGTATGATTGGAAGCTTTACCGCCATGATATAGCGGGCTCCATTGCCCATGCTCGTGCTCAGCTGCGTGCCGGCATGCTCACACAGGAGGAATTCGATGCCATCGAGAAAGGGCTTCAGGGCATCTTGGCCGACATCGAGGCCGGTAAGTTTGAGTGGTCCATCAAGCTGGAGGATGTGCACATGAACATCGAAAGCGAGCTTACCCGCCGCATCGGCGCCCCCGGTGCCAAGCTTCATACCGCCCGCTCCCGCAATGACCAGGTGGCCACCGATACCCGCCTGTATTGCCGTGCAGAGATTGATGCCACCACAGCGCTGCTGCGTAACCTGCAGCGCGCTCTGGTGGCCAAGGCAGAGGAGTATGCCGAAATCCGCATTCCCGGCTACACGCACCTGCAACGCGCTCAGCCTGTGACGATTGGTCACCACCTGCTGGCCTATGTCGAGATGCTGGGGCGTGATGTGGCGCGCCTGGCCGACTGCCGTCGCCGTGTGAATGTGAGCCCGCTGGGCTCCGGCGCCATCGCAGGCTCCACCATCAACCTGGATCGCGCCGGTATCGCTGCTGAGCTGGGCTTCGATGGTGTTACGGAAAACTCCATGGATGCCATCGCCGACCGCGACTACATCATGGAGACGCTCTTCTGCCTGTCTGTCATCGGCACCCACCTCAGCCGCCTGAGCGAGGACCTCGTGCTCTGGAGCAGCTCCGAGTTCGGCTACTGCACGCTTTCCGATGCACACACCACGGGCTCCAGCCTCATGCCGCAGAAGAAGAACCCGGACGTGTGCGAGCTGACCCGTGGTAAGTCCGGCCGGTTGTATGGCAACCTGGTGAGCGTGATGGTAGCTGTGAAGGGCCTGCCCCTTACCTACAACCGCGACTTGCAGGAGGACAAGGAACCTCTCTTCGATTCCTTTGCCACCGTTAGCCTGGCTCTGCGCGTGAATGCGGAGATGATTGCCGCCATGCGCATCAACCCCGCCCGCTGCGAGGCCGCTGTGAGCGACCCGCTCCTGCTGGCTACCGACCTCGCGGATTACCTGGTGCGCCGTGGCGTGCCGTTCCGCAAGGCTCATGAGCTGGTGGGCAAGGCCGTGGCTGTGTCCGTGGGTAGTGGCACTCCGCTCAATCAACTCAGCCTGGAGCAGTTCCGCGAGATTTCGCCCGAGTACGGCGACGACGTTCACAGCGTCTTCAACCTCGACCGCGCTTTCTCCCTGCGCACCAACCCCGGCGCCCCCAACCCGGCCAACACTGAGCGCCGCCTTCAATACTGGAAACAGCAGCTCGCCTGAGTTTAATCCCATCTCATTCTTTACAACAGGGCATCCCGGAAATGGGCTGTCCTGTTTTTTTTCTTTACTTCTGAATATCTGTATGCTACACTCCATATACGTGATATGAAACTCAACACCCATCTATTCTCGGCCTTGTGCTGCCTTGCTATGCCCGCCTCGTCCATAGCTCAGGCCGAGGTTGCTCCCGGTATTGACAACATTACCCATTATCTGCAAGCCGCTGAGTCCGGGGATGCGGAGGCTATGTACAGGTTGGCCATCATCTGCGAAAAGGGAAAGGGCTCTTCCCCTGACTACGAGGAGTTCAACAAATGGATTCGCAAAGCCGCCGAGGCCGGTCATGCCGAGGCTCAGTTCCGATTGGCGGTCCGGTATCTTTTTGGAGCATATTCACAACCTTCAGACTCAGAGACTCAGGAGTGGCTCCGCTTGTCGGTAGAGTGGTTCCGCAAGGCCGCCGAACAGGGGCATGCGGAGGCTCAGTGTAATCTGGGCGTTCGATATTATTGCGGGCAGGGGGTAGAGGCGTCTGACTCCGAGGCCGCGAAATGGTACCGCAAAGCTGCGGAGCAGGAGCATGCCCAGGCTCAGGTTTTTCTCGGAGATATGTGCCTGGAAGGACAGGGCGTGCCCCAATCATTCGTCGAGGCCGCGAAATGGTACCACAAGGCCACTGAGCTCTATCGTAAGGAGGCTGCTCAGGGAAATAGCTTTGCAATGGCACAACTGCATGACCTGCGCAAAAAGATGGATGGCCTGAAAGCACGCGCAGCAGAGAAGAGCACCGGGGATGTCGAGCCTCTTTCCTCGGATGATGAGATTTCCATAGACCTTGAGCTCTGAAAACTACGCGTCGCTTTTATTACGTCACACCTGCATATTTTCCTTGCCTTTTGGGGCGTAAGAGAGTAACATAGGCGCGACATGGCCTGCGGGCTTGTCTCGACACACATCAATTTTTAACACATTTTCCTGCAATGGACTTTATTTCCCCCACAGTAGCTGCACTTTCTCCTTCTCTCACCCTTGCTGTTACCAACAAGGCCAAAGAGATGAAGGCCAATGGTGAGCAGGTATTCGGCCTCGCCGGTGGTGAGCCCGACAAGGATACCCCGGAGAACATCAAGCAGGCCGCCATCAAGGCTCTGGAAGGTGGTGCCACCAAGTACACTCCTTCCGTTGGTCTGCCCCAGCTGCGCCAGGCTATTGCCGACAAGCTGAAGCGCGACAACAACCTGGACTACACCCCCGACCAGATTTGCGTCTGCTCCGGCGCCAAGCCCGCCGTGTACGCTGCCCTGCGCGCTACCGTGAGCGAAGGGGACGAGGTTATCATCCCCTCTCCCTACTGGGTGAGCTACCCCTCCATGGTGCAGCTCTGCGGTGCTACTCCCGTGTTTGTAGAGACTAAGGCCGAGAACGGCTGGAAGATTACTGCCGAGGAGTTTGCCAATGCCATGACTCCCCGTACCAAGATGATTATCCTTACCACCCCGCACAACCCGACCGGCGCCGTTTACTCCGAGGAAGAGCTGCGCGCCATCGGCGAGGTGGCTGTGGACGAGGATATCCTCATCATTGCCGATGAAATCTACGAGTACCTCATCTACGGCGGCGAGAAGCACGTTTCCATGGCTTCCCTCAGCCCTGAGCTTTACAACCTGACCATCACTATCAACGGCTTCTCCAAGGGCTATGCCATGACCGGTTGGCGCCTGGGCTATACGGCAGCTCCTGCCGGCATCGCCAAGTACATCAAGATGATTCAGGACCACTGTGCTTCCAATGCCACAACCTTCTGCCAGTATGGTGCCATCGAGGCGCTCACCGGCGACCAGTCCTTCATCTCCGACCTGCGCGAGGAGTACGACTTCCGCCGTCAGTACGTCTACAGCCGCCTCTGCGCTATGCCCAGGATTAAGGTGGTGGAGCCCAAGGGTGCCTTCTACTTCTTCATCGATACCACAGAGCTGGGTATCGGCTCCCTTGACCTCTGCGAGAAGCTTCTCACCCGCTACAAGGTGGCTGCCATCCCCGGTATTGCCTTCGGTAACGACAACGCCATCCGCATCTCCTACTGCACCTCTCTGGACGTGCTGAAGGAAGGGCTCGACCGCCTGGAAGAGTTCTGCAAGAAGGCCTGAGCATCCCATTAGTCACACTTTATCTCACCGCTGCTGGCTTTCGTACCCGCAGCGGTGATTTTTTTCTGCCATTCTGTCGCAACTATTCTCCTTTTGGCTTGACTTTTGCGGCTTCTTCTGCTTAAATCTCTGCACACCACTTCCTTATGCCGGCTTGGCGGAATTGGTAGACGCGCTCGACTCAAAATCGAGTTCGAAAGAGTGTGGGTTCGAGTCCCACAGCCGGTATTAAGAATCCCGTTGAAAAGAGCGGCAGTTTTTCGACTGCCGCTCTCTCTTTTGGTACGTCAGGCATGACACGTAACTGGGGTGAGAGTCCCCAATGAGCCGCTGACAGGGCGGAATCAAATAGCCAAAGGCAACTGCGTCACAGTAATGTGGGGTGGGAAGGAAGCCGGAGGCGAAACACAGACAGGATGAA
>JAFQGF010000021.1 GCA_017415555.1 Akkermansia sp.
TTCCATACCAGCGACTACGCTGATGGAACTCAATATGCAGCAGGTCGTCAATGTTGCTTTGCAGTTACCTCAACCTCAGAAGCTGAAACCGGGTGCATTGGAGGAAACGGGCAATGGCAATATACCAACATCATTCCGCTGTATACGTGGGAGATTCAGGTGCGCCATGCCTACGACTTCATCTCGCACCTGACAGCGGATGAACATGCAGGCCTTCTTCAGCTTCTCGCCAACAAGGATGCCTTGCTGGCTCTTATCAACCACTAACCGCAATCACGAATCATGACCAATTCTGCAGTAACCGGCGGTATTGTAATCGCCAATGCTTTGGCCGTAGTTTCCATTGCTACCGCTACCGAGCTCAACCCTATTCTGGAGTGCATCCAGAACGGGGCATCCGTAGGTGCCATCATGGGTATCTTCCTGTGGCGTGAAGTGAAACGCGCCGAGCGTTACGAGAACCTCTACAACGAGGAGCGCAGGCTTCGCCATGAAGCAGAGAGCAAGTGCGCTACCTGCCAGTTCGTCCAGCGAGCCAACGAGGAGCTACTCGAACGCATTAAGGACAAGGACGACAAGCCTACGTCTACGTAAGGCTCCGCTAAATGCAACAAAACGACACCTTGCCGGGTAGGAAGGGTATTCCCGGGAGCAACGGCTCCCCAACGGATGCATCCTACTCTTGGCAAGGTGTTTTTGTACCTTGCCGGAGACGGTTCCAAACACCCAACCGGAAAGCCTTGTCTTACGTTGAGCGAACGGAAGAAGTGCATGCTATTAACGAGTTATGCCAAAAGTAAGCCGACACGATACCCCCGCCACGTCTACCGCACTCCGGAGGAAAGCGAACGCAAAGCTAATCTTATTTGCAATGCTCTAAGAATAAGCCGTTTGAGGTTCGTTTTAACAAAGCAAGGTAGATGTATACTACCGCGTTTAGCGGAGGCGTGCAGAGGCGTTTGGGGTGTTTAAGCCTCCGGAATTGCATTTAACGGCCTGTTTTAGCCCCGAGGGGAGTGCAACAGGACAGCGCGTAACCCGCTAAGCCATAGGTAAAAATGAAACAGGCGGCAGATTTACGAAAAATCTGCCGCCCGTCCGTAGAAGTGGAGCATAGGGGATTCGAACCCCTGACCTGTTGCGTGCGATGCAACCGCTCTACCAACTGAGCTAATGCCCCGGATATGAGTTGAATCACGGGGGCGATTATACACGTGGTGATGGGGCTTGGCAAGCACAATGTGCGTGAGGTGACAGAAAAAACGCGGTAGCAGTTTATTTTTCGCGTGGAGGCAAGTCGGGGTGAGAAGGCACAGAGGGAGGAGAGGTTGTTTTCTTATGGCGCAAAACAACACTTTGGTCTTGACAATTCGGCTACTTAGTGCCAGCATGTGTGCGCGTTTGTTATGGGTATATCTATCAAGACTTTGTTGTGTGTGGGCGGGGGCTGTTTTGCAGGAGGTGTGTTGCGGTATCTGACGGGCTATTATATCTGCAACAAGTGGGGCATCACCATGCCGGGGATGCCATGGCACACGCTGGTCATCAATTTTGCGGGCTGCCTGTTTATGGGGTTATTCTGCGGGTTAGCTGCGGGAGGATTCATCACCTCGCCTCATCTGCGGCTGGCGGTTACGGCGGGACTGTGCGGTGGTTACTCTACCCTGGCGGCGTTTGCCTACGAAAACACGGTGTTGATGCGGGCGGGGGCCTATTTTTCATCTGCTTTCTATGTCGCGCTCACGGTTGCCGGTAGTCTGGTGTTCTTCCTGCTGGGCACTGCCACGGCTAATCTTCTGCTGAAAGCCTGAGATGCTTGCAGCTGCCGATTGCCCCAGAGATTGCGCACTCGATATTTGAACAAATGTCTGCCGGCATTGTCTACTACCTGGTAGAGTATACATCACTATGAGCCACAAGATTCTCTCACACCTGCTCAACGCTCTGCGACGCTTCTTCGGCAGCGGCTTTCTGCTGCCGCTGGGTGCGGCGGCGGTTCTGCTGGCCGGTTTTCTGATGAACAATACAGCCGAATGGATTTATGAAAAATGGCATGTGTGGCCACAGGTGCTGCGCATGCTCAGTTTTACCGGGGGGCTTCTGTTCCTGGTCGGGGTATTGGCCGGGCTGCTGGTACCGCTGTGGCTGTTCATGATGACGATACGCCTGTTCCGGCGGGGAGAAACGCTCCGGCTGCTGCGCTGCTGGGGAGCAAGTGTGTTGGCGGGTATCGTGGCGCTCGGTGTGGGGATGGGCTTAGTCACGCAAGCGTTCGGAGGGGGACATGGCGACGACTTTGCACGCGGTCTGTCGGTGCCGAGGGACAGGGAGTTTGTGCTGCCACGCGGTTTGACTTTTTTCTGCAACTGGGAAATACCGCCGCGCGTCAGGGAATTGCATGAGATGGCGGCGCCTCTACCGGCTGTAGCCCCCAACGAGATAGCGGACGTTATGGTTCCGGAGCAATCGGTGCCGAATCTGTTGAAACTCACGCGCGAGGCCCCCGAGCTTCTGCATGAGTATCTGCTGCGCGTGCTGTATGCGGAGGCTACCGATCCGCGCTTCAATTCTCCGTTGCTGGACACGGCCGGCCCGTACCCGGCACATGAGAATGACCCGCAGACTCACACCCGGCGTGCCTACCTGGCTCAACACCGCGTTTTCTCCCCCGAAGGCGAAATGACTGAGGCGGATTACCCTATAGCCCGCTGGCGGCTTCCCCTGCGGAATGGTTGGTACATTGCTCACACAGTCGACTGGCATGAGAGAGACCTCCGTCCGGCCGAGCATCCCGGGGTTGCAGCCCGACTGCAACAGATTGACACCGCTCTGGCGCCACTTGCACAATCCCCCACGCAAGAGCAACTGGACGCCCTGTTGCCGCCCCTGCCCAAGCACCCATTTCTATGCATCCACGAGGAGACGGCTGGATGCTACAATATGCTCATCGTGATTCCTGCGGAATACGAGGCCGGCACATTTGAGCTGCGCGCGCACGAGGTCACGACCGGCAAGCCCATTTCATTCCAACAGGAATGGCTCCCGGAAGTGAAGCTCGGCAAGGTGTGCCGTGTGATTTGCAGCAATTGCTCTCTCACTGTATTCAGTGGCAATTGGGGTGAATATTACGGGAGTGAATGGCAAATATGGTTTACCCCTGCCACCGGTGGCTCCCCCCGCTGTGTAAGCCGCCAACCTTTCGTGATGATGGGCTGGCAACGCTAAGGCCGTATACGGATTAGTCTTGACATCCATTAGAGCCTAGGATAAGCTGTTGGCATACCACATGGATACCCCCACGCTCATTTACCTGATTTTTACCCTGCTTGGCGCCTTTGCGGCTCTGCTGTGGTTGCGACCGGGCAAGCATGAAGCGCTACGTTATGCGTTGATATTCCTCTCATGCGGTGGGCTTTTGTACATACTGAGCACAAAAGCCGCAACAAATTTACCACTCTCCCGAACACATCTGCAGGTTTTAGCAATAGCGGCTGTTTTCCTGCTGGGGGTGTATATGCTAAAAAGCCCGTGGCGGCGTGTGATGCTTGCACTGGGTGTATATGGTCTGGTGTCCTCGCCGGTCGGTCTCGCGGATTTGGCATACAATTGGCGGGAAGATTTCCAGTACATAGAACTATTACTCGCCGTCAGCTTCTATCTCGAAACACTCCTGTTCTGGTTCTTCGTATGGTGGTGCACGCGGAAAGATGAAGCGCTGCGCCCCGTGGAGCGCCTGTATGCAGCAGCTGCCTTTGCTCTTTTCTACACGCTGTTAACAAACTGTTACAGATACGCTGCCTATTACCTTGCAGAGGCATCCGGTAGTAGGGAACTTCCCATCTTCACCGCCGGGGTGTTGCTCCTGCTCTGCCTGGGGGGATTCCTGCGCTATGCCATGCAGCAACCCTGGAAACGCAGCCTGGGCGTCGCGGCCGTATGTGCCTTGATATCCCTGGCTCTCTCACTCACCAGCCAACACATCATCGAGGCCAGCAGCAAACAAAGTGACCTCATGTGTGAGCTCATTGATAACATTGAGGTCGGCAACCGGGCCGGTGTAGAGGCCTGTCTGCAACAGGGTGCAAATGTCAACAAGCCGCTCCGCTCGTTCAATCTGGAAGGCGACTTGGTGGATTTCTACCCGCTCATACATGCAGCAGCTTACGGACAGACCGACATGGTTGCAGCCATACTCGCTGCCGGAGCCGATGTCCGCGTGCGCCGCAAAGGGGGAGACACCGCGCTTTTGTCCGCCTGCATCTACGATGGGAAGAACGACAACACGAAAATGGTCGACCTGTTGCTGAAGGCCGGTGCTGAGGTAAATGCCACTAACGAGGACGGAAGAACGCCGCTCATAACAGCCGTGCTGATGGATTCTCCCCAAAGCGTTATAAAGGCGTTGCTGCAGGCCGGTGCCAATGTGAACAAAACGGGCAAAAACGGCATCACCGCCCTGCACTATGCATCCACACCCTCTGAACCCGATACCCCGGGCGAGACAGAAGATATCATGCACATGCTGCTTGCACATGGCGCCATGGTCAATGCGCCGGATTGCGATGGCAACACCCCGCTACACCTGAGTGTGCTAGCGGGATATACAGCCGGCGTGCGCTTGCTGCTACAACACAAGGCCGACCCCACCCTTTGCAACAAAGAAGGGCATACTCCCCTCGACCTCGCCCGGCAGGATAAACACACCGAAATTATCAATATACTGACCAACATGCCGAACTTAAGCGGCGTAAAATGAAACAATAACACTAAGCTTCCGTGAATGGTTCCCTGAGCATCCTGCAGCTTATCATCATCCTTGCATCGCTGGTGGTAGCCCTTGTTCCGCTATGGCGCACCATGGCAGCCATACGCCGGGGAGATTTCAGCTGCTCCCATAACCTGGCAAAGGAGTGGTATCTGCAGCTGGCAGCCATTGCCGGGCCGCTGGTGATAGCGTTTTTCCTTTTCCGCAGCGGGATGGAGACACTCTGCGATATCCGCCACTATGTACATGGCGGCGTGCGGGTGATGGGCACCGTGCAAAACAGCCGGGAGGTGAAGGACTGCGGCAGCGCCCCGCAGAACGGCGTAAGTATCTCTACGAGCGGCAAGATAAGCTACCGGGATAAGAGCGAACACACGCACTACGACATGAGTGCCACATACCCCCTGCCCGATGGACAGATGGGACGCGTGGAGTTCACCCGCGGGGATTCATACGCGCCCGGAGAGCAGGTGGCCGTGTATTACCGACCGGAAGCGCCGCAGGATGCTTTGGTATACGATGCTACAAACAGCCCCTGCGCTGCCGCCATGTACCTGACAATGGGGGGAGCCATGGTTTCACTCAGCCTCACCTTCGGCCTGCTGGCTCTGATGCAACGTCGCAAGCGCCGCCGCAAAAGATAGTTTTCCATCTCAATCATTCAACGTCAACTATTCAGACTGACTCCCCATGACACTTCGCTTTATCACGCACCTGCTTCTGCCGGCGGCATGCCTCCTCAGCAGCAGCTTTGCACAAAACACCACCCCGGAACAAGAGCCGGAGAGCAACCGCTGCGCTCTCGGCAAAGCAGAAGTCCCCGGTACAGACGTCAACAACGGGTCGCATACCCCGCCAAAAGATTATCTGGCACAGGCTAAGCGACACACCCAACTGGCACATGGGTATTGGCAGCTCGGACGTTTTGACAGTGCACAACTTGCACTGTCGGATGCCACTGCGGCCCTGCACCATCTGCCGGAAAATGAGGCAGCAGGCTCCGGCCTGCCAAAGCTCATTGAGCGCATGCAGGGCAGTATCCGCGAAAATCGGGAGGAGTACTACAAACACACAGGCAACGGGAAAGACCGCAACACCATGCGAGCTACCATGTCCTTTGACGATGAAGTTGAGCAGCTCTGCACTGATACCACCCTCGATGATGCAGCGGAGCAACTGGCCCGTCAGTTTGCACCGAGTGTGGCCGAATGGAAGAAACACCGCCTCGGCGCCGACATTGTGCTGCTGACCGGCCACTCTCAAACGGCATACGCCTTTGGCATCGATAACGATGCCATCTTCCTTTACGCTGTGCGAAATGAGAGAGCTAAGCCCCGATGTGTGCTCTGTACAGCCGAGCCGCTGGCCTGGCTCCGCGAAGCCCGATTCCGCCTGGTGGGCAACGGGATAGAGGCCACCCTGCCGGATGGGCTGACGGTGGGACGCTATGCGCTGTGGACTACTCCGCCGGCCCGCCATGCACCGGCTCCGCAGCTAGTGGTGCTACGCTGCACTGAACTGAAAAACAACAAACTACATATAGAAGCCCGCAACAAAACAGCTCACTCCATCGCCTTGGGGCGCGGTTTCTTCTATGCGCAGGCCACCATGGCAGATGGCACAGTGTACCCACCTTTCCGCACCGGCAGCACCCGGCAGACGACGGAAATACCACCTTACGAAAGCCGCACCATAAGTGCTGAACTCACACCGGATGCTGTCGACACCCTCCAACGGGCAGAGCACATTCACCTGAGCTTCCACTGTGCTTCCTCAGTACGGCTTCCGCAAAGTGACGGCCTTCTCTGCCCCCGCCTTATTCCGCCGGACGGACTACCGGACTGGCAAAGCCGGGGCGCCATGAATCCCGGTATTATTGTGGACGCCGGAACAGTCGTACTGCAGGAAGATGCCGCAAGCGGGCGATACGCCATGCTATACCACATATTTACCCTCCGGGATGGAGTCTGGACGCTCACCACAAGCCTGCGCTATCATGAAAAAAGTTCCCTGAAAAAAGCGCCCCAGGGGTATCGCAAAGAAGGCAACACACTGCATCTGCTGGATACGCAGGGAAACAGCTATAGCACCATCGAACTCCCCACCGTGCCATGAACATATCACGCCGCCCCCTCATTTTCCTTATTGCCTCGCTCCCGCTCATACTACTCGGCTGGTACGCGGTGCAACTGAATGCCACCCCCCTGCACATACTCGGCACAGATGGGCGCATTTGCCCCTGCGAGTTCAGCGGAATCTCCCGTCTGCCCGATGGCGCGTACCTCCTCGGCCTGCCCAATGCCCCAGGCGAGGTCATCTGGGTGGCGACAGATAGTCTGACCGATGAGTTCATGTATACCAAGGCCTACGTATTACCCTGGTTCGGCAGAACACGAGCAGAGGTCACCCCGGCCGGAGAAGCACTTATCCGCGTCCGGCCTTAAATTTCGCCCGTGCCGCACTTAAGGCTTTACGCAGGGGAAGAGATGTGGTAAGATGTCGCGCGCGTAGCGCGCAGACAGCCACGCCTGAAAAGTTATGAGTGACCCCACGAAGTTCCGAAACCTGGCCATTATCGCCCACGTAGACCACGGCAAGACCACCCTAGTAGACCAGCTGCTGAAAGCCGGCGGCACCTACCGCGAAAACCAGGAGGTGCAGGAGCGAGCCATGGACTCCATGGATCTGGAGCGCGAAAAGGGTATCACCATCAAGGCCAAAAACACCTCCATTCATTGGAATGGCTACACCATCAACATTGTAGACACCCCCGGCCACGCCGACTTCGGTGCCGAGGTAGAGCGAGTGATGAAGATGGTGGATGGTGTGATTCTGGTAGTGGATGCCTACGAAGGTCCGCAGGCGCAGACGCGCTTTGTGCTGCGCAAAGCACTGGAGGAAGGCCTGCTGCCCATCGTCGTGGTGAACAAGATAGACCGCCCGCATGCCGACCCCATGAAAGTGCATGACCAGGTGCTGGAGCTACTGCTCGACCTGGATGCCACCGAGGAACAGTTCGACGCCCCCTTCGTGTACGGCTCTGCCCGCGATGGCTACTTCATGAACAGCCCGGAAAATGAGCCGCCCGTGGACTGCACCCCCCTGCTCTTCCAGATAATCAACCACATCCCCGCCCCCAAGGATGCCGATGCGGACAAGCCCTTTAAGATGCTCATCTCCAACATCGACTGGGATGACTATGTGGGCCGTGTGGCCGTGGGGCGCATCTCCAACGGTCGCGTGCAGAAGGGTGATACCCTCTACCTGCTGCGCCAGGATGGCAGCAAAGTGCAGGGCAAAGTGACTAAGCTTTTCGAATACAGCGGCCTGCAAACCACCGACTCTGCCGTCGGCGAGGCCGGCAACATCATCGGCATCTCCGGCTTTGAAGGGGTAGACATCGGTGAGACCCTGGTAGCCAACCCGGAGGAGGAGGCCATGCCCTTTGTGCAGATTGACCCTCCCACCGTGCAGATGGAGTTCAGCATCAACGACGGCCCGCTCGGCGGGCGCGATGGAAAGAATGTGACCAGTCGTGTCATCCGCGACCGCCTCATGCGCGAAATGCGTACCAACATCTCCATCAAAGTGGAGGACACAGACCTGGCAGGTGTCTTCATGGTGTCTGCCCGTGGCACCATGCAGATTGCCATTCTGGTAGAGCAGATGCGCCGCGAAAATTACGAGGTACTCGTGTCTCGCCCCAAGGTGATTACCCGCGACATCGATGGCGTGCGCTGCGAGCCCTTCGAGACTGTATTCATCGAGGTGCCGGATGAGTGCGCCAACGGTGCCGTACGCATTCTGGGCAACCGCAAGGGAATACTGGAGAATATGGAAACAAAGGGGACAGGCCGCACCTACATCCAGGCCACCATCCCCACTCGCGGCCTTATCGGCTTTGAGTTCGAGTTGGTCAACCTTACCAGCGGCCACGGCATCTTCTCCCACCTCTTCAAGGAGTATGCGCCCTATGCCGGCGAAATCGTCACGCGCCAGAGCAGCACCCTCATCTCCATGGAGAGCGGCATTGCCCGCCCCTACGCCCTGCAGGCTATGGAGGAGCGCGGCTCCCTCTTCATTGCCCCCGGCGATGAAGTGTACGAGGGCATGATTGTGGGCGAGAATCCCAAGCCTATCGACATCCCCGTCAACCCCACGCGCGAAAAACACCTCACCAACCACCGCTCCGCCACCAAGAACGACTCCATCCAGCTCACGCCCCCGCGCGTGTTCTCGCTGGAGCGCGCCATCGAATATATCGAGCCGGACGAGCTGGTGGAAGCCACACCGCACTTCATCCGCATGCGCAAGCGCCTGCTGGATGCCACCGCTCGCAAACGCGCTGAACTGAGAGCCAAGGGGCTGTAAAACGCGCTTTTTCCAACAAATAACAGCCATGTTACAGGAGATGACAAATTGGGTTACGGGGCAGGATTATGTGGGCATCAGCCTGTATATCTCGGCCGCGCTGCTCTACATGGCCGGCTTCCTGGGGGCAGTGCTGCCCTACCCGGGATGCTTTGTGGCACTGGGCGGCAGTGTGTGCTATGCCCTGGCTGCGGGGGAACCTTATCCGGCCTGGTGGGTGTGGCTCATTCTGCTTCTGCTGGCCATCTTCGGCACCCTGGCGGACAACATCACCACCGCCATGGGGGCAAAAAAATTCGGCGGCAGCTGGCCAGCGTTCTGGTGCAGCATGGCGGGGCTGTTCGTTGGTGCTTTCTTCTTCCCCTTCGGTTTGATTATCGGGCCCTTTTTGGGCGCCTTCTTTGCAGAGACAGTCATCGTCCGCAAAACTCTGAAAGACTCAGCCAAAGCGAGCATGGGTGCCACCATCGGTCTGCTGGCCGGTGTGCTGGCCAAGGTCATCATCACCGCCATCATGCTGGTAGTAACGCTTATCTGAACATGAACAGAACACAACTGCTGCTCCTCGGGGTTTTATTGTGCCTGCTGAGTAGCTGCCGCAGTACAGGCCCGGACGGCGCCACCATCTCCCGCCCGGAAGTGCTGGCCCATGCCCGCAAGTATACCGCCCTCACCTGGCAGGGAAAACGCAGGCACGCCATGCATGGCACAGCCCCCGATGGGCAGAGAATCGATACACCCGACGTCCTTTTCCCCAAAGAAAAACAAAAAGGATTCTGGTGGAAAGAGGGGCAGAACGTCGGCATGCCCTACAAATGGGGAGGCTTCGATACCCCGGAGCAATTCACACGCCGCCTGGAAGAAGAGCCTGTTGTTTATGCCGGAGACTACGCCTCTGCAAACAAAGTAGCAGGAGGGGATGAAAGCGTAAGCCGCTATGCCGCCGGCATTGACTGCTCCGGGCTGGTATCTCGCTGCTGGGGGCTGCCGCGCCCCTACTCCACACGGGAGTTACCCGACATCTGTACCCCGCTCAGCAGCCTGGATAAACTGAAGCCGGGCGACATCATCCTGCGACCGGGCGAGCATGTGCAGCTTTTTGTGCGCTGGGAGGATGACGAGCACACGAAATACCGCGCCATCGAGGCTGCGGGCGACCCCGAATGGCGCTGTTTTGAGATTATCTACAACCGCCACACCCTCACCACCACCCGGGGCTTTACCCCCTGGCGGTACAAGGGCATACGCTGATACCTCACCACCCCCGATTCTGTACGGGCGGGGGCGGCATGGGGTGTCCCCGGTGCCTGTGGTGGTGGTGGCGATGCCAACGGTGCAGCCAATTCGGCGGCATAAAATCCGGGCCAATATTGATGACCGGCCCCAGCATAGGGCCGCCCGGAGGAGGTGGGGGTGGAGGCTCGGGAGGCCCGGGAGGCGGTGGAACTATGGGCGGCGGCGGAGGTAGCGGCCCCCGGGGCTCACCCACGGAAATGCTCCAACGCAGCTCAGCACTACTCTGTGCAGCCAAGGCTGCAGACAGAACGACAGCGGCCACAGTAAGGCGGAATAATGATTTTTTCATTGCGAATGAAAGGAGTGTTCTCCTTTTCAGACACGAGGCAAGGGCGGGGTGTTCGAAGCGGATTGGCTAACAGGCTCAGAATCAGCAGCATCACGACCAAACCCGAACTTCTCACGGCACTTATCCTTCAGAGCTTCAGCCACGCCACGGAAAATCTCCACACGCCCCTTGCGGCGCAGGGCAATCACCTCCTTAAATCCGGGAAGCCGCCCTTCCCCCTGCAGGCGGCGCAGGAAAAGGTGGCCACACACATACACATTGGAGGCAGCCAGCGCAGCCTCCAGCGTGGGACGGGCCAACACATCCACCACACCGGAAAAAGCCTTGCCCACGATGGGTAGAATATGCGAAGCGGAGTTCCCCGCCTTGTACTGTACCTCCGGGTCGTCCACCAACAGGTCGGCAATATCATCCACCAGCTCGGTGACCATCATACCGCCATCGCCATACAGCAGCCCATTAATGACCACATACACAAAGGAATTGGCCACAACAGCCCCCATGCACAGCGCGTTGAACACCGGAGAAGGCTTGCCGCCATGCAACTGCGCCAGGGACACCACCAGCCGCAGCTGGAGAAAGAGCAAAGCCGCGCCATCCAGCCACCTGTTGCGGCTCACCACCACCGCCAATGCCGCAATCTGGCAGTAATTGCGAATCAGCTCACGCGAACGGGCCGGCAGCAGTTCGTCCTGCGCGGCGAACTCTGCCAGCAACGCCTTCATCGACTCAGCATCGCCGGCGCTACGGGCATTGTGCAGGCCGGCATACAGCTCCTCGAACTTATCGCAATCCTCGCGTCCCACCGCGCGGGCGGCAGAGCGCCAGCGGCGCAGGTAGCGCATAGCCAGCGCAGCCCGGGAGTCATCATCCGCGAATCGCAGCGTCGTAAGGCGACAATAGCAAACGATGGGAGTCACCACCTGCCAGTACAGAAAACAGGCTATAAGCCCCCAGAAAATGTACCCCAGTAACGGGTAATGAGTCAGGCTGTTGAGAGCCTGCCCCTTGTCCACCACATCCGCCCCCACACACAGCAGCAGCAGAATGCCGCCCCACACCAGCATGTGGCGGAAACGCAACGGCGTGCTGCCAAACAAAGCCCGCCACAAGCTCACCAGCAGCGGCACCAGCAAAAACAGACACAGCAGAGCCACACCTACAGCCAACACCAGGGATGGCCAGTCGGCCCCGGCCAGAGCATTCAGCCACAGCCCGGCGACCACCAGCTGCTCCCCGCAACCGGCCCAGACCAGGAGCAACGCCAGCAGAATAAGAGTTCTAACGATTATGTTCATCCGGCAAAGTTATTGTGAAAATTGTTTGCGCCATGTTCTGCAGTGTTTTCGCCTCTTCTTCCAGCGACTCGCGGCTTGCCCGATTGTGGTGCAACGCATTGCTGATAGCCTGATGCAGTGGTGCCGTAGCACGAGTGGCGGCTTTCTGCATCAGCTCCTGCACGGATTTGTGCGGAGGATATTGCATCAGCAGGCGCTCCAGGCTCGCGCGATAATAGGAAGCTATGGCCTCCAGGCGCTTCCGGAACATACTGTTGCTCAATATGCTCAGATATGTTTTGGAGACATTGATGGGGAGTTTTTCCCAAAGTCGTTCCGTCTCGCGCATGCGCTCATACTGGCATGGTTCCACATGAAAATCGGCAGGCAACGGCAGGCGCACAGGCTGCTCTCGCAGAGAGATACTGTGGCGGGGGTGCACCGCTTTGGGGAAGCGGGCAAACATGTCGTGCAGCTCCGCATCCAGCATCTCGGCTGCGGCATCCAGAGCATTACGCACCAGCACATCATCACAATAGCGATCCAGCGGCTCACGCTGCCCCGCCAGCTCCAGCTGCAAATGGCAAAGTTTCACACCGCAGCGCACATAATCCTCCAGGGCATTTTGGCAGGCCGCACTACATGCCTCCAGGCACTCATTCACATCCCGCCCGGTCACCTCTTCCCGGCCCAGTCGACCGTTGTTCCAGCTATTGCAGGTGCGGGAAGCGATTTGTTCAAAATCCGGCAATTCTGCATTCCCGGCAAAGCGGAAGCTTGCACCGGCCGGCAACTCTGCCGGCACCAGCAAGGCAGCCGCCCGGCGGCCAAAGCTCCTCAACTGTTCACTTTCGGCGGACAGGGAGGCCAACCTCTCCGCCACCTGTCGAGCCAGAGCATCCACAGCCCCGGCCAGCTCCTGCAGGGAGTTCTGCCACTCGTCCCGACAATGGGCCAGACGAATTCCAGGCAAAGCCTCGGCCAGCTCCGCCTCCAGCTCGCAAAAACCGGAAGCCGCCCGCAGAGCCTCCCGAGATTCCAGTACCCCGGCAGGCATGGGTACCGGCAGGCGCAAACGCTCGCCACCCTCAAATATACCGGCATAAGCCAACCCGAGATTCACGGAATCTACCCGCAGAGCGCGGTTGCCGGAAAGCACACTGAACACCCGCCGGGCATTCTTCTTCTGCGCTTCATTCTGAGCTTCCAGCACCTCCGGCTGCAACCAGAGCTTGGCCTCCATGCGGTTCTGGATAATGCGAAACGTGGAGGCAGAGCGCCTACCCAGCAGATTGCGGAGCAATTCCACCGCCTTCTCATTGAGCGGCGCAACAGAGCTCTGGAGAATCAGCGCCATATCGCACTCCTTGCCGATTTCGCGGTACAGATTATTCTGCACGATGGCTGCATTGGGAGAATCGCAACCGGGCATGTCCAGTATCATGCGGTTGCGGTCTTTCAGCAGCACGCAGTCCGGCTCATACTCCGTCTCCACCACTACCATCACAGGTTCCTTCGGCAGCAACTTGTTCTCCGGCGAGGGGCGTGTGCACAAAGCAGCAGTGAGCACATCGGCACTCAGCGGCAGCTCCCTCACCTGCAGGCCACGCGCTGTCTTCCTGCCCGGCAGACCGCGCAGGTAATCCATCACCTGCTGCACGTGTTCCGCCCGGCCTTCATCACCGGCGGCGGTATCATATATCACCACCTGCCCCTCCTGCCCCGGTTCTGCCATGCGGATAATGACCGGCCGCAGGGTTGTATCCTGCCCATAGCCCATGGGGGAAGCCTCGCGCGAGCGCGTAAGAAGATTTACCAAGGTGGACTTGCCCGCCTTCAGCATACCGATGCACACAATCACCTCAATACCGGACTCAAACTGCTCGATGGCACGCAGGGATTTTTCGATGTAAGGCAGAATGGCAGCATACAGCTCCCCTCCGCCGCACACTTCCGCACGCAGCTTTTCCAGCTCCGGTTGCGCGGTAGCCAGTGTATCTTTCATCGTCTCAGCTGTGGGCTTCTTTTTCATGCCGCTGTCACCGCATTCATTCTAATACAAGCGCCGGAATTGTCAAGCCCGCACTACAGGACGAACGCGTTGGAAGAACGGCTCACCAAATTAAATTTGTGGAGTTGCTACGAGCGTCAGGAGAGAAAGACTGCGGGCGAGGCTCACAGTTTCTGCTCACAGGCCGAGAGCAGGCCGCGGGCCGTCTCCACCAGCTCGGCAGAGCGGGCAGCGGCTTTCTCGGCAGAGGCGATATCGGAGCGCGTCTGCTTGCGTTTGCGGGTAATGGCCTCGAAAAAGCCTGTCGTCACCGTCTTCACCTCGGCGGCAATCACATTCTGCATCTGCTGGGTGGGCGGCTGAGAACGCAGCAAAGTGTGAGTCTCCTCGCAATAGTGCTCCACCATGGGATTCACCACCTGATTCACGAAAAGCTCGTTGCCCGAGAAAATCTCATACATCTTTACCGCATCTTTCCACCACCAGCGGTGCACACGCTCCTCGTAGATAAAGGGCTCGAAGGTGTTCTGCCTCAGGGCTGCATCGGCTGTCAGCGGCATATTATGCTGCTCCTGCCAGTCCATAAAATCGGGATGTTCGGCCACGGAGAATTCTGACCAAAGCCCGGCATCCAGAGCCATGAGACGTTCTTTGCAATCGTTGAGCAGGTTGCGGATGGCGCGGTTGCACCAGGCAGACACGGTACAGCGTTCGCCATTGAAGGTAATCTGAATATGTTTATCCGTCAATTCCGCACAGACAAAGCGGTTCAGGATTTCGCGGCAGGTATCGTTGCAATCGGCCATGCACTGGTTAATGTCGCGCCCGGTAGCCTTGGAGCCCTTGTAAAGCTCGCGGCGCTCGCGGTAAATATTCTCGCAGGCCAGGGCGTAGTCCGGCATCTGCCCAGGCGCCACAGCATACTCAGCCTTGGCCGGCACCGTCGGCGTTCGAAGAGCCGCGCGAGCCTCGGTGCGGAAAGCATCCCAACGCTCCAGTCGCTTGTTGAGAGTAGCCAGCACGCGAGAATCCGAACGGTTGATACGCAGAGCCTCAGCCATCAGCGAGCGCAGAGCCCGCCGCAACTCATCGCAGCAATGGGTATAACGGATATTCGTCAGCTCGCGGTGCAATTGCTTTTCCATTTCCGCAAAGCCGGAGCCAGCCAGAAGCTCTTTGCGGGAATGGAACACGCCGTCTGCCAGCTCCACCTGTTTGCGCAGGCGCTCCTTCCCCTCAAAAATACCGGCATGAGCCATGCCAAGGTTGACAGCAGATACCGGCAGCTCCCGGTTTTCGGCCAGATGTCGCAGCACGGCCAGGGCGCGAGCCGCCTGCTCGTCCGTCTCAGCCGTAAGCACCTCCCCACGCAGCCAGGACTTGGATTCCATACGGTTCTGAATCACCCGGATTGTGGACGGCGTACGGCCATCCAACAGGGCGGTCAGTTCCTCCACCGCCTTGGCATTCAGCGGAGCAACAGAGCTTTGCAGCAACAGCAGCATATCGCACTCCCGCCCGATTTCCCGGTAACGAGCCCCCTGTGCCACCTCTGCCACAGCGGAGTCGCAACCGGGCATATCCAGAATCATGCGGTTCCGGCTGCACAGCAGCTTGCAGTCCGCATTGTACTCCGGCTCCACCACCACCAGCACAGGCTCGGCCGTCAGGTGCGCAGACTCGCTCACACTGTGACACAGCACGCCTCGCAGATTCAGCTCATTGAGCGGCAAAGTCCGCACTGCAATCTCGCTCAGGCCATCCTCACCAGCAATGCCACGCAGGTGGTCCAGCACCGGAGCCAACAAAGCTGCGGGGTCAGCCGTGCTGCCCTCTGCCCGCTCATACAACACGATGCGGGGCTCAGCCCCCGGCTCCGCCATGCGGATGAGAGCAGGGCGCAGCGTTACATCCACACCGTAGCCGGTGGGAGATGCCATCTCGGAGCGAGCCAGCAGATTCACCAGCGTAGATTTACCGGCTTTGAGCATCCCCATACACACTATCACCTCGATGCCGGAGCTGAACTGCTCCAGTGAGCGCAGAGCGGCAGCCACCAACTCCTTCACACCGGCATCATCGGCGCACCCCTGCTCTAGCTTCTGCAAGGCAAGGCGCATCTCTTCCAGCTCCTGTCTTTTATCCTCGGGAATCATGTTTTTCTCTGCGGGATTTTCTTCTGTGTGTATTGAAATATAACAGTCGGGCTATATTAGCCACAAGAGTGCTCATTGTCAAGCTTAAACAGACAGTATCCGCCAACTGCCGTTCAATCCGACACGCCGCGCAGAAGAGGCTCACGCCACAGCCGCCTGTGCAACGTCAGAAATGCGGTATTCCCGTATCCGGCCATTCTGCATAGGGAGTAACGTATTGCTGCTTCATACGCTTGCCCACATGGGGCAACTGGCAGGCTTCCTGCAATGCGGCAAAAGACAAAAAGTCCAGGGAACCTGCGGCGAAAGCCTGTCTCGGCGAAGCTTTAGCGGAGACGGAAAAGCGTTGCAATACTCTGATTCATCGCTTTCTGTCACCCCGTTTCACGGGGCTCAAAATTATTTTCCATCTTCTAGCAGGGGCGTCCGGCTTCGGCAAGCCTACGCCGAGACGGGGC
>JAFQGF010000022.1 GCA_017415555.1 Akkermansia sp.
AGGTCCATGCAGGTGCCGGCGTAGATGGTGCTCCAGTCCGACCCGGGTGCGGCGGGCGGCGTGTAGTCGCTGCGCTCGAAACCGGCGGGAGAAGCGGAGATGGATAATGTGATAGAATCCGCAATGGCGGATTGACGTCTATTCATATTGAAATTATTATTCATAGCCCCCTATATTAGGGGAGTCCCGGAGAAGATGCAAGATAATTCGCCCCGTGCCGCTCCCTAATCATAAATGACTAAGGAGCGTCAGGAAGAACAGAGAGAAGAACGGGGAATTCGTCTTGGCGTATGAGATATCGCCCTCCTTGCTAAGGGGCTTCTCTCCGATACTCCCACTCGGG
This sequence comes from Akkermansia sp., assembly GCA_017415555.1. Classification (GTDB taxonomy): domain Bacteria; phylum Verrucomicrobiota; class Verrucomicrobiia; order Verrucomicrobiales; family Akkermansiaceae; genus Akkermansia. The sequence continues at coordinate 344 of JAFQGF010000022.1, forward strand.
CTGCCGAGACAGGCGAATTTCAAAGTCAGTCGAGCCGGGGCCTGGGGAGAGCGGAAATATTGCAGATTTCCGCCCATTTCATAGAATCCTGCTTTTATTCAATTGCACTGTGCGCTTCTACTTTTACATTGACAGTACAGTTCTGATGCAGTATGATAAGCCCATGGCTAAAGTAAACTTCAAAGTTCAACAGAACCTGACACCATCTCCCTCTCTGTATCTACCGAACAGAGTGAATGCGGCTGTGCTCCGCGAGCTGGAAAATGCTCTGGGCGGCAAAGACAGCGTTGCCTACATGGTGGAAGAAGTGTTGACACCGGAACCGGAGGTAATACGTTTTCTGAAGCGCCGCCGTGTTCTCACCTTCAATTTCCGACGTGCGCAGGTCAAAATACTGCGTGAACAACTGCTGGACCTCATGAAGGAGGGGCGGGATGTCATCTTTGTGCCCGGCAAACCCAACAGCTGCATGGGCTGCATCTCGGATGTTCCCATGCCGTTCATGATGCAGCTGGCGGCACTTCACATCTCCCCAGTTCCTGTATTTGTCGGCAGCTACCGCAACGATTTGTGGCGAACGTTCTGCACGGATAAAACGGCAGATGAGACCATCGTGCGTGTGCTGCCCAAGCTGAATCCCGGCCCGCTGACGGGAGAGCGCGTACTGGAAGCCTGGATGGAAGCCTCTGCGGAGGAATACAATGAGCGCCCCATCGTCAACACCTCCGTAGCGCGCCTGCTGGTGGAAGGACTGCGCCGCAACGGAAAATCCGAACTGATAGATGGCATGGACGGTTCCCGTCTGCCTTTCTACAAGATGCTCGGTGTGGCCATGGCACTGGCTAAAGAGCTGAAAAACAAATACAATGATCGCCGGCTGGGCATATTGCTGCCACCTGGCAAAGGTGGTGTCATTGCCAACTATGCCTGCATACTGGCGGGTATCGTACCGGTCAACATCAATTACACATCCTCCGAACCGGCCTTCCGCAGCATCGTGCGCCAGAGTGGCATCACCCATTTCATCTCTGCCCGCACGTTCATGAGCAAGCTGCCGCAGTTCCCCTGGCCCCAGGGCGATGCCATCATCCATCTGGACAAGACGCTTAAAGGCATCGGAATGGCCAAAATTGCCGCCTGGGTAGCCTTTGCGCGCATGGCACCCCTGCCTCTCATCAACTCCCGCTTCAATCTGGATGCCCACAGCGGGGATGAGGAAGCCGCACTTCTATTCACGTCCGGCTCCAGTGGCGAACCCAAGGGCGTGGCGCTCAGCCACCGCATGATAGTGGCAAACGTCACGCAGCTGCTCAGCAAGGTCTATCTGGAGCCCGGTAACAAGTTCCTGTGCAGCCTGCCGATTTTCCACAGTTTCGGCCTGACCATCAGCACCATGCTGCCGGCTCTCTATGGGTTCGGCATGGTAACCTATCCTTCCCCGCTGGAAGCCAAAAAGCTCAACGAGCTTATTGAGGAGCACAAGATTGCCCTCGTCGTATCCACCCCCACCTTTGCCCGCAGCATGCTGCGCCGCGCCACGGCTGGCACCTACAAGAGCGTCAAATACTTTGTGGTGGGCGCGGAAAAGCTCCAGAAAGTGGTTGCAGACGAATTCCGGGACAAGTGCGGCATTACCGTGCTGGAAGGCTACGGGCTGACGGAGACGGCTCCGGTTTGCGCTGTGAATCTGGATGATGCCGGCTCCACCCCGGAACAGCCCTACTTCGTTCCCGGTCGCCGCTTTGGTTCTGTGGGTCCCCTGCTTCCCGGCCTGGCCGTGCGCCTGACGGATCCGGATGACGACAGCGTAAGTGTTCCGCTCAACGAACAGGGCATGATATGGTTCAAAGGAGCCAACGTCTTCAAGGGCTACATCGGCCGCGATGATCTGAATGCAGAAATCTTCCGCGATGGCTGGTTCAAGACGGGCGATTTGGGCAAGGTAGACCTCAATGGATTCCTGACGCTGGGCGGTCGCCGCTCCCGCTTCTCCAAAGTAGCGGGCGAAATGGTGCCCCACGAGGTTGTAGAGGACGCTATCGAAGGCTTTGTTGAGAAGCCGGAAGGATTTAGCGGACGCGCGGTTGCCGTGATGGGCGTACCGGATGCCCAGAAGGGAGAAGCGCTGGTGCTGCTTTCCTGCCTGCACACAGCCAACCTGCCGCAGGCGCTGGACGAAATACGCAGCAAGCTGGTGGAAGCAGGCCTGCCGCGCCTGTGGTGCCCGCGGGAAATCATTCCCGTGGAGAATATCCCTGTGCTACCCACCGGCAAGATGGATTTACGTGGCTGCCAGATGCTGGCAAACGAGGCACTGGGCCTCCAGTAATCCCTGCCATTGTTATGATGCCCCACATACTCAGAACAGTCCTGGCAGCAACGGCCTTAGCCACGCTGCCGATTGCCTGTGTTACGGCTGATACTCCGCAGGCAGCAGAGCAAAACAGCACCGTACGGCTGGCAGAGGCTCTCACCCTGGAAGGCGTAGAAAACCTGCACCGGGTCAACACAAAGCTCTACCGCTCTGCCCAGCCGACAGCGCAGGGGTTCTCTAACCTGCAGGCTCTGGGCGTGCGCAGCGTTCTCAACCTGCGTGAGTACCACAGGGACACCCGCAAAGCCCGCCACACAGACCTTCACCTGATGGCCTACCCGGTAGCTGCCGGACAGGTAACAGCCGCAGATGTGGAGAACTGCCTGAAACTACTGGCCGATGCTCCCAAGCCTGCACTGGTACACTGCTGGCATGGCAGCGACCGCACGGGCATTGTCGTGGCAGCCTGGCGTATAGTGTACGAAAACCGCAGCGTGGAAGAAGCGGAGGCCGAATTCCGCAACGACAGATACGGACACCACGAGTTCTGGTATGGCAACCTGGTGGAGCTGCTGCGCAGCACAGACTGGGATGCCATGCGCGAACGCCTGAAGAAAAAGGCAAATTGAAATACGGGGACAAAGTGGAGGCTTGGCTCGCATGCGCTCGCTAACTCCCCGATAAACGCCCTTTCTTTGCAGTCCTGCTAATTTTTAAAGTTGCTTGTCTTCCCAGTTTTTCCCAGTTTACTTCTGTTTAGATGCTATTATAGGCGTAAATGCGGTATTGTAAAGCATTTAATTTTTAGACACAAAAAAGCCGCTTAAAGCTTTATTTATCAGGCTTTAAGCGGCTTTTATTTCCAGAGCCGGATGTCAGGGTCGAACTGACGACCGTCCGATTACAAATCGGGTGCTCTACCACTGAGCTAATCCGGCGAGGTGCGGGCATTCTATCGCATAAAATGCCCGTTGGCAAGCTTTTTTTTACGAAAAATTGCTTTTAGAAGTGCCAGCCTACATCGAGACCCACGGTAATGATGAAGTGGTCGATGGGGCCATAGCCGGTATCGCGGTCAATTTTGGCAGCGTTGTTACCGGACCAGGAGGCCTGAGCCCAGGGGATGACCTTAAACCGGGCATCGCGGCCCACGGAGCCACTGTGGGTGAAGAGAGGCAGAGCCGCACGAATACGATAAGCATCGATACCATCTGCCCCATTAGTCCAGTAGCTGAAGGAGGGAGCAACACCGGCGGAGAGCTCCAGGTCAGCACCCAACACGGCGCCATTCAGCACATTGGTAAAGCGGTATCCCAGCTCGATGTCACCATAAATGCCATTGAGCCCCTTGAAGGCCCAGCCCCAGGTCATATTACCGAAAAAGCCCTTCTGGCCATCGTTGAAGCGCAGGGTCAGGTTAAGGTCGTGAGAACAGCTATGGGGAGCATCGTCATGATACTTTGCCATAAAGCCTTCTATACCGCCATAATTCAGGGAGTAGCCGAGTTCTGCCGTCAGGTTGGGGAAAATCTCCTTGCCGATAGCGTAGTTGGCATTGATGAGGGGAGTATCGCCCAAGGCATCACCACCGTCCCAGACAATACCATAGGAACCACTGACGCGCTGGTAGATACCGCGACCGAACAGATTACGATTGGGCAGCTTATAGCTACCACGCACAGAAGAATACCCCCAATCGCTCATATCATTGGTGAACCCCATACCACGCACGTTGTAATTGCTGGTATAGGCATTCAGGTAGATATAGCCACGGTCGCCATCAGCAACCGCGGGAGTAACGGGAGCGACCGCAGGGGACATCGTGTAGGAATCCGCTGCGGCCGGAGCATAGGGATCATACGAAGCATCCGGGCTTTCGTAGCTCACAGAATCATAAGACACAGGACCACTGGGAATATATGGCGGCAACTCTGTGGCAAGAGCCGGCAAACCGGCCACCGTAATGGCGAGAATGGAGCGTTTTATCATACGCGGGCATTGTAGCTGCGTTGCGAAACGACTGCAAGCTAAAAAAGTGTACACGGGCTTCTGATGATACGATTTTTTCAGAAAAGGCGTTGACGTAATGAGAGAGTACCGTTAGAATAAACCCATGAAGATATTTTCCAGGGCAATCCTCGTATGTGCTATGTTCGGCACAATTGTTGCAGCACAGCAGGTAGATATTCCCTCCTCCATCGATCTGAATACGATGGTGCAGGACGCCCGCTGCAAACAGGTGCTGGTGACCTGCCTCATCAACGGGCGACCCATGCGTATGATGCTCGACACCGGCGCCACCCATACCGTTTTGCACGATGAGAGCGCAGACGGGCTCAAGAATGCACGGTGGATGGATACCAGCCGCATGGAGATGAAGGGGAACTCTACCCAGCGCCCTCGCGTCCTGCTGGCTTCCCTGCAGGCCGGCGAACTGGCAGAGCCACAACACCCCATCCTGGTATTAAACCTGGCAGGCGTGCGCGGTATGATGGCAGAACGGATTGACGGTATTCTGGGGATGGATATACTGGGACGCCTGCCCTTTACCTTTGCCCCGGCGACCGGCCGCTTCCACTGGGGGGCACCATCCGGAGCCACCCTCAGCCCGCTGTATGGCACCCGCGATGATGCGGGGCGCATGATTGTACAGGCGCTGGTAAATGGCAGCCCGGTAGAGCTTCTGCTGGACACCGGCAGCAGCCTTACCCGTGTTTACGCAAACGAATGGAAGCCCGGCAAGGCCGGCAGAAAACAGGCCAAGGTAAGCGATGTGGATGGCGCCAGCCAAAAGCAGGTCGTGCTGGGAAAAGCGGCGGATATGGAACTTACACCGGGGGTCGTCATTCGCAACGTGACGCCGGCATTCTGCCGCCGGGACGACCGCTCCATGCTGGGCATGGATGTATTGAAAGATGTGGTGCTGGTTCACCTGCCCACAGCCGGCACACCACATGGTGCTTTTTTCATAGCCAGATAATGAAACCCGGCGTATGAGAATCATCCTCACAGTTCTTCTGCTCGTCATCAGCAACATCGTGATGACGTATGCATGGTATGGCTCGCTGCGAAAACCGGGAGCCGAGGTAGAAACCGGCTCCATGTGGAAAATCATCCTTCTGAGCTGGGGCGTTGCGTTTTTTGAATACTGCTTCCTGGTGCCGGGGAATCACATCGGCCGCTCTGCCGGTCTCAGTCTGGCACAGCTCAAGATTATGCAGGAGGTCATCACCCTTTCTGTGTTTGTGCCGTTCATGCTATTCTTCATGGGTGAGCATTGGAAATGGGACTACCTGTGGGCCTTTCTCTGCGTGCTCGGAGCCGTATTTTTCGTGAACAGGGAAGCCCTCATGTCGCCATGACGATATAAGCGCTTGCCATACGAAGTTGCTACAGTTACAATCACATGCATATGAAAGCCCGATATCTGCCGTTTCTTGGTGTGGTTCTGCTGAGCTCTTGCTCCCTGTTTGAGCGAGGCGTGTACACGCCACTCTACCTGCAGGAGCCCTCCCCGCTGGATCCGCCCGGTACAGCAGAAGCCCGCGAACAGATGAAAGCACAGCGTGTAAAGGAGGGCATCTTTGCCGTGGGTTCCTCACCACAAGTGCAGCAGGGACGCGCCTTCCTGCTGGATCGCAACCCCGATTATACGGAAGACCCTGTGGGCCGCATGATTGAAACCTCTACCGTAAAAGTCCTCTCCTGCGAAGGTATGTATTACTTTGTGGAGGCAGAAAACGGCAAGCGCGGTTTCCTGCGGGAGTCTGACATGGTGAATCCGGTCACCCTGGTATCCACGGCAGATTTTGTCCCCCTGCCCGGGGAAGGAATCCTGCCGGCAGATGGCGTTGCGCTGCCATTCGAGATGCCGGCCGATACTGCCGACAGCCCCTCTCGCCTGAGCACAACCGAAGATGGGCGAACTGTTGTCATCGTTGGCCGCAAGTCCGACAAATCTGCCGAGTTCGAAGCGCAGAAGCGCGCGCTGGAGAACGGGCAGTCCCTGGATGGCACGGAGACCTCTGCCGGAGCCATGGATACCGAGGATGACGAAGCCCTGCCCGAGCCCTCGGGTACCGGGGCTGATTTCTGATGCCCGCCTCCATGCCATACGCTCCGCTCATCGAGACATTTCTGCTGCACCTGGCAGCGGAGCGGGGGCTGAGCGTGAATTACCGTGAAGGCACCCGCCGCAGCCTGAGCCGCTTTGCCGACTGGTGCAAGGGGCGCGGACTAGAGCCTGCCGGCATCACAGAGCCGCTCCTGGCGGAGTACCGCAGATACCTGTACGAGCAGGGGCTGCAGGCTTCCAGCTGCCGCATCGCCATGGTGCACATTCGCCGCTTTTTCCGCCACCTCTGCTCCAGCGGTATATTAGCATCCAACCCGGCAGAACTTGTGCCAGGGGGGCGCCCCGGCCGCAAAATTCCTGAAACCCTCGGAGCCGCACAAGTGAACCAATTACTGGAAAGCATCGCCCCGGAGGATATACCTTTCGGGGCACGGGACCGAGCTATGCTGGAAATGCTCTATGGCAGCGGGCTGCGTGTCAGCGAGCTCATCACACTGCGGCCCGAGCAGGTGGATTGGGATGAGATGTTCCTGCGAGTTCTGGGCAAAGGACAGAAAACCCGCTACGTCCCGCTGGGAGGCATGGCCGCTGTGGCCCTGCGCCATTACATGCAGCACGCACGCAGCAAATTGCTGCAGCAGGGGCGAAAAGCCACCACACTCTTCCTTTCCAACAGGGGCGCCCCTCTTACACGAGAGCGCATACGCCAGATTATAAAAGAACGTGCCCGCAACGCCGGCCTGCCGGAAAATGTCTACCCGCATATTATGCGCCACTCCTTTGCTACGCACCTGCTGGAGAACGGAGCAGACCTGCGTGTCATCCAGGATATGCTAGGCCACGCCGACCTGGCAACAACTCAGATTTACACGCATGTGGAGAAAAAACGACTCGTGAGCCTGCACCGCCACTTTCATCCGCGCGGGCGCCTCTCTTCCGAGAATTCGGAATGACATTCATTTGCCTTCCCAGCGCACAAAAAACGCGCTATAACTGTTCCATGCCTATATGTCCGCAATGCTGTTCGCCCATACATGAGGGAGCCGTATCCTGTCCACCCTGTGGCTACGGCATGGAACGGGCAGACCTTTTATTCGGCACAGAGGATATAGAGTTCACCCGTGTGGTGGATGAGGCCGGAGCCCTGACACACCGTGAGCGGGTCGAGCTGCTGGGCTATCTGGAAAACCTGGAGCGGCGTGTTTCACCTGTGGCGCTCTGCATCTACATAACAGATGATGGCCGCCAACGCGAGTTCTGCCAGCATGCGCACTGGGCTCTCAATCATGTCCGAATTCACCACCCGTCCTTCGGCCGCAGACAACAGGCAGCCACCCTGGAAGAAGCCCCCCTGCGCGAACGCCTCCCCGGAGAAACCCGCGAGGAACAGCCGAAAGAAACAGAAGAACCTGTCGGCATGGCTCGCTTCTGGAAAGATACCCGCAGCCGCCTGCGCGACCTCTGTCTCCCCTGTCCGCCACCGGTAGAACCGGAGTGGATTTTCATGCTTGTACTGGATGTGCAGCTGGAAGTAGCCTGTTTCTCCTGGGGGTATATGCTGGATCCCTATGTGAGTGCCGACAAAATCAACACCACCATCGTAAATGCCCGCCTTCAGTTCCGCGAACGCGCCATGCTGACCGCACTGAAGAAGGTGATGTCCGGTGCCGTAAAACAACTGGCAACAGCCGCCCGCAAAGGCAACCGCGATATCCTTCGCCGGGCTCGCAAACGCGGACACATACCTTCTCTACTCGCTACAGCCGGACTGGGCACTGCCCTCATGGTGCCGGAAAACGCCGGGGCACAATCCCCGGAACCCACCACGTCCCCGGCAACAAATCCGGCCGCCGAAAGCCCAGCTGCGGCACAAGTGCCTCCCACGCCGGAGGCTCCCCCTGTTGTTCCCGGCACCGCTGCGGCCTATAATGCAGAGCCCCGGTGGTCATCCACCGACTATGTACACCTGATGTCCGGCCGACTGCCGGAGGGCTACAACCTGCTGATGCCGGAGGGCCATCAACGCACCACCACCGAGGCTCCGGCACAGAATCTCCTACCGGTGCGCATACAGACAGAAGACACCGGCACCACCGAGAGCGACACCAAAGTGCCCGGCCGCTACTGCAAACCCTACCTGGACCCGCGCGGCACAGCCCTGCGCGATCCGCAGCAGCTGCTTACCGACATCGAGCGGGCAGATGTGGCTCACGTCCTGCGCGAGCTCAACGCTCACTCCCGCTTCCACATCTACGTATCCGTCTTCCAGAGCGGTCAGGAGGTTCCGCGAGAGCTTGCCGCTACCAACCTGGTGACAAATGTAGCCCAACCCGGCCAATACACCGCCATGCTGCAATATGGTGTGGGAGAGCCGGCAAGCATTGAGCTGGGCTACAAAGAGATATCCCCCGGCGATGAACGCTTGCGGGAGTGGCAGGAGGCCGTGCGACGCAGCGTAGTCGCAGCCGGAGGTGGCGTGGAAGGCCTTCTGGCCGGCATTCGCAGCCTGCACGCCTGCATTCAGCCAATGGAGGCGAGCTTTGTGCCCCTCACCCCGGAGACAAGCGGCTCCGTGCGGAAGATTCAAATTCCTCTGCAGCCCCCGGCAAAACAGGAAGAACGCAGCTGGCGTGATAATGCCAAGGCCTGGGTACTTTCCGGCCAGGGCTTGCCCTACCTGATATTAGGCATCGTAGGTATTCTTCTTGCAGGACTGGCGGGCTGGGCCATCTATTGGTTCCGCAGTTGCTGCCGTCTGTATGCCACCGAGCCGGATTACCGGCTGGGCTCCCGCTACGGAGCGGGGGTATCACGCTACGTCCGCTATCTGGAAGGACTTACAGAGAAAAAGGAGGTTAACGCCGTCTGACAATACTTCCTCACAGTCTCAGAAAACGCCCTGCATTCCGGAGAATGCAGGGCGTTTTTGCAGATAATTACCTCTCTACCTGTGCGATTAGATTTCGAACAGGTGAGTCACAGAAGCATTGTTGTGAATGTTGAGAATAGCCTGGGCAAAGAGAGGCGCAATGCTCACCGTATCCACATGGTCGCAACCACTGGCCATCGGCACAGAGTCGGAGGTGAGCAGGCACTCCAGCGGGCTGTCGGCAATACGGGCGCGAGCCTTGTCATTCAGCACAGCGTGGGACACACCGGCAAAGATGCGGGCAGCGCCATGCTCCTTCAGAATCTTGGCAGCAGCACAGAGTGTACCGCCGGACTCCGTCATATCGTCAACCAGCAGAACATCCTTACCATCCACACTGCCAATGAGAGCGTGAGCATCCACCTCCGTAGCAGAGATGCGCTGCTTGGCCACAATGGCCAGCTCGGTGCCAAGGATATTGGCATAGCTCTTGGCCGTCTTCACACCACCGATGTCGGGAGAAACAACAACGAGGTTGTTAATATCCTTCACATATTTCTCCTTGAGGTGCTTAATGAGCACAGGCAGGGAATAGAGGTGGTCCACCGGAATCTCGAAGAAGCCCTGAATCTGGGCAGCATGCAAATCCATCGTCAGTACGCGGTTCACCCCGGCAGCCGTGAGCAGGTTGGCCACAAGCTTGGAGGTGATGGGGACTCTGGGCTTGTCCTTACGATCCTGACGGGCATAGCCATAGAAAGGCATCACAGCTGTGATGCGGCTGGCACTGGCACGCCGTACTGCATCCACCATGACCAACAACTCCATGAGGTTGTGATTGGTGGGCGGGCATGTCGGCTGAACAATGAATACGTCCTCGCCACGAATGGACTCGTTAATCTGAACAAAGCTCTCACCGTCGGGGAAGGCATTGACGGTGGCATCGCAAAGGGGCAGGCCCAACTGAGCGGCGATGTCTTTAGCTAACTGGGGATGTGCTGTACCACTGATGATTTTCATGTATGCAAATGGGGATGTGCGCGCAACTATTCTTGACATTTTCGCAAAAATTGCAATACTAAAAGCACAAACTAGCAGTTTTTTTTTCACTCCGTCACATGCAGAAAATTAGCAAAAGAACCTTTTTACGTTTACCATTAAGCGATTATATCGGATTAGCCATCTATCTGTCCATGACAGTCTGGTATCTGTTTTTTTATTACGGATTTGTGGAATGTCAGGCCACTGCGACGGGGTGGCTTGTCTCCGCCTGGAACCCGGAGACGGATTACGAGCATGGCTGGATGGTGCCGCTGCTGGCTGTTTACCTGCTGAGCCAGGCAGTCAAGGAGTTAAAAAATACCCCCACATATCCATCCATACATGGTCTGTGGCTCACAGCCATCGGTGGTCTGCTCTGCCTGCTGGCAGCACGCACCCAGCAGGGTCGCGTTGCTATAGGCGCCCTTCCCTTTCTGCTGAGTGGTGCCGTATGGTACTACTGGGGTGGCAAGGCAGCGCTCAAAACCGCCTTTCCCCTCTTTTTCCTCTGGCTTGCCATACCGGCACCGGGTTTTCAACAGGCAACCGTGGGCTTGCAGATGCTCGCCGCAAAAATGGCGCATTACGGAGCCACCCTCTGCGGTGTAGACACCATACTGGATGGCACCAACGTCATTTCAGCTCAGGGCAAATGGGATTCCTACAACATTGCAGGCGGCTGCTCCGGCATACGTTCCCTGATGGCACTGTTCATGTTTTCCGTTGCCTGGGCCTATCTGGCGGATAAGCTGGCATTGTGGAAACGCCTTCTGCTGGGGCTGAGTGCCCTTCCGCTGGCTGTTCTGGCAAATGCGTTCCGCGTGGCAAGCATCTTTGTCTGCGCGGAATACATCAGCCCATCTTTTGCCGGCAAAACCTGGCACGACTGGTCCGGGCTGATTTTCTTCTTCCCTGCCAGTCTGGCGGGGCTGGTGATACTGCATGGTCTGCTCTCCGGTGAAATCCCCTTCCTGAAGAAGCGTCGTACCATTACCCGCCGCCATGGAGAACCCGCCACAGAGAAAGGAGAACCAAGCGCATGAAACACTACCTTCTCCCCCTGCTTCCGCCGCTTGTACTGGGGCTGCTACTAAGCATGATCGGCCTCATTCCGGACAACCCGGAGCTGCAGGAATCTGCCGTATCTCCGGTCCTACCCCTGGACCACGAGCTACCAAACTGGTATGGCATCAAGACCCAGGAGAGCAGCGTAGAACGCAAATCGCTGGCCGCAGATACTCGTTTCAGCAAAGCTATCTATCGCCATATCAACCCTGTCACAGGTCGACAGGAAGGTGCCACTATCAATGTCTCCATCGTCTACTCCGGCAACGACATGAACAGCTCCATCCACCGTCCCGAGCGCTGCCTTCCCGCCCAAGGACACCTCAACCTCATTGGCAGCAATACCGATGTGGAACTCGCAGATGGTCGCAAGATGCCCTTCCGCCGCCTCAGCTCCCACACCCCCTCCGAAACCGCCCCGGGGCAAAAACTCCACCACATTCACTACTATGTTTTTGTGGGGTACGACTCCGTGCATACCTCCCACCTCCGCCGAACCCTGCAGGATATGTACGACCGCTTCGTACACGGGCGCACACAGCGCTGGGCCTATATGCAGCTCGGCACCAGCTGGGGAAAAGAAACCGGCCTCAGTGAACAGCAGGCGGAAAACTACCTCAGGGCTCTCATCCGCGTACTTGTTCCGCAGCAGATTGACTGGCAGCAAATCAAAAACTGACGCATTGCCTGTACTTTGAACTTGCAAGCAAGCTCCTGTCGGGCTAGAATAGCCGCACGTTATGGGTGAGTCAGATATCAGCGCAGCAGTTCAGGAAGCCGGAAGCAGAAAATGGGACGACCGCACCCTCGCACAGCGCGCGGCAGATCTTGCCCAGGAGATACACACCGGCAGCTGCGGCCTGCTCCGCACCAGCGAGCGCGCCCTGCTTGCCACCCTCAGCCGCCTAGTGACGGATGAAAAAAACCGCAAGTTTCTGCACAGCTTCTGCGCCCATGTTCTGCATGCACCTTCAGCTCAGCAGGCAGATAATCTGCGCAGCCTTATTGCCCATTCCGGCGGCGTGCCTACCTTCTTCAGCTCCATGAGCCGCCTGCGTTTCCGGGCAGCAACCATGGCTGCCCGCGGTATGCAGGGTGCCGCCATGGCAGAAGTGCGCCGGGTCTTTCGCGACACCTTCTGCGAGCTCACCTTGCCGCTCAGCCGGGAAAAAGCCAGCCGCCGCCTGCAGGAATTTGCCAGAGACGCACTCACCGTAGCCCTCAATCCGCTGTCCCCTGCTGTGTTCGGCAACAAAGGGATTTCCCGCTACCGGGATAACCTCTGCGCCGTAGCCAAAAGCCTGGCCGGAGCAGGCCTTGTAGTGGAACCGCTGCGCTTGTGCCCCTCGCTGAGCCCGGCGGCACCGAATGCGGGAGCCAAAGCCCTGGCAGAAAGCCTCAGAACCCTGCTCCGCCAACTTGCGGACAGCAACAACAGTTGTCCTGTCATCGTAGAGGCAACGAACGCTGCGCTCCTGCCCATCGTTTTTGAAGCCTGCAAGCGTCTTCTTCATAACAAGGAATATCATCAGGCCAACGTTGTGCTGGAGTTACCGGCCTACCTGAATACCGCTCCGGCACTGCTGCGTGACCTGACAGAATGGGCCACAGCTCGTGCCGGCAAGGGTGGCGCACCCCTCAAGGTATTGCTGGTAAAAGGCTCGCACCTCAACCAAGAGAGAGAATGTGCTTTCCTGTACGGCAGCGACACCGCCGCAGCCCCGACCAAAGCAGCCACGGAGGCCCGCTACAAACACCTGATACACCAGGCAGTTTCCGCTTCCAAAAAAGCCATTACCCCCGTTATCGGCACCCACAACCCCTTCGATATCGCTTACGCCCTGCTGGATTGGGGGCGTAGCGGGCGCGAGGGGCTGCCTCCCTTCACCTTCTGCGTGGGACTGGGTAACCACCTAGGCCGCCTTCTGAGCACCGCAGGAGCTGAGGTCACCCTGACAGCCGGCCTCACAGGAGAAGATGCAGAGATTTCCGCCTTCGAGAGTTATCTTCTGCAGCTCGTCAATGAACTGTCGCGCCCGGAGGGGTATCTGACCTATGGCTACGCTGTAGAGCCTACCGATATGGGCTGGTCGCACATGCGCCAGAACTTCCTGGCTGCGCTGAGTGGGCGAGAGGAAGCCCCCTCCGATGGTGCGGAAGAGAGTAAGACCGACTTTGAGGGCAGCCCCCTGCACTTCACAGACCGCGCCGGCACAGAGGCCATTTACGCAGCAGCCACAGCAGAACTCGAGCGCCGACAGACCCAGCTCCCGCTCTTGCTGGACGGACAGGAACTGCAAAGCCCTCTGGTATGCATTCATCGCTCACTCACAACCCCGGGGCTGGAAGACTACCGCTTTGTGAGTGCGGATTTCGCCGCCACCCCCGCCTTTGCTCGTCGCGCCGCAGCCGCTGCTGCAGGCAACAGCAGCATCACAGAAGAGCGCCGAGCCCAGCTGCTGCGCCTGGCTCGCAGGCTGGAAAAACGCCGTCCCGAGCTGATTGCCCTCTTGGTACGAGATGCCGGCTTCACCTGTGCCGATGCCGAAGCAGAACTACGCAACGCCATAGATGCTGCACGATACTATGAGCAGAGCGCCGTGGCAGACGGCTTGCAGGATGGCACTGCACCCGAACCGCTCGGTGTTGTGGCTGTCGCACCGGGTCGCACGCACCCCCTTGCCGATGCCGTTGCCGGCATTGCCGCGGCATGGGTCATGGGTAACAGCATCATCTACAAACCCGCTGCATACAATACCCTGCTGGGACACAAGCTTGCCGAAATATTGGCAGACGTCGGTATGACAGACCCGCAGCTGCAGCTCGTCCCCTGCCTGGACAATGAAATCGGCACCAAGCTTCTGGCAGCCCCGCAGGTGGATGGCATTATCACCTCCCTGGGCAGCAGTGTGGCTCACCATCTGGCTGCAACCCGCCCCACCGCAACGCTGTGCAGCAGCCCGGCCGGCGCCACCACGGTGTATATTTCCTCCCGCGGCGACTGGCAGCAGGCCGTGCGCGACATCACAGCCGCAGCTTTCCGCCGCTCGGGGCAGTGCCCCACGGCTCCGCACATCCTGTTGGTGCATGCCGCCGTATATGACAACAAACACTTCCGGGCAGCACTGGCAGACGCCATTAGCAGCCTGCCCGCCGGGCCCGGCAACAGAGAAGAAAATATCCTGGGGCCGCTGAGCGCACCACTTACCCCCGAGCAGCTGGCATTCCTCACCAAAACACCGGAATCTGCCTGGCTGGTACGCCCCGGAACCGCCGAGATAGGCTCCATCACCTGGACTCCGGGCGTCATCACCACCCTTACCCCGGACAGTCCGGAACTTGCTCTGCTGGAAGGGCTGCCGGTACTGGCTCTCATGCGCACAGAAACTACCACCCAGGCGGCCTCTCTGCAGCGCGACCTCAGTGCCGGCAGAGCCGCCGCCATCTATACCCCGGATGCCGGGGATGTCTCCATCTGGCAGCGTGCCCTGGAAGGCACAGCCCACCTCTGCATCAACTGCTGTCCTGCTTCCCGCCCCGGTCTGCGCCCCTTCGGCACACACCGTCCCTCCCTGTGTGGGTGCAGCCTACTGCCCGGCGGCCCCAACTTCATCACAGCCCTGGCCAACTGGCAGGAAACCGCACGTCCCCAGCGCCGCAGTGCACGGCGGGATATACCCTTCGCTCCCTGGGAAACCCTCGTTCCCAAGCCTACCCCGGAAGAAACCATGCGCCTGACCGCAGCAGCGGATTCCATTTCCTACTGGTGGGAGAAGGAGTTCGGCACAGCCAGACTCATCTGTGCACACCCGGGAGAACCCACAGAGCTGTACTACTCCCCCATTTCCCTCTGCATCCGCGCAGAAAAAGAGACATCCGACAGCAACCTGGCCATCGCCCTTATGGCGGCTCTCAAAGCCGGGTGCCGGGTACAGCTGAGCACCGCCACGGCTCGCCCCTGGATGCCGCGCACCCTGCAGGAACTGGGCGTTCCTGTGCGCGTCGAAAGCCGCAAGGAGTTCGAATACCGCTTCCCCGCCCTGGCGTCGGATGGTATTGTGGTGCGCGACCCCGCCGCATCGGATGCAGCGGCCTCCGTGGCAGAAGCCTGCGGGCTGCGACTCTCCCGCGCCTCCGTTGTCTCCAACGGCAGGCTGGAGCTCCTCCAGTGCCTGCAGGAGCATACCATCACCCGCCGCGTCAAATCCAAATACAACGATTAACGGATTACCTACGGGTCAGCATAGTGCGAGGGACGAATTCCGAAGTCAATTATAATTTGGGCACCCTCCAAATACTCCCTTATATCGAGAAACGCGTTGGCATAAATAGCCCCTCAGAGCGCGACAAATTGAAATTGAGCGGGGTGTTGCGAGCCGTCAGGCGAGCCTAATTAAGAGCCTCGCCGAACGGCGAGGCGGCATATGGTAGCCCAGGGCTTCAGCCCTGGGGTAGAGACGTATAAATATGGGAACCCCGACGTAAGGAGGGGTGGCATAATGCCCATGCTTCAATGTTTAGCATCGCTTTGTGCCACCCCACCATCCGGTGGGGTTCTCTTTGTTTTTTTGCCTTTCCCACGGGTTTCGTTCGCGTTGCTCACTCCACCCGTGGCTATTTTATCCCGCCTCGCAATGCGGCGAGGCTCTTAATTAGGCTCGCCTGACGGCTCGCAACACCCCGCCAAAGTCA
>JAFQGF010000023.1 GCA_017415555.1 Akkermansia sp.
GCGAACGATAGTGAGCGCTGCCCCTGCTGGAGATGAGAATAATTTTGAGCCCCGTGAAACGGGGTGACAGAAAGCGATGAATCAAAGTATTGCGATGCTTTTCCGTCTCTGGGCTCACGCCCTTCCGTCTCCGCTAAAGCTTCGCCGAGACGAGTCGCCACGGCATTATGCCACCCCACCATCCGGTGGGGTTCTCTTTGTTTTTTTGCCTTTCCCACGGTTTGGGGCTTCGAGTCTTCGCTTTCTTCGCCCACACAGGTCGTTCGCGTTGCTCACTCCACACCGTGGCTATTTTTTGCCGCCTCGCCATGCGGCGAGGCTCACAAGTTCGGCGGGCTGACGCCCGCGAGCTTTCTGGCGAGGCTCGCCAGATTTCAATATATCGGGAAGGTATTCAGAAAACGAAAGGGGGTTGACTCATTTCTTACTTGTCACGGCGGGGGAGCACATGTTAGCATAGGTGCATGACGACGCTTCTGCGCACTATCTCCATGCTGGTTCTCTTTCTTCTGCTTTCGGCGGGGGAGGTATCTGCGCAGGGTGGCAAGTGGGAGATATACGATATAGGCGGTGTTAAGTATGTAAGCCTCAGCGATGTATGGAGGTTCTACCGCTTCACACCCAAGCAGGGGCGCCCCGGGTGTGTGTCCTATGGTGCGGCCAATCGTGTGGTATCCGTCAAACCCGAGAGACAGGATTTCTATGTGAACAATTACCGCTATGTGCTCTCCTACCCGGTGCGCAAGCACGGCGAGGAATTGCTCATCTCCGCCGTGGATATGAAAAAGCTGGTGGACCCGGTACTACGGCCACGCTTTTCCAAGCAGGCGGGAGTGGTAAAGACCGTGGTGATTGACCCGGGCCACGGCGCACACGATGCGGGAGCCGTGAGTCCGTGGGCTCGGGAAAAAGATTGCAACCTGGCCGTGGGTCTCAAAGTAAAAGCCCGCCTGGAAAAGCTGGGCTTCCGCGTTGTCATGACGCGCAGCACGGATGTATTCCTAACGCTCAAACAACGTGTGGAAATTGCCAACCGCACGCCGGACAGCATCTTTGTGAGCATTCACCACAACTCCGGACGCCGCGCCGCGGAGGGTATCGAAACCTTTACTCTGGCCCCCCAGGGGACAACCTCGCCCTTTGCCAAAACAAGACGCTTTGCAGACCTGGCCGGCAACGACCAGGACAGCGAGAACATCGCCCTGGCCACCGCCGTGCACAGCCGCGCCATCAAAAACACCAAGGCAATCGACCGCGGCATTCAGCGCGCGCGTTTCTCGGTGCTCTGCACCATCCGGCGTCCGGCCATTCTGTTTGAAGGCGGTTTTGTCAGCAACCCGAAAGAGGGGCGCCTCATTGCCACGGACTCCTACCAGAACAAGCTGGCGGACAGCATCAGCCAGGGCATTGCAAGCTACGCGCAGATAGTAGGCGGCCGCGTCGGCGGGCTCAAGAAGCGCAACACCCGCACCGGCGGCTCCGGCATCAATGGCAGCAGCACCTACAGCGGCACCACCCGACTCTGACACCTTCACTCTGCACCACCGTTCCAGACCATGAAACCTTCCCTCCTTCCCAAGCTGCTCTGCCTGGCGCTTCTGCCGCTGAGCCTGACCGCCCCGGCACAGGAAGCCCCGGCGCCGGCCACAACCCCAGCAGAACCGGAATATGTGCCGCTGGAGCAGCTGAGAAGCTTCTACAAACTCATGCCACAAGCCTCGCAGAAGGGGTATACCGGCACGCGCACCGTGGGCAACACAGGCACCGCCCTCACCTTTGGACCCGGTAAAAAGGAGCTCAGCATCGGTGGCTACCGCTGGTTACTCACCCACCCGGTGAAGGAGGATGGAACGGGCGACCTGCTCATCTCCAAAGTGGACATGGTCAAGCTCATCGACCCGGTGCTGCGCCCCACCTACATCAGCGACCGGCGGCTGGTGCGCACCGTGGTGATAGACCCGGGCCATGGCGGCTATGATACCGGAATTGTGAGCGATTACGTACGCGAGGACGACTTTGCCCTACAGCTGGCAGCGGAGCTCAAAGAGCTGCTGAGCAAGCGCGGCTACAAGGTCGTGCTGACACATGCGCATAACCGCCACCTGTCCGACCAGCAGCGCATCGCCACCGCCAACGAGGCAGACGCCCCCATCTTTCTCTCCCTGCACCTCAACAGCGGCCGCAGCGACATACACGGCATCGAGACCTACACCGCCGTGCCGGCTGCACCCGGGGAGCCCCTGCGCCCGGCCAATAAGCACGACGCCGCCAATGCTGCCCTGGCCTTTGCCCTGCACAGCGCGATGGTGAACAGCACCGGCGCCCGGGATGGCGCCTGCCGCCGCGCACGGTACAGCCTGCTCAACTCCATCGACTGCCCGGCAGCCATGATTCTGGCCGGCTACGCCACCAACAAGACCGAGGGCTCCCGCCTGGCTACCGCCGAATACCGCCACCAACTGGCAGAAGCCATCACCCGGGGTGTAAGCACCTTTGCCCTGGCTATCAATCCGGATGCCACGCTCGAACCCGCCCCCGAGGCAGAGCCCGAACCACCCCGGCCGGTCAAGGCAGACCCGCCCAAGCCTGCCCCAACCAAAAGCAAAACAACGGCCAAACCCACCAAACGCAAGCCGCAGAAGGCTCCCCGCCGCAACAAAAACAAGCGCCGCAGGTAAAAGCCGTTACAAGGCAAACGCATTTGTGGAGGTACGACATACGAATTCCGAGGGACGAAGTGATAGTTAGGCCTGCCTGCCGGCCGGCAGGCGGGCGGGCTTTCGCCCGCGAATAGAGCGAAGCCTGTTCAATAGCCTGTGTCCGCGCCTTCAGGGCGCGGGCGGCAGCTGATGCAAAGCTCTGCTTACCCTAAGCGAGCGAACGCGCCTGCCACGGCGTCTTGTCGCGGCGTAGCTTTAGCGAAGACGGGAGCCATGCTCTTACTTCGTCCCTCGGAATTCTTCCTTCGTACATACCTTTACTTTCCATACAGCAGGCGCATGGCACGGTGGGTTGCAGCATCCCGGCAAGCCGGAGCGGAACCTTGGTAGTGCAGTGTTCGCAGCAAATCGCTTTCCGGCAAGTATGCCCGGGCATGGGGATCCAACGCGGCCTCCAGCAGAGCGGGCCCCCGCTCTGCCAGCCAGTGCCGCACAGCGGCGGGTGCCTCCCCGGCACTTGCTATCCGCTGCGCTTCCATACCGGCACAACGCGCCAGAGCAACGGCATCCACCCCGGCAGCAGGAGGCGCTTCACCGGGCAACGGCTCTGCAAAAGCAGGCGCCACATTGTATACCAGAACTTTGACGCTCAAGCCATTCTGCATCATCACACGCAATACGGCCCACATGCGCAGCAGGGAATCCACGGTGCACATGGCTATCACCTGCCGGGAGGGAGCAGCCGCTTTGGCACCCAGTGCCATTGCCAGGGCTGAGCCTACTGCCCCGGTAGCAAATGCCCCCATCAACCGCCGATTCCCCAGAGCCTGCACGTAGCGGGCAGCCCACACCAGCGGCGGCCCCATATCCACCACAAAAACGGCATCCGGCTCTGCCCGGCTGCTGATAAGGCGCGTCAGGAACTCCGGCCGCATGGGTTCCGACTCCCCATGCCCCCACACAGCAAGTTCTCCCTGCGCCACGGCCTTACCATGGCGCATGAGCGAGCGCGAGAGAAAATCCTCTGCATGCCCACCCCTCAACAGGGGCAGCAGCAAGGCTGCCGTGCGCCCCACATCACCATGTACTGCGTGGCACAAGCGTACCCGCCGCCCCAACGCCGCGGCATCTGCATCCACCTGAATCACGCGGCCATGCTGTGGCAAAAAGCAACTGTAGGGAAAATCCGCACCCCATATCACCAGCACATCCGCCACATGTACAGCAGCCGGAGCATCGCCCCACCCCAGCAGGCCTATCATCCCCACGGCACAGGGATTGTCTTTTTCCATGATGTCCTTGCCCCGCAACGTATATGCAACCGGCGCCCCAAGGCGCTGAGCCAGTTCCACCAACTCATCATGCGCCCCGGCGCACCCGCCGCCACACAGAAAAGCCACCTTGTTGCAACCATTCAGCAGCTCTGCCATACGCTGCACAGCTGCCATATCCGGCTCCGGCACGGCGGTGCTTTGCCAGACTTCACCATAAACGGGCTCGCACCCCTCGGCCGGAGCAATTGCAGCCGTGCGGTGAGCCAGAGCATGCCTCAGAGCCTCTCCGGGGGAAGCTACGAATCTGTTCTCCGGTAATATCTTTTCGCTCTTACCCGCCACCGGTTCTGCCTCCACCAGCGCCAGCAGCGGCACGCGGCTGCCCGCTGCCTCCGCCAGGGCTCTGCCCGCAGCACAGGCATCATCCGCCAGGTGGCAGACACCAACGCCCCGGGTCAGCATCGCTTCCCCCAGCGCAGCAAAGGCTGCACTTGCTCCGCATGGCAATACCAGACTCCCCTGCCCCGGCTGTGGCTCCACGGCCTCCGGATTTCGCGCCATGTACACCCGTTCCACACCGGCGCCGGCCAACATGGGCCACCATTCTTGTGATTCCGTTCTACTCATTCCTCCTCTTTTGCCCCTACCTGCCCCAAAACACAAGCTTTTTCTCCAACAGCTTTCCTGCCTCGGAACTGGATATACCCCGTCGGACCCCTCTTGCAAATACGTCAGTATCCATTTACCGGCCTTCTCCGTCACGTCGCATTTGGAAGCTATTTTGCACAACATCCGTACAAACAGTACCACACCATCTCCCGCCATCCGTTTTTTTGTGTGCTAATCCACTTTTTTTCTTGACTCCCCGCCCCGTCATGGTAGACTTGCAATACAATCTTCACTTCAAACACATATTAAAATTATGAAAAAGATTTTCGGTCTCTTTGCAATGGCTGCCGTAGCAGCTACCGGTCTCACTTGCTGCGGTGGTGGCGGCGGCGGTGACAGCCTCGTAGGTGCTACTATCAAGTTTTTTGAGGTTGGCTCTTCTGCCGGCAGCATGTATGTGACTGTGCTCGAAAAATCCGGCGCCAACAGTTCTTATACCATCACTCGCTTTGGTGGTGTGAGCAAATCCAGAAAATCCGGCGAAATCGTGGAACACAGCACATCGGAAGATCCGGATTGGGTGATGCCTGATGGTACAACAAAGGTGCGACATGTGTCCGTCTCCTTGGACTCCTACGATGATGCTACCAACGACCATGAGGCCACGGGGTTCTATTCAACCATCACAGGTGCTGCCACAACAAATGGCAATAATGGTAACAATGGCAATGGCGGTAATGACATTGATTTTGACTTTCCCCAGACTTGGATTACAATGATGTATCAGGACAACACGTCTGGTAGTGCTCACTTCACCTTTAAATTCAAAGTGGACGATGAAACCATAGCCAAGCTGCAGGAGATGGAGGAAGAGGAGCGCAAAAAGTACATGGAGGAGTTTAATATTGACGCAAGTTTCTACACAACTGTTTCCGTTGATGGTTACTTCCACTACGAGAATTAATCAATTTAATCGCTATTAAACAAGAACGCTCGCATGCATTTCGCAAGCGAGCGTTCTTGTTTTACATAGAAACACTCTGTCGTCTTAATAGCCAGCCCAACTTCCGTTGCAGCTGTGAATGAGCCCAATATGCTACACTTTTCAATCCCCCCCTGCCAGGGTATTACTACAAAAAATAAGAAAGCCACCTAGTCAGATATCCGAGGCGAGACCATTTCTCACAAGTTCAATCCAAATGAATGGATAATTTCTTTTGCAATGTTCTGCTGTAATATGACCTCTCTGGAATTTTCTCATCAGTTCCAGGCGCATGGTACAGTGGCACCAGTCATTGAGTTTAAGGACATCTCGTGTTCGTATGGCGAGTTCTTGCAGTGCAGACGGAGAGGGGTAGATTTCTCCGGTCATGAGATCTATGCGGAACGCTGCCCCAAAAGCATTCTAAAGAAAAATAGTCGCTTTGCACTTTGCTGGAGCTTGGAATGGCATATGGATTGTGAACCTGTGCCTCGATGCCTTGGAAATGACGCTGAAAAGCAGGCGCTGCCCTAGAATTCAGCAAAATTTTAAATGAAAAGCCCTTGCTTCTGAAAAGAAGGCAAGGGCTTCTGCTAAAATACGGGGCTATACGATATCAATTAATTTGCCGGAAATCGCCGCTAAGCGGCCCATAAGTAATCGTAAATTGATTTTCCGGGCCTTCCTCTACATCCTCCGTGCGAGGATCATCACCGAATCCATGGAGCTCATACAATGTATCATATGTGCCACCGGTTCGCTTTGCATTAAAATGTATCGTTATTTGAGGTTTGGGGAAATTAATCATGGTATCCCCCTCTTCCATGTCGTCCATAAACTCAGAAAAATATGCCCACGCATCTTCATCTGCCCCTAAATCTTTCTCCTTGACACTGATAGTAACTTCCACATTATCAGGGTCTGAGTCGTCCGTGATTTTAAATGTTGCCGTATATCCGGATGCTCCCGTAGGCAGATTGTCACCGAAACTTACTTTAGCTGAATATTCACCTTCATTCATACCATTCAGATCGAAAATGGCCACATTCATGCAGCCGATAAAACCTGTACATGCGTCAAACTGGTATGTTCTGAAAGCGAGATTATCCCCGCCGCCGCCACCGCCGCAGCAAGTGAGACCGGTAGCTGCTACGGCAGCCATTGCAAAGAGACCGAAAATCTTTTTCAGAAGTTAATGCTCGGCGTTTGCGAGTATTATCAGGCATTGGAAAAGAGAGTGTCTCATAAAATGCGCCATTTGCCTCCCTTATTTGCTCCATCTCTCGCGATGCGCTTATCATTTTTAAGCATCCTGATATAACTTTGAATCGTTGTTCTGGATTTACCGCATTTTTCAGCTAATTCGAAAGTAGTTATAGAAGAATCGCTTGCTATCAAGTCTATTATTAACTGCAGCATTTTCTGTTTTGCACGCAAATCAATTTCTGGCTCAGTTTTTGGCTTAGCAGTAAATGAGCTCAATACGCTAAACATTTCAAAGCCCTCGCGACAGGGTTATTTCTATAAGCACACGGAGATGTTTATGGCTTACTCATCGACCGCGAGACCATTTCGCACAAGTTCAATCCAGATGAATGGGTAATTTCTTTTGCAGTGTTCGGCGGAAATACCGCCACTCTGGTATTCCTTCATCAGCTCCAGGCGCATAGCGCAGTGGCATCCGTCATTCAGCTTAAGAACATCTCTGGTTCGTATGGCGATTTCCTGTGGAGCAGACGGAGAGGGGTAAATCTCTCCGGTCATGAGGTCTATACGGAACGTATCCGGGGGTAAGGTAAAGGGATCCAGAATATGTTCGTAGGCCGATTTGCTGCGATTTTTTCCCAAGCAACTGAATCGATAATTATCCCAGGAATAGGCAAGTCCGGGATAATATTTTTTTGGTAAAAAGTGGTCGATACTTTCTGCCCCTGTCTTTTTGTACAGGCGGATGGCAAGATAGGCACATATTCCCCTGTAGCGGTCATGTAGCTGCTCTGCGCATTTGCTCCACAAAGGTGGGAATGTTGTTCCATCCGGAACTTCTGTGCGTTTTTCCGGGGACAAAGCATCGTAAAAACTCTGCTTTTTGAGCCACGCTTTCCCTGGTTCTGACACATTGATGCCAAAATCATCGGGTTCAGGTTGTTTCTGTACGGGAATCATGGCTTTAGTAACTTTCTGGCTTCGCATACAGAACGCCAGCGAGCCAGCTCTGCATCACCAGGCGGCAACTTTTCAATCATCAGCTTATCAAGCCGCTGTACCTCTTCGAGGCTTATGGTATCTTGTCGTAGCAAAGAGCCAGCTTCCTGCAACATTTTCTCCACTTCGGGAGAACGGGATGAGCGAAGGTCAAAAGCCGGCCCTTGGAGCCACCTGTCAACCGTACCATACTGCATGTGTTCCCACTCAGAGAGGTGGACATCCTGCCCCTCCAAATCCATATCTACCCACTTGTCATCGCCCGCACGGAAAATATCCTCACAGGAAGCCATGACCAGGGGAGAGTGCGTTGTAAGAATGAGCTGAACATTCGCTTGTTGCATCAGCAGATTCGTAACTCCCAGCATAGCATGTGTTATGAGGCGTTGCCAACGTGGGTGGAGGTGAGCTTCTATTTCGTCCACCAGAAAGACTACATTTTTTGTCTCTTCCTCACCCAATAAGGCAGCCGCTTTTTTATGCTCCTGCCATGCCCAGACCAGGCAGTAGCCAAGAGCTATAATGCGCTTCATTGCTGCCGAAAGGTGTACCAGTGGCACTTCTGCACCGTAGGGCATTTTGATGGTGGGCATATCGCGCACATCATTCAGACTGATGCGGGTAAGTTTACCGGGGAGCAGTTTTTCCTGCTCGGGTGATAAGGCTTCCAGCACAACACATAGCTGCTGCCATGCTTCTCCCTTTTCTCTCTGCCAGCCGGCCCAGTCGCGTATGATACCATTGCAGAAGGTGCCTGATTCGCCTCGTGCAGCCGGCAGCCCATCCCATACTTGCTGGGGAGTGAACACATAAGCGGCCGGTCGTCCTACTCCTTCATCCTCTGCTGAAGTCTTCCAATAGTTGCGCGCCGGATCCCATACGGCAAAACTTCCATCTGCCATCGCGTACAATATCAGCCCCGGATTCGCTGGCCTCCCCTTTTTGCCTATCCAGCTTTCGCGCCGCCTATTGTATGCAGCCTCATAACAAAGTTTACGGGAACTCTTGCCCTCCAGTTCAAAGTATATGCTGGCTTCTTCCGCTGTTGCGGGGCGTCCTATATTACCGGCCCCTATCCGGGGATTTACCTGCGCAGGCCATTTGCGAGTCATTGCCCACCAGGCGCAGTCCAACACAAAACTCTTTCCCAATCCATTATCTCCGGTAATAACGTTGAGACGGCGACCAAATGTCATCTTCATTGATGCTGTCGGCCCTACATTCTTGAGTCTCAGTTGTCGAATCATATAACTTGCGCCTTCCGCTCTTTGCTTCATTCTATGGGGCTAAGTTCTCTAAGTCAAGCTCAAAATGAGTCAGACCCGAGCAATCAGTTGGCTCTCTGCAAAAATTACACCAAAACCTCTCATAATAACCTCTGAAAAAGATTTTCGGTCTCTTTGCAATGGCTGCCGTAGCAGCTACCGGTCTCACTTGCTGCGGTGGTGGCGGCGGCGGGGATAATCAGGATTACGTCACAGCTCGCCAGTTTGCTTCGGGAAAGGGAATTACCCTCTAC
>JAFQGF010000024.1 GCA_017415555.1 Akkermansia sp.
AGGTCCATGCAGGTGCCGGCGTAGATGGTGCTCCAGTCCGACCCGGGTGCGGCGGGCGGCGTGTAGTCGCTGCGCTCGAAACCGGCGGGAGAAGCGGAGATGGATAATGTGATAGAATCCGCAATGGCGGATTGACGTCTAGTGATATTTTTATGATTTTCCATAGCCCCCGATATTACGGGCGATTCGGAAAAGATGCAAGATAATTTGACTCGTGCCGCTCCCTAGTCATAAATGACTAAGGAGCGTCAGGAAGGACAGAGAGAAGAACGGGGAAGGAAGTTCGCTAACGCTCACAGGAGCAGACAAAATTGCAAGTTACCGGGTCTTTTCTTCATGATACCCTGATTCTTCCGACGCGTTCTGTCGATTGTAGATGAGTTGATTTCCCCAACGGGGGAAGGAAATTATTTTTTCGGGGTATCGGCGACAGAGTCCAGCATATTGAAAATGGCCGAGGGACAGACCGGTACAAGGCCGGCCATCCAAACCAGAATGAAGAGAGCCCCCTGCCCCAGCATCGAGGCCAACAACAACATACCGCTGAGAGGCAGCCCCAGTTCTGCCAGCACCCACTCCCCCACAAACGGACGCAACAGAAAGAGCACCGGGTACAACAGAGCCGGAACGGCCAGCAGCACAAACGAAACGAAGCGCAGCCCCCGCATGACCGAACGCTCCTCATTCCCGCCACGGCTGAACAATGCAGCTAAAAGAGCCGGCAGGGTTCCGGCATGCAGCCAGAGCTCGTTTGACAGGGTCTGCACCACCAGCTGGAACCAGAACACCGCCTGCATAGACTCCGCTGACACGCCGAACACATAGCTGAGACCCATGACAGCGCCAACAACTACCGCATTTGCAACTAATGACCTGCAGAAAGCCCGTTCCATATCCCTCATTATACGAATACTTCTCCGCCCTGCAAGTTTTTTTTGAGAAGCGCAATAAAAAACGAACGCAATCGGATTGGGCGAACAGGCAGATTTATGAGCCGGAAATCAGACTCCCTTTTTATTGTCCCACAAGACGAGGTGGAGGCGGTCTCCAAGGCGGACGCGATGGCGCAGGCACATTTCCGCGACGGCAGGGCGAGCCGCTGTCAACTCATCTCGGGTGGAGGCACAGGGCATAAGAATGATACACGGGCGGGGAAGTCCCAGAGCCCGGATGGCGGGCCAATCCTCCTCGCCCCGCACCACAAACTTAAACCAGGCACGCCCGCTACACACAAATGCGGCCAACACATCCGGGCGGAGAGAGGCCTCCGGAGCATTACCGGCATGTGCCAGTTTGGGAGAAACGTTCCATTGATTCACCCGCTGAACCAGTGCCGGAGTGGGCGCGATGGTGCCATTTGTCTCCACCTCGATGTAAAAATGCCTGGGCAGCAGGGCCAGCAACTCCTCCAGCTCTGCCGCCTGCAGCAGCGGCTCCCCGCCGGTAATGACCAGCGCCGGGCAATCGTAGGCCAGCAGGCGCCGTGCCACCTCTTCCACCGGAAGAGAGCACCCCGGGAGCCAGCTATAGCGGGTGTCGCACCAGCAGCAGTGCAGATTACAACCGGCCAGACGCAGAAAAACGGCTGGGCTTCCGGTGCGGGCTCCCTCCCCCTGCAGGGAATAAAAAATCTCCGGGTCAGAATTCAGGCGTGCAATGTTCATGAAGATATGCTATACTCTGCTGCGTATACGAGGCTTTACATACCAGAAGAAAGCCGCAGCGTCAACCGCTTTCTCAGAATAATTGTCATTTTTACCATTTTCATGAACACCACCTCCCCCTACCGAGTACTCTTTGTCTGCTTGGGTAACATCTGCCGCAGCCCCGCCGCAGAAATTATCTTCAATGCCCTGGCCGGCCAAGCCGGGATAGCCGGGCAAGTGCAGGCAGATTCCTGCGGCACGGCCTCCTACCACACCGGGAGCAAGCCGGATGCCCGCATGCTCGATGCCCTGGAGAGAGCCGGCTACCGGTACGGAGGCCACCGGGCGCGTACCTTCCGACGGGCAGATTTCAGCGAGTTCGACCTCATTGTGCCACAGGATGAGTACAATGAACAGGATATCCGCCAACTGGCCCGCAATGCTACAGACGAAGCTAAAGTGCGCGGCATGTGGCAATGGTTCTCCGAGCAGGAAAAGGAACACAGCGTGCCGGATCCTTACTACGGAGGGCCAGCGGGCTTTGACGCCGTGGTGGCACTGCTGACCCGCAGCATACAAAATCTGGTAGAGGAAATCAAGATGCAGATAGCCGATTGATAAATAACAGCCTCCCCCCCTGCTCCGCCCATCATGAGTAACACAGCTATAGAGATACCGCCCTATGCCCGCAGTGTTGTAGACAAGCTCGAACACTACGGGTACGAAGCCTATGTGGTGGGCGGATGCGTACGCGACAGCCTGCTGGGGCTCACCCCGAAGGACTGGGACGTGTGCACCAATGCCACCCCACAGGAGGTGCTGCGAGTATTCCGAAACCGGCCCGTTATCAAGACCGGCTTGAAACACGGTACCGTTACCGTCATGATGAACCGCGAGCCGGTGGAGGTAACAACCTTCCGCATCGATGGAGAGTATTCCGACAATCGCCACCCGGACCGGGTTATCTTTGTCTCCCGCGTAGAGGAAGACCTGGCACGCCGGGATTTCACCATCAATGCCATGGCATACAACCCCTGCCGGGGACTGGTGGATGCTTTCAGCGGAAGGGAAGACCTGGCAGCCGGCAGAATACGCTGTGTGGGTGAGCCGGACGACCGATTTAACGAAGATGGTCTGCGCATCATGCGTGCGCTGCGTTTTGCTGCGCGGTACGACTTCGGCATCGAAAGCGAGACAGCCTTCTCCATCCGCCGCAACCGACACCTGCTGGAGAATGTAAGTGTGGAGCGTATATACAAAGAGCTGAAAGGCATGCTGGTGGGCAAAGGAGCCCTGAGCATGCTGCTGGCGTTCCCGGATGTGATGGCCATCATCATCCCCGAGCTGGCACCCACTTTCGGTTTCGAGCAGCATACCCCCTACCATCGGTACGATGTCTGGACACACACGGCACACGCTGTCCACGCCGCGCCGGCAGATGAGACACTACGACTGACCATGCTGCTGCATGATGTAGCCAAGCCTGCCTGCTTCAGCCAGGGAGAGGATGGCACCGGCCACTTCTATGGCCACCCGGACAAAGGGGCCGACATGGCGCGGAAGATACTGCACCGCCTCAAAAGCGACAATGCCACGCTCAACCGGGTTGTCACTCTGGTGAAAGAACACGACAACACCTTCCCCACCACGCGCTCCGGCATGCGCCGCTACATTGGCCGACTGGGAGAGGATGTGGTGGAGCAGCTCTTTGCCGTCAAGCGGGCAGATCATGCAGCGCAATCCGACTACAGGCAGAAGGAAAAAGCCGCCGTGTTGCGGGAAGCCGCCTTGCTCATCGATGAGCTTATGGCGGAGGAACACGCCTTCACCATCAAAGACCTGCATATTAACGGACGGGATCTTGCTGATATGGGCATACCTGCCGGACCGGAAGTAGGACGCATCCTCAAAACCCTGCTGAACGAAGTACAGGAAGACACCCTGCCGAATACCGCTGAGGCCTTGTCCGCCCGGGTAAAGGAACTGGCAAAAGGCTGATTCGACTTTCTTTGCCCGGCAAGCAACTGCATTTTTCTTGACATATAATGCCTTCGAGGGTAAATTAGCCGCACGAACATATACACACACACGATGAACCGCGACGAAAAAACACTTATTCTTTTCAAGCCGGATTGCGTACGCAAGAACCTCTCCGGTATCATCCTGCAGCGTCTACTGGCCGAAGGTTTCCGCCTGCGCGGCATGAAAATGATGCAGCTGGACGATGCTATCCTGCGTGAGCACTATGCACACATCATTGATCTGGTGATTGACGACAAGCCCCTCTTCCCGACGCTCTCTGCCTTCATGCAGACCAGCCCCGTTGTGGCACTGGTACTCAGTGGCCCCGGCGTCATCACCCGCGTCCGCAGCATTCTGGGGCCGACCAACTCCATGAAGGCCGATAAGGGAACAATCCGCGGCGACTACGGCACCAACAGCATGCTCAACATCTGCCACGCTTCCGACTCCCCGGAGAGCGCCGAGGTGGAAATCCGGCGTTTCTTCAAGCCGGAGGAGCTGTTCGACAACGTCGACTGATTCCCCCGTTCTGCTGCCGACAGGCTAAGGAAAAGCGCAAGTTACGATAGAGCGGATGTGATATCGTAACTTGCTTTTTATCTGCTAGTAACACCAAATAACATGCTACACGAACTTATCAGCATCTGGATGGGCTGGGTAGTGGACTGGGGCTACTGGGGCGTGATACTCCTCATGGCCATGGAAAGCTCCATTCTGCCCGTACCCAGCGAAGTCGTTGTTCCCCCTGCGGCGATACTGGCCGCCCTGCCGAATGCCGAAATGAGCTTCTGGGGGGTAGTGCTTGCGGGCACCATTGGTTCCTACCTCGGTTCTGTGGTCATGTACCTCTGCGCTCTCTGGGTGGGACGCCCCTTTATCTACCGCTATGGCAAATACTTCTTCATGCCGCAGCACAAGGTGGAAAAAGCCGAAGTCTTCATGCGTAAGTATTCCACGGCCGGTATCTTCTTCTCGCGTTTCCTGCCCGTCATTCGTCACCTCATCTCCATACCCGCCGGTATGGCAAAGGTGAATTTCGGTCTGTTCAGCCTCACGACCATAACAGGCTCGGCCATGTGGTGCTGGGTACTGGCCTGGTTTGGCGACAAGGTAGGGCGGGAACACCCCGGTATCCTGGACTCTCCCGAGGCACTCATCGATGCCGTTAAGTCGGAGGCGCACCTCATCGTTGCAGGTGTGGTATTGCTGGCGGCGCTCTATGCGCTCATGAAATACCTCACGCGCGAGAAGGACAGCGGAGAAAATGCCTGAACAAGAAGCCAAAACGGTCCACCAGCATGCCCCCACACCGAGTCCTTGGCCTGATATGTCTGCTGCTGAGTGCCTGCAGCACCCACATCCGGCTGAGCCATCTCGAACCCTCCGTGGCAGACCTGGAGCGTGGCACCAGCCTGAGCATAGGAGCCGCAGATGATGGCATGGTGGATGCCATGGTGCGCAGCCTGGAGAAGGAGCGCTTCTACCACCTCCGACCGGATGGCACTACCCACCTGTATGTAGGCCCTCTGAACGCCTCGACCTCGTGGGACACAGTTCATACCTGCACCAGCTCGGAGGACTGCACCTGTACCCCCGACAGCACCGTGACGGTAACCGGTACAGTGCAGCTGACCAACCGCTCACGCCACGTCATGAGCAAGGAGTTCTCCGGCTCCGGCGACACCGGTTCCTCCGCGAAGGAAGACCTGGCAAACCGGGTAGCAACTGCCATGGTGCCTCATGTTGTCACCTACACCTACAGGATTTCCCCGGCAAGCGGAAACGAAAGTCTGAAGGCAGCAGCAGATGCCTGTGCCAATGGCAACTGGCGGCTGGGACGCACCCTGGCAACACAAGCTCTGCGCACTTACCCCGCCGACCCCGAAAGCCACTACCTGATGGGGCTGATTGAACGCAGAGACGAAAATTGGGACAAAGCAATCGCGCACCTGCGCCGGGCAAGAGACATGCGACCCTCTTTCGACTACACGAAGGCTCTGGCCGAAACCTTCCGCCTGCAGCAGGACATCCCCAAGGCTCGCAAACAGCTCAAAGGAGCACCCCCTCCACCACCTCAATACCTGGTAAAAGAACGGGCGGATGTGGAAGACGATGCCGCGAGCCTGGCCATTTTCACCCTCCTGCTGGATATTCTGACCCTGGCTCTCTAAATCGTACAGAGAACAGCCCTTCACCCGGTACAGGCGAAGGGCTGTGGCATTTATCCGAAAAGATAAGCTTCTGTTACAGCGGCTTAATGGTGATGTTCACACCCTCGGGCTTAACAGGAACGATGGCCTCCACGCCATTGATGATGACCCTCACCGCCTTGGGAGATTCTGCCGCAGGGGGTGTCATCGGCGTGGCACACTGAATGCGGCGAACCTGCACAGCAGGTCTCACCACCTGGCCATGGCGCTTGGCACAGGGAGGCATGAGCCCTACATCAGGCTTATCAAAGGGACGAGCCTTACCGCAGGGCGGCATATCACCGGGAGCCGGACGCACTACACCGGGACGGGGCGGAGCCACGCGGGGCTTACCACACTTGGGGCACGCAGGAGCTTTGGGGAGAGCAACGCGAGTGCAGGCGACAGGCTTAGTCTTGCCTGCTGTTTTGGCTGTACAGGCAGACCCGGCACAATCTGCGGGACGCGCCGGACACAGACGAATTATCTTCACGCCCGGAGGCGGGGGCACAGCAACATCCTTGGTCGGTGCAGGAGCAACTTCAGGTTGCCCGGTGGGAGCCGGGGCATTCTGCGGACCACATACAGCATCCGGTCTACATTCGCAGGGCTTGGGCGCAGGGCCACAAGTGCAGTCCGGATTCGGGCAGCAGGGCTTTGCAGGCTTGGGCGGCTCGGGGGCGGCAGGTGCCGACGGAGCCGGGGCATTCTGCGGACCACATACAGCATCCGGTTTACATTCGCAGGGCTTGGGCGCAGGGCCACAAGTGCAGTCCGGATTCGGGCAGCAGGGCCTTGCAGGCTTGGGCGGCTCGGGGGCGGCAGGTGCCGACGGAGCAGCATCTCCGCCCAGAGTGCGGACGATAACACTCTTCATCAGCTTCTGGGCCTCCTCGGGGCTTACCTCTTTGCCATTGATGAAGGCCCGAGTCGTCACCGTAACGCCATCGGGCACGAGAGGGGGAGCAGGTGCCTGCGCCACAACCACCGGGGACAGAGCCACGGCCGCAATTACAGAAAGTATGCTTGTTCTTGTCATAATATCAGTCTGGGGTTCACTCTGCAATTTACACCCCATCCCCCCCCATTGGCAAGCAAAAAAGAAGGACTTCTGCCCAAATTTGCAAAATAACATCTGTTATACCTCATTTACCGAGGCAGAATGTTGCAAAAACGCGTGTCAGAATGTCCTCTGTATCCACTCGCCCGGATATGGAACCCAGAGCATCCAGAGCAGCGCGGAGGTCAATATCCATCAGCTCCGGAGACACAGCGGCCAGAAGACCGGCACGCGCGGCAGCCAGATATTCCAGTGCCTGTTGCAAAGCATAGCGATGACGCGTATTGATGGCCGCCAACGAATCCGCCTCCGCCCGACCATGCAGGAAAAGCTGCGTGATGGACGCTCCCAGGGCTTCACCACCCTGCCCTGTGCGGCAGGAAAGGCGTATGGCCTCCACCCCCTGCCAGGAAGAATGCTCCGGCAAGTCGCACTTGTTGAGCAGCAGCAGATGCGCCGCACCATTCTCCGGCAGCTCCGGACGTTGCGGAGGCAATGTGGCATCCGCCACCTCCAGTACCAGGTCAGCCTCCGCTCCGGCACGGCGGCTCCGCTCCATTCCGGCGCGCTCGATGGCGTCCGCACTCTCGTGCAGTCCGGCTGTATCTATCAACCGCAACCGCAGACCGCCCAGAGTAACGCTCTCCTCAATGGTATCGCGGGTAGTTCCGGCGGTGGAACTGACAATAGCACGCTCATAACCCAGCAGCATGTTCAGCAGACTGGATTTTCCCACATTTGGCGGCCCCACAATAGCCGTACGCACCCCCTCGCGCAACAGGCGCCCCTCATCCGCGGTGGCCAGCAGAGCCTGCAGCTCCGCCACCACAGCATCTATGCCTGCCACCAGTTCCTCCGTTGTGTCCGGGGCAATATCTTCCTCCGGGAAATCTATATAGGCCTCCACATGAGCCGCCACGGATATCAGCCTGTCCACAGCAGCTGCCACACGGCTGCTGATGGCACCATGCAACTGATTGTGCGCAGCGCGCAGGGCAAGGTCGCTACCGGCGGAAATAATATCCATCACCGCCTCGGCCTGGGTAAGATCCATTTTGCCGTTCTCAAAAGCGCGACGCGAAAACTCCCCCGGCTCTGCCGGCCGCGCCCCGCACTCCAGCAAACGCTCCAGCACGCGGCACGTCACCAGCATGCCACCATGGCAGCTCACCTCCACCACATCTTCCCCCGTATAACTCGCCGGTGCAGCAAAGCGGGTTGCCACCACCTCATCCACCACACGCCCGCCCGCATCCGTCATGCGCACCAGCGTTGCCCGCCGCGGCTCCAGTTGCCGACCACAGCAGGCGTGCATGACGGCAGTGGCACCGGGACCGCTCACTCGGATAACGGCTATAGCTCCTGTTCCCGGCGAGGTCGCGATGGCGGCTATGGTATCTGTATTCTGCATCTCGGGGTTCATCGTCTCATAATCCCCCCTTTTTTGCAACTGTTTTGTGACAAAAATGGCTTAATTCTGAAAATTATTAATAAAAAATCGCATTTTAGGCTTTACAAAGCATTTTTTTTGTGTATACTGCCCCCGCCGGTGTCCTACCCCTGGGCGCCGGGCTGACTGAAACACAAACTAAAAAACAGACAGAATAATATTATGAAGACCATCGCTATTCTTGCCCTTACCGCCGCCGCTCTCGTGTCCTGCCAGCAGCAGCAGCAGCAGCAGCTTCCCACCACCACCGTGGAGCCCACCCCCGTTGCTCCCATCAAGAAGTAAGTCAAGCGGGCTTCTAAGCCCCAACGATATTTTTCACTTCTGCGTGTCCGGTGCTCCCGGACACGCTTTTTTACACGCCTGCGAAGTGACTGATACTTAAGAAGTCTTAAAGATTGTCAACAATTTTCCTCTCGGGGCAAAAATGGGCAATTTCCGTCTAACTCATTCAAAAAACACAACTTTTTGACTTTTTTTGCATTTTGGGCTTGTCAATTGCCCAAAAAGGAGTATACTATGCGCGCCTCCTTCCTACTCTTGGATGTCTGGGGCACTTCAAACAATCAAAACTAGTCAAGATAATATGAAGACCATCGCTATTCTCGCCCTTACCGCCGCCGCTCTGGTGTCCTGCCAGCAGCAGCAGCAGCAGCAGGTGACCCCCGCTCCCACCCCGGAGCCCGCTCCCGTTGCCCCCATCAAGAAGTAAGTGAAGGGAGGGTTTACCCCTCAACGTCATTTTACGATGGCGCGTCTGAGCCCTGCTCAGACGCGTTTTTTTCATGTACAAAGAGAGGCGGGTCTGCTAAAATACGGCCATGGCATATCTGGAAGTAAGGGAAGCGAGCGTGCTTTTTCCGGTGCGCAACACCTGGGGAACCACAGGCGAAGTCGTGCGAGCCGTAGATGGCGTGAGTCTCCGGGTAGAGCGCGGCAGCATTCTGGGGCTGGTGGGCGAAAGCGGTTGCGGCAAGAGTACACTTTCGCGCGCCATCATGCAGTTGCAGCCCCTCACCTCCGGCAGTATTGAGTTGGATGGCACCAACCTGAGCACCCTCCACCCGGCAGAGATACGCCGACGACGGTTGGACTTCCAGATGGTTTTCCAGGATCCCTACGCCTCGCTCAACCCACGTTTCAGCATATTCAGCACTCTGGTAGAGGCACTGAGTCGCCGCGCCCCCCTGCCCCGCCACAAGCGAGAATCCGCCGTGGCGGAATTAATGGAGCGAGTGGGACTCAGCCCGGAGCACATGTACAAATACCCGCACGAATTCTCCGGTGGACAACGACAGCGCATCGCCATTGCGCGAGCCATTGCACCACGCCCCGCCCTGCTGCTGGCAGATGAGCCGGTCTCTGCGCTGGACGTGTCAATTCAGAGCCAGATTCTCAACCTGCTTACGGATCTCACGCGAGAGCTGGGGCTCACGATGATTTTTATCTCGCACGACTTGTCCGTTGTTCATTACATGGCAGACAACATAGCCGTGATGCGGCGTGGTCGCATTGTGGAATACGGCAGTGCAGACGATGTCTTCCGGCATCCGCAGCACGAATACACACGCGCCCTGCTCGCCGCAGCTCCCCGTTGACTCCGCTTAGCGAAACCGCCTTTGTAGCTGCGCCGAATTCCTGTTCAGGTTATACCCGAGGCCAAACAAGGCGCCTCAGCGCAGCAGGCGAATACACTCTTTGTGCCCCTTCTCCGTAGCACAATGAAGGGCGTTTTCCCCGGATTTGTCCACAGCCTCCTTGTTGGCGCCGGCATCCAGCAACAGCTTTACACAGTCCGCATGCCCGTTAGCCGCTGCCCAAATGAGCGGCGTCTCTCCATATTCATCCGCAGCGTTCACATCTGCCCCTGCGGCAATGAGGTATCGGACCACTGAAGCATGGCCGGCTGATGCAGCCCGACTGATGGGAGTCGTACCGTATGCCCCTTTGGCATTGATATCCGCCCCACGCTCCCGCAGCAGAGCCACACACTCGGCATGTCCGTTGCCGGCAGCCTCGTGCAGAGGAGTAGCCCCCAGTTTGTTCTTGGCCAGAATCCAGCCGCCGGCATCCAGCAGAGCACGCACGCAGTCCGTGTGGCCAAACTCGGCAGCCAGGTGCAAAGGCACCTCGCCCAGTCCATTACGAACATTCACATTCACCCGAGCCGAAATGAAGTAATTGAGCACATACAAATCGCCCACGATGGCGGCGGCGGCCACATCCCGCACAGCACCGGCGGCTACAAGAGCCTGTACACTTTCGGAACTACCCCCTCGAGCTGCGGCCAGCAGGGGAGTAACGCCCTCATCATTAGCCTTCAGCACATCCGCACCGGCAGCGACAAGTGCCATAACATTCTCCGTGCGCCCCAACTTGATAGCACGATGTAACGGCGTATCGCCCACAATGTCGGTCACATTCTCATCCGCTCCTTCAGTCAGCAGGAGCTTCAGGCACTCAGGGTTCTCATTCCATGCGGCCAGGTGCAATGCTGTGGCACGGGTGCGTGGATTGGCCACGTCCACATCTGCCCCGGCATCCAGCAGCATATCGATCAAATGAGGCTGCTGAGTCTTAACCGCCCAGTGAATTGCATACTCGCCATTGGAATCCCGCACATCCGGGTTTGCACCGGCTGCCAGCACATCGGCCAGCACTTCTTCATCGCCTGTATTAATAGCCTGCAGCAGAATGGCATTGTACTGGGCGGGCTGAATACCGCGTGCGGCCAGAGCCTCTGCGGCCGCTGCTGCTTCTGCAGCGGCGGCGGCCTCGGCCTCCTTCTTAGCCGCGCGAGCGGCTGCAAGCTCTGCCAGGCGTTGCTGACGCGGTGTAAGTGTTTCCGAGGCGGCAGGAGTTGCCGTGGCAGCCGCCGGTGCAGCTGCAGGCTGAGTTGCCTCCGGAGCCGGTGTCTGAGCACTCAGCACAGCGACACCGGGCACGGATACCAGTCCGGCAATAAGAGTTCGTACGGTTTTCTTCATGACTCTGTAAAGGGAAAAATATTAATGAATCTTACAATTGTATAAACCTTTACTACAGTATACGCCCACTCAGGACAGAGTCAAGCTTATTCGACTTTCCATCCCCGGCATTTGCAGAGTTTTTTTTGCGGCGGGTTCTCTCAATCTCCGGCCGGCAGCAGCTGCACATCGTAGCCGAAAATTTCCGTAAATAAATCAGCCTTACTACGCAGAGCCAGGTTCTCGATTGTGAGGTCATGCACACCGGGCACCAGCAACTCCAGCTTACGGGCTGTATAGCGCACCGTAAACGAAGAAATGCGGTGCGAGTGGGCACGCTCCATAGCATCTGCCACACGCAGCAGAGCTGCCAGTTTCTGCACGCGCAGGCGGTTTGCCTGCTCCAGATCAGCATAGGTATATTCTGCCGTGGTGGGCACACCATGGCGGTGGTAACGAGCCAGCAGGCCGATAATTTCCACATCCTCACGGGAAAGGCCGAAAATCTCGGAGTTGAGGATAATGTACTGCCCGTGGCGGTGGTGATTCTTGGGGCTGATGAATGTACCAATCTCGTGCAGAATGGCCGCCACAGTCAACAGCAGGCGGTCGTGCCGGGATAGGCCGTGCAGCTCCTGCAACTGGTCAAAGAGCGAAATGCAGAGCTTGCGTACCTGCTGGCTGTGCCCGCGATCTACCTTATAGCGATTGGCCAGCAAAGTAGAGAAGTGAATCACCTCATGCTCCATGGACTGGTCATCTCTGCGGGAGGGTAGCAAGTTACGCAGGAAAGCAAAGGCATATTCCTCTCGCGGCATCAGGATGCTGCGTGGCTCAAACTCACGGGCCAGGCTCAGGTACGTCACAGCAGCCGGCAACAAAGCACGCACGGAAGCATAGTCCTCGCTGTACTTTTCAATACGCTGTTGCAGGGGCGTGGAAGCAATCTCTTCCACCAGGACATCCAGTTCATCCAGCGTAAATTCACCCCCCTCCGTCAAAGATGAGGAAATATGGTGAAAATCCGGCCCGAATATCACGAAAGCATCCAGTTCATCCGGCACAGCCACCTCCGAATCGTGCAGTATCTGCTCCACCACACCACGAATATGCTCGCGGATGAGCGATGCCTCAATACGGGCATCGCCAAAATCCGTCCCCCCTACAGCCATAGCCGTGCGATGAGCCCCCATACGGTAATTCGCGTAGTAGTTGATGCGCCCGCGTTCAAAGAGCAGCAGGCGCGTATTGCCGGGGCCTACATGCACCACCAGCACACGCTTCTTTTCCAGCTCAGCATGCTTCTCCAGCATCTCGTGCATACTCACATAGAGCAGACGCGTCATCTCACCATCGTCCATCACCTCCAGCTGCAAGCCACAAATAGTCAGCAGGCGGTTGGTGATACTGTCCATATTGTGCACATTCAGCAGCACATTTGTGGCCAGCAAGCGCACCTGCACCTCGCCACCGCTGCGGTACTCATCCAGCAGATGATTGTAGCCGCGGATAATCTGCACGCAGCGGTCCATCGTATCGCGGGATACATTACCGAGCCGGAATATATCCTCCGCCAGAGCCATGGGTTGCGTCAACACATCGAGCACCCGCAGCTCTCCGGCCGTGTCCTCCGCCACCAGCATCGAAACCGAGCTGGCCCCCAGAAAAATAACAGCCTGCACCCGCGTTGCGGCACCTGCGCTCAACTCCGTACTGCTCATCTCCCTCATCATCTCCTATTCATAGCATAAGCCCCTGCCTATGGCAAGCAAAAAGGCCGCTTACCCTTCGGGCGCTCACAGAAAATTACGCAGGGCTAACCTATCCTGCGATATTTGTTCAACAGGGCTTCCTTCCGACTCCATATACGCTCGGTAAGCCGGTTCTTCGTAATCTCCGGAACAATCGTCCCCGCTGCCAACAACAACCGCTCCCGGCGCCACCATACAGAGTAGGAACGCCGGACACAGAGCCGCCATGAATGGGAGTAGATTCGAGGGCATCATCAAAGCGCCTTCAGCTTCTCTGAGCCATAGAAATTATTTTCGCGGATTCGTTTAGAAGCGGCATCCATTTCCTCTTCGGAAACGGCCTCCTTCATCGCCCGGGACACAACTTCCGATTCCATACTGGAAAGAATTTCCATAAGCTCCTCATTCTGCAGTGTTACTTTCATCTCCAGAAGACGATCTGCCGCGGCATCGGCAGAAGCCTTATCCTGCACGGACAACACTACCTGAGAGGCTTCTCGCATGTATTGCGTCACCTTTGCAAGCGCTTCCTGCTGCTGCTCCGGGGTGTAGATTTTG
Organism: Akkermansia sp.; assembly: GCA_017415555.1. Classification (GTDB taxonomy): domain Bacteria; phylum Verrucomicrobiota; class Verrucomicrobiia; order Verrucomicrobiales; family Akkermansiaceae; genus Akkermansia. The sequence continues at coordinate 13,643 of JAFQGF010000024.1, forward strand.
CAACCGGCAGACACATCCACCCACACATCGCCGCGATATTTGCTCCCCTGCTTACCGAAATCTACCGTCAGCACCTTATACACCTTGGAGTCCTCCACCTTCTGAACCATCTTCACCAGGTTTGTTTCTGCATCATACTTGTTGATAACAATTGTATAGGCATGAAACTCGGCCTCGTTTGGGCTATTGGCAGAACTTACCCACGCAGTCTCCCGGGTAAAACCGGGGCCACCCGTAGCGCTCAATTTCCTATCATCCTCATCATCGCCGATATGAAAAACAATTCGCTCGGAATCCTCCTCCTCATCAGAGGCCAGCAGTGTAGCCTGCACCTCAGGAGTGAGCGGCAGCGGCGCCACAGCATCACTGGCATCGCCCCCCACAGCCTTGGCCAGAGCAGCAGAGCCATAGAAATACACGTCATACAAGGCTTTCTGCACGTTCCTGCTTTCCCTCACCAGTTTCATGACGTCGGAGGGGTCAGCATTTCTCAGAGGGGTGTAAATCTCGTCATCATGCAGTTTTTCCTCCAGTTCCACATATATGGGCGCGGCTGCATCTGCTGTGGCAAGATCCTTCACACCCTGCAGCACAGTATTCATGCGAGTCAGCAGCTCGGCAAACTTCTTCACAGCCGCCGCCACTTCTTCTTTCGTGTAAGTACGGTCGGCCACTTCTTCATAATCATCGCCATAGTCCTCCTCATAATCGGCATCAACATCGGCAGATTCCGCCAGACACATCGGAGCGGCCAGGCACAGGGCAGTAAGGTAACGGTGCAGTTTCATAGCGAAGGCAATTCTAGCACACCTGCCGACACCCCGCAAGTATAAAGTGCCGCTATTCACTCGCAATTCGCTCGCCGATTGGCGCAAGTGCACAAAAAAGCCCTCCGTACGGAGGGCTTTTCCGGGCAGGATGTGCCGGGGGAAGTTACTTCTGCTCGGCAAGAGCAGCCTGGGCAGCGGCAAGGCGAGCCGTGGGCACACGATACGGAGAGCAGGACACATAGTCCAACCCAAGTCCATGGCAGAACTTCACCGAAGCGGGGTCGCCGCCGTGCTCACCGCAGATGCCCATCTTCATACCGGGACGCGTGCTGCGGCCGAGGTTGACGGCAAGCTTCATGAGCTTGCCCACGCCCTCCTGGTCAATGCTGGCGAAGACATTGGCCTTCACAATCTCCAGGTTGCGGTAGTTCGGCAGGAAGGAGCCGGAGTCATCGCGGCTCATACCGAGACCCGTCTGGGTAAGATCGTTGGTACCGAAGGAGAAGAACTCTGCTGTTTCGGCAATCTCATCAGCGGTGACACAGGCGCGGGGAATCTCAATCATCGTGCCCACCTTGTAGGAGATGCGGCGCCCCTTCTCGCGGAACACCTGCTCCGCCACGCGGTCGATAACCTCCTTCTGCAGATCAAGCTCGCGCTTAAAGGATACGAGCGGCACCATAATCTCCGGACGCACTTCGCAGCCGTTTTCCTCCTGCACCTCGATAGCAGCCTCAATAATGGCACGAGCCTGCATCTCAGTAATCTCCGGGTGGGCAATACCAAGGCGGCAACCGCGATGCCCCAGCATGGGATTGAACTCATGCAGCTCGCTCACACGGCGAATGATGACCTCCACGGGGATATTGAATTTCTTGGCGAGGTCGAGCTGCTGCTCCTTGGTGGTGGGAAGGAACTCGTGCAGAGGCGGGTCAAGCAGGCGGATTGTACCTGGCTTACCTGCCAGAGCCTTGAAGATGCCCTTAAAGTCGCTCTTCTGGAAGGGCAGCAGGTTGGCCACAGCCTCACGGCTTTCCTCCTCGTGCGTGGCAAGAATCATGCGGCGCATGAAATCAATGCGATTGCCACCGAAGAACATGTGCTCGGTGCGGCACAAGCCTATCCCCTGTGCGCCGAAGGCAATGGCTGCCTCCACCTGGTCCGGGGAGTCCGCATTAGTACGCACACCCAGCTTGGCAGCGCGGCTGCACCACTCCATCACGCGGGCAAAGTCGCGGTAGGTGTGGCTTTCCTCCGGCTTCATAGTCTTGCGCAGCAGTACCTGAATCACCTCAGACGGCGCCGTGGGCATCTTACCGGCGTATACATAGCCGGCCGTACCATCCAGGGACAGGTAATCACCCTCCTTATATACCTTACCGGCAATGGTAACGGTGCGGTTGTGGTAGTCAATCTCCATATCTCCGGCACCGCATACACATACCTTGCCCATCTGGCGGGCTACCAGAGCGGCATGGCTGGAAAGGCCGCCACGGGCTGTCAGAATACCCTCGGCTGCAATCATACCGCGCAAATCCTCGGGAGAGGTCTCCAGGCGCACCAACAGCACCTTCTCGCCACGCTTGTGTGCATCCTCACAGCGCCCGGCATTCAGACATATACGACCGGATGCAGCACCGGGGCCGGCATTCAGACCGCGGGTAATGGGCTGCACCTTGCTCAGGGCATCGCTGTCGAACACAGGAGCCAACACCTGGTCTACCTGGTCGGCAGGAATGCGCTTTACCGCAGTCTGCCAGTCGATGAGCCCCTCCTTCTCCATATCGCAGGCAATACGGAAAGCCGCAATACCCGTGCGCTTGCCATTACGGGTCTGCAGCATGTACACTTTGCGATCCTGGATAGTGAACTCGAAGTCCTGCATATCCCGGAAGTGATTTTCGAGCGTCTTGCGGATATCGCACAGCTCGGCATAGGCACTGGGCATCACCTCTGCCAGGCGGGCCACGGGGTCGGGCGTACGCACACCGGCCACCACATCCTCACCCTGGGCATTCATCAGGAACTCGCCGTAGAACTCATTCTTACCGCTGGCAGGGTTGCGGGTAAAGGCCACACCGGAGCCGGACTCATCGCTCGTGTTGCCGAATACCATGCACTGCACATTCACAGCAGTGCCCCACTCGCTCGGAATGGCGTATTTCTGGCGGTAGGTGATAGCGCGTTCGTTGTTCCAGGAGCCGAACACAGCGCCGATAGCGCCCTGCAGCTGCTCCCAGGGGTCGGAGGGGAAATTGCGCCCGCTACGGGTCAGAACCAGAGTCTTAAAACGGCGCACCAGCTCACGGCTGTCCTCTGCCGTCAACTCGGAGTCAGATATATCCTTGCCGTAGCGCTCGCTCTTCAGCTTGTGAATGATACTCTCGAAGGGCTCCAGGTCTTCGCCGGCCAGCTTCTGCACACCCATCACCACATCTCCATACATCTGTACAAAGCGGCGGTAGCAGTCCCAGGCAAAACGGGGATTCCCCGTAGCCGCCGCCATGGCCTCCACGGTCTCATCGTTCAGACCGAGGTTCAGAATTGTGTCCATCATGCCGGGCATAGACTCCCGGGCACCGGAGCGCACGGATACCAGAAGCGGCATAGCCGTGGTGTCCCCGAACTTGCGACCGACGAGCCCTTCCATGCGCGCAACACCTTCTTGCACCAAGCCTTCCAGCTCTGCCGGATAAGTCAACCCATTGTCATAGTAATACGTGCAAACCTCCGTAGTAATAGTGAATCCCGGAGGCACAGGCAGCCCGATACGAGCCATCTCTGCCAGATTAGCACCCTTGCCGCCCAGCAGCGCCTTCATGCTGCCATCGCCATCAGCGGTTCCACCGCCGAAATGATATACGATCTTTTCCATAAATGACATCTCTATTCGTATGTGTTATAAAATTCTATAGGGATGCAATCCTACTCCTGCAACCCGGCACTGTCAAGCTCCCTTTCCGTAATACCACAAGAATCCCACAAAACGTATCCCTATTATGACATTCACGGGGCACAGCAACACCTGCTCGTGCTCCGGAAAGTTGGATGACCAGCAGTGCCGAACATCACTACAATTTCTTCCTTTTTCGCACACATATTTCGTCTGTGAGTTTGTCCTGTTCAAGGCAGTTTCTGCTTGACATGAGGGGGGAAACTGAGGCAGAATAGGAAAAGAAGATGGGAAATCAATATTACTACCTGGGAGCCGACCGTACGGCTCCGAAGGGGCCGCACGCTCCGGAAGAGCTGGGCGGCATGCTGTTGCGTGGGGAATTACTGCCCACCACGGAGGTGGCAGCGGTGGGCGACACGTGCTGGCAGCCCTTGGGTAAGTTGCTGATGAAACATAATATACCACCCACCTCCCCCACAGCGGCGACTCAGCCATCGGCCGTCCCGGCAGCAGGCATCAGCAATGATGATTTACCACCAGTTCCGGGGTCTGTGGTCGGAACAGTCGCCCCGGCGCCGGAAGCCCCGCCCCTCGCCACGGCATCTCCGGGCGTGTGGGCATGCATGCAGCTGGCTATTGCCCGGACATTCTGCTGGCGTGGCCGAGCCAGAAGAGCGGAGTTCTGGTACAGCTGGCTTATTTATCTGCTGATAACTTTTGTACTGACAATAACCTGCTGTTTCCTGCTGGGATTCGGGATTGCGGCAGGCGGCCTGCATATCAAGTGGGAAGATTTGACGTTTGGCAACGTATTGCGCTCCGAGCCGCTGCTGCCATTCTGGATAGCCACCGGATGCTACCTGGTATGGATTCTGTGGATGAGCGTGGTATTTCTGACACTCACAGCCCGCCGATTGCACGATACCGGGCGCAGTGGCAAGTGGGTTGTGTTCTGCGTATTATGCGGAGTGATTTGGCAGATTCACTATTTCCACCGCGTTGCCGAGATTGTAAGCAGCGTGAACTGGCAACTCGTATTGTCCATTCAGGACAAAGCATCTCGTGATGCACGGCTCGAAGAAATTATCCAGCAGATTAACCTTGCCGGGTATGATGGATGGTGGAGTGTTCTATACCTGCTAAACCTGATACTGGGTATCTTTATACTGATTTTTACCCTGGCAGACAGCACACCAGGAGAAAACAAGTACGGCACATCACCCAAATACCCACAGCAATAATCAACAATGAAAACTTACTATTACCTGAATGAGCAGAAAGAACCGCAGGGTCCCCATACTCTCGATGAACTGCGTGCTCTGCTTGCCACCGGCAAACTGACGGAAAACACACTAGCAGCCCCGCACGGCGGCAGCAAATGGGTTCCCCTGCCCGTGCTTCTGGCAGAACCGGAGGAGCAGACAACTCTGCAAACACCTGCCGGCAACTGCCCCTCCTGCGAAACAGCCTTGCAGGTTGCGGCAGGACGCCTGCCGGAGCGCTGCCCGGCCTGCGGCTACCGACTGCGCGCAACCAACCCGAACGATTTGTGGCAGAGTTTCATGCTGGCCATCCGTAAAACCTTCGTACTGCGTGGGCGTGCTACGCGCATGGAGTTCTGGAGCTTCATTCTTTTCAGCATCATTCTGACATTTGCCATACAGACAATCACACAGATTGCTGCCAGCCTCATGATGTCCCCCACCGACATCGCCAGCCTCACCTCACACCATGGCGAGTTTGATCCGGAGCGACTCAGTGCCGGAGCAACAGTTGCCATGACATTACTGGCCCTGGTGTACTTCATATTCAATATTCTGATAACCATCCCCCAGATTACTGTAACCGTGCGCCGCCTGCATGATGTGGGACGTAGCGGCAAATGGATACTGGCGCATTTCCTCCTCATCTTTATTGCCATCGGCGGACTGATAGGGTATTTTGCCACAGCTTTTGCGGAAAGCGAAAGAATACGCGATACCGAATATGTGCAGGTGGATGGCAGATGGTATAACAAAGCTGACCAGCCCACCCCGGGCGAAATGATGGTAAGCACAGACTCCGCTCCGCAAATCCACGAATGGGTACTGCAAGGGCTGAGAGCCGAATCCCCCGTCCGCATACTTCTACTGGGCGGAGTGCTGCCGATGGGGCTTGCCGGGCTCATTGCCCTCTACATCTTAGTTCTCTGTTTTATTGACAGTCGCCGCGGAGCGAACCGCTACGGCCCCTCCTCCAAATACCCCACCGCATAAGAGTTTATGGCTACAGAACAAGCACCCGTCACCACCGATTTGCTCTGCCCCCGCTGCCGCGCTGCGCTGGAGGTGAGCAACAACCGCCTGCCGGAGAACTGTCCCGGCTGTGGCCTGCTACTGCGTGCACGCCGCCAGAAAGCCTACAACCACAATTTTGTGCTGGTATGGAAGAAGGCTCTCGTATGGCGCGGGCGCGCACCACGTCGTGAGTTCTGGGGCTACGCCATTATCATGGGCGGTATCGGCCTCCTGCTGGCTCTGCTGCTGGATATCGTCTGCAACGGCTTTCTGATGTCACTGGTGCGGGAGTACGTGTACCCGGTACCGCAACTGCCCGGACTGGCAGCTGCCGTGCTGGGCAGCATGGCAGGAGCCGCCATACTGGTGTGGCTGGTAGCGGTGCCGCTGCCGCTTTTCAGCGTGACGGTACGCCGCCTGCACGATGTAGGCCGCAGCATGCTGCTGCCTGTTCTCACCCTGTTGCTGGCAGTGCCGGGGATACTGCTGCCGGCTCTGTTGTATATACCGGCACTGTTGGGCGAGCCTGCGGGAGCGGAGCGGGTAAGCGAGCACATTGTGCCGGCGCTGTTTGCCTCCGGGGTGCTGGCTGTAGTGTTCGGGCTGATTGTGCTGATGCTCTGCCTGATGGACAGCGAACGCGGCACAAACAAATACGGACCTTCCATAAAATATCCCTTGGAATAACACAAAAATGAACAGGAGCTTCCTTACAGCCAACTTCTGCAACGTACTGCGCCACACCTTCTGCCTGAAGGGACGCGCCGCACGGCGGGAGCTGTGGGGATTCGTCCTGCTGCCATGGCTCGTGTTTCTCTGTGTCTGCCTCGGGCTGGCAGCCCTGTCTTTCCTGATGCGGATGTGTGGAGTCTCTGCCGGTGGAGCCATCATGCAACTTGTATTGGGCATGAATCTGCTATTTACCATGTGGCTGGCAGTGCTCTTCGTGCCATTCTTCACCCTCTGCATCCGGCGGCTGCATGATGTGGGGCGCTGTTGCGGCTGGCTGGTGGCATGGGGCGTGCTGAATGTCCCCGTCCTTCTGATGAGTTTCAGTGCCATGGCCTGCGGAGAGCCTTTCATGGCGCTGGCAGCCTTTGCCGTGTTGCCTGCGCTGCTAAGCCACCTGATACTGCCGGCCGCCGCTGTTTCCACAGGCACCCTGGCGCTCACCCTTTGTTACCTGATTACAGATTTTCTGCTCAGCTTTTTCCTGCTGATTCACTTTGTGAGCAGTGGAGACAAAGCCGCTAACGAATACGGACCTCCCCCTGCCCCCATACCATGACGCGCCTGCATTCCAGCCTGTGGCAGCAATGGCTGCACCCCTACACCACGCTGAGTCTGCGCGGTCGCTCCACGCGCACACAGTGGTGCCTGTACCAGATAACAACGCTGATTCTCTTCTGGCTGCCCCTGCTGTGGGCAGGACTGCCGACTGTGGCCACCGCCGCATGGACATCCCGGCTTACCCCCCGACCGGGCGAAGAATGGCTATGGCAATACCTGGGCGCAGCCTTCGTTCTTTTCAGCATTGTGGGACTTCCGCTCACCGTACGCCGCCTGCACGACATGGGATGCAGCGGGTGGTGGGTATTGCTGCCCGGGGGGCTGAGTTTATTACTACTGCCATTCGGGGCTGGCCTGCTGCACATTCTGGCAGCCCACACCATAGCTATTGCCATCAGCCTTCCCATACTGGGTCATGCCCGCGGCGACAGGGAAACCAACGACTACGGCCCCAACCCCAGATTTTACAAAAAACAGATATCATGAACGATGCCACCAACATTCCGACCGGCCCCATTCCCGGGGTGCATACCTACGCAGGCGACTGCCCCATCTGCGGGCAATCCATCATGGCAGAGCAGCGGCAACTGCCACACCTCTGCCCCACATGCAGCCACCCCCTGCGCTCCGCAGACCCCAACAGCCCATGGCGCAACGTGCAGCACGCCCTGCGCCTTTACTTCGACCCGCGCGGACGCGCCACGCGCCGAGAGTTCTGGGCCTTTACCCTCACGGCATTGCTGCTGCTGGCAGTAGAAGGCGCCGTGCTGCTGAGCTGCTACCTGAACCATGCCATGGCCGAGATACCAGTGTGGCTCTGGTGGGTGTTACCCGCTCTGCTGGTATGCCCCTTCACATCGGTAACAATCCGCCGCTTCCATGACCTGGGGCGCGGCCCGGGCATGCTTGTTCTCTGCCTGGTGCTTGCTGTGCTGGGCTGTACAGGTGTGGTACTGCATGAGCTGGAGCTGCTTACCAAAGAAGTAGCAGAATGGGCCTGGGCTGTACTGAGAGCGGATATCATCCTCTTCTTCATCATCCTCTACACCACCACACAGCACCGCACATACGGCCCCAACCAATACGGGCCGGCACCCAAGTAACACCACAGCCCCGTAAACTACTGATTGCGTGTCGTCTATTAAGAAGATGGGGCCATTGTTCATACTGGGGCCGACAGGTTGCGGAAAGAGCGCCGTGGCCGTGGAAGTAGCCCGCCAACTGGGAAACGCAGAAATCGTAAGCGCGGATGCCTACCAGGTGTACCGCGCCCTGCCTGTCCTCACAGCAGCACCTACAGCGCAGGAAATGCAGGGCGTGCCGCACCACCTCATCGGCACACTGGATGTACGGGAGAATAACGATGCAGCCACCCACGCACGCCGCGCTCAGGCCTGCATAGCCTCCATTATCGCCCGCGGTGCCTTGCCCATCGTGACGGGTGGCAGCGGCCTCTACGTAAAGTTCATCTCCCACGGCATATCCCCCGCCCCACCAAGCGACCCCGCACTGCGAGCCGAACTGGAAGCCCTGCCACCGGAGGAAGCCGTGCGCCGCCTGCAAAAGGCCGACCCCGAAGGCGCCGCCGCCACCAACCTGCAGAACCCACGCTACGTTGTGCGTAACCTGGAGATTGTGCTGCTGGGGGGCAAGCCCCTCTCCTACTGGCGCAACAACTGGCAGCCGCAAGCCTGCGGACCTGGCTTCTGCCTGACCCGGGACGTCAGCGAGCTGGATACCCGTATTGCGCGCCGAGCCGAACGTATGCTGGCAGACGGTGCCATAGATGAGGTGGCTTCCCTGCCCGACCAACTCTCCCCCACAGCCGAAAAAACACTCGGCCTCTCACTCATCCGCGAACACCTTGCCGGTAATATGAACCGCAGGGAGCTTGCCTCCGCCCTCGCCCTCGCCACCAGGCAATACGCCAAACGCCAGAGAACCTGGCTGCGCCGGGAGCCCTGGGCTGCCCCAATCCCGTGTACAACGCGGGCCGCAGAGCAAATTCTGGCCTCAGATGCACTGAAATTGCTTTTCGGGCATCTCTAAAAAACAAAAGGGCGACAATTGACTTTACCGGGCGAGCGAAGCGAGCGGAATTTAAGAGCCTCGCCGTATGGCGAGGCGGCATAAAGTAGCCACGGTGTGGAGTGAGCAACGCGAACGAAACCCGTGGGAATAGCGAAAAAAACAAACCGAACCCCACCGGATGGTGGGG
>JAFQGF010000025.1 GCA_017415555.1 Akkermansia sp.
AGCTTCGCTTCGTCGGGCTCTGATTTTCTTTTTTTCACCCATCCCAAGGTTTCCGCTGCTCCGCAGCGTCACCTTGGGCTACTATACTTTCGCCCCGCGTTGCGGGGCTTTCCAATTCGGCGGGCTGTTGCCCGCGGGTATGCGTAGCTAAGACATCCGAGCGAAAGCTCGCGAAACTTGAACTTTGTCAATTGTAGATTGTAAATGTAGACAAACATCAATTTAGCTATCATCATGGGTCTAAGCCTCCAATTGTTCCAACGCGTGAAAGAAGTCAAATAGCGATAGCCCTATCTTCATGCATTGTCATTGAAATTCCGTCTTGACAACCACCTCTGCGCGTGGTATAAAACCCCTGTTAAGCCATGCTCCAGGAATATTTATCAGCGTTTATTCAGTTGGTGGCCGGTTTTGGATTTGCCGGTCTGATTATTGTGCTCAGCGTGATTTTTGGTCGTCGCGCGAAGTTGCAGCCTGCACAGGATGTGCCGTATGAGTGCGGTAACGTGCCTGAGGGTGATGGCGCTCCGTCTTTCTTCTCGATTAAGTATTACATCGTTGCCATTTTGTTCCTAGTGTTCGACCTGGAGGTGGTGTTCCTGTATCCGTGGGCACTGGGCTTTAAGGATTTTGTGATGGACAACTGCGCGGCCTTTGCGTCCATGACGGCCTTCATCGGTGTGCTGATGATTGCCTACCTGTATGCGCTGGGTAAGGGTGTGATTGTATGGCACCGCAACCCGGCACCCCGCCGCTGATGTTGGTAAGGTTGTAACAGTTTTTCTTCAAGGGCGGCCCCGAATGGGAGGCCGCCCGCTTTTGTAACCGCTTGAATAATCTGAAAACGATGGATGCAATAACACGCGCTGCATGGCTGCAGGAAACTCTTGGTAAGCGCATTATCATGCTGGATGGTGCACAGGGTACGATGATACAGAAGCATGCCCTGCAGGAGGAAGATTACCGTGGAGCTCGCTTTGCCGACCGCACCCGTTACCCGCAGGATCTGCGGAATAACAACGATGTGCTGGTGCTGACTCGCCCGGATATTATCCGCGACATGTGCGAGCAGTACCTCGCAGCCGGGTCGGACATCATCAGCACCTGCACATTCTCTGCCACGAGTATCGGGCAGCACGAGTTTTTCCATCCCGGTGCGGCTGCGGTGAAGCATGACCAATCCTATTACGATGCCGTGCTGGCAAACACGGAGCTGGCAGCACTGGTGCGCGAGATGAATCTGGCGGCCTGTGCAATCGCCCGCAGTGCGGCGGATGCCGCGGCGTTGGATGGGCGCCCGCGTCTGGTGGCAGGTTCAATAGGGCCGATGGCGGTGACGGCCTCTCTCTCCCCGGAAGTGAATGACCCAGGCTACCGCGCTGTGAACTTCGACCAACTGCGCCGAGCTTACCGAGAGCAGGTGGTAGCGCTGGCAGATGGCGGTGTGGATGTACTGCTGCTGGAAACTATCTTCGACACCCTGAACGCCAAGGCTTGTCTGTATGCCATTGCAGAGCTGCGCGAGGAGCGCGAACTGCCGCCGGTGATGATTAGCTTCACTATCACCGACCGCGCCGGGCGCACCCTGAGCGGGCAAACGGTGGAGGCTTTCTGGAACTCCGTGCGGCACGTGCGTCCGCTGAGTGTGGGTATCAACTGTGCGCTGGGGGCAGATCTCATGTTGCCTTTTGCTCTGGAGCTCAGCAGCCTGGCGGACTGTGGTATCAGCATGTACCCGAACGCCGGACTGCCCGACCCGCTGAGCCCCAGTGGCTATGCCCATAGTGCAGAGCACATGGCGGGGATACTTCGGAGCTATGCAGAGCAGGGGCTGCTGAATTTTGTGGGCGGCTGCTGCGGCACCACGCCGGAGTATATTGCGGCCATCCGAGACGCTGTGAGTGGCTACGCCCCGCGCCCCATCCCTACGCGCGAGCAGGACGGCGTGCTGCGCCTGAGCGGTCTGGAGGCCTACAACCACCGCAGCAGCGACGGCTTGCTCTATGTGGGCGAGCGTTGCAACGTGGCCGGTTCTCCCAAATTTGCCCGTCTCATTCGCGAGGGGGCGTACGAGGAAGCACTGGAGGTTGCCCGTGCCCAGGTGCAGAAGGGTGCCAAGGTGCTCGATTTCTGCTTTGACGATGGCATGATTGACGGCCCAGCCGCCATGAGCCGCTTTCTGAATCTGGTGGCAGCTGAGCCGGATATAGCCCGCGTGCCCTGCATGATTGACTCCTCCAAGTGGGAGGTGATTGAGGCCGGTCTTAAGTGCGTGCAGGGCAAGGCCATTGTGAACTCCATTTCCCTGAAGAACGGCGAGGAAGAGTTCCTGCACCACGCCCGTATCATCCGCCGCTTCGGTGCGGCTGTGGTGGTGATGGGCTTTGACGAGAATGGTCAGGCCGGTGGCTATGAGGACCGCGTGGCCATTGCCCACCGCGCCTACGATTTGCTTACCCGTGTCGTTGGGTTTGAGGATGGCGATATCATTTTCGACCCGAATGTCCTCACCGTCGGCACCGGCCTGCCGGAGCATGCTAACCTGGCACGCGACTTTTTCCGCGCCTCTGCCGAAATCCGTCGCAGCCACCCGCATACGCACATCTCCGGCGGTATCTCGAATGTGAGCTTTGCCTTCCGCGGCAACAACCCTGTGCGCGAGGCCATGCACAGTGCCTTCCTTCACCACAGCGGTTGCGACCTCTGCATTGTGAATGCTGCTCTCATGACGCCCTACGAGAGCATCCCCGCCCACCGCCGCAAGCTGGTGGAGGATGTGCTGCTGAACCGCTGCGAGGATGCCACCGAGTGCCTCATTGCCTATGCTCAGGAGTTGGCCGAGGCCAAGGCTGCACTGAAGGCCGCCGGAGCCGGTGCTCCTGCGCCGATGCCGAAAAAGCAAGAGGATGCCCGCTCTCTGCCTGTGCAGGAGCGTCTGGCCCGGGCTCTGGTGAGTGGTAGTACTGAGTTTATCGAGGCCGACACGCGCGAGGCTTTGGAAGTTTGTGGCTCTCCGCTGGCTGTCATCGAAGGCCCGCTGATGGATGGCATGAGGCAGGTGGGAGACTTATTCGGCTCCGGCAAGATGTTCCTGCCGCAGGTGGTGAAGAGTGCCCGCGTGATGAAGCAGAGCGTGGCCATCCTTACCCCGCTGCTGGAGGCGGCGCAGAGCGGACAGCCCGCAGCGGCCACCGTGGTGCTGGCCACAGTGAAGGGCGACGTGCACGACATCGGCAAGAACATCGTGAGTGTGGTGCTGGCCTGCAATGGTTTCCGTGTGGTGGACCTGGGCGTGATGGTGCCATGTGAGGATATTCTGGCAGCTGCTGAGCGTGAAGGCGCCTCTCTTGTGGCACTCAGCGGGTTGATTACCCCCTCTCTGGATGAAATGGCTCGTGTGGCAGCCGCCATGCAGGCGGCGGGTATGCGCATCCCCCTGTTGGTGGGTGGTGCCACCACCAGCCCGCTGCATACCGCGCTGAAAATTGCCCCGCATTATCCGGATGGCATTGTGCTGCAGACGGCAGATGCCGGCAGCATTGTGCCCGTGGCTGCGGCGCTGTGTGGTGCGGGACGCGAGGAATTCATTGCCTCTCAGAAGGCCGAGCAGGCCCGGCTGTGTGCTGAGCACGAGGAGAAGCGCGTTCCGCTGCTGACGCTGGAGGAAGCCCGCGCTCTGGCTCCGAAGTATACAGAGGCTCAGCCTGTGCCGCAGCGTACGGGGGTATTTTCCGTGGGCGTTCCCTGCGGATGCTCCTGCCATACCCCGCAGCCGGATTTCCCGCTCAGCTGGCAACAACTTAGGGAAAAGGCAGACTGGAGCATCACCCTGCGTACCTTCGGAATGCTGGGTGGGAGCGAGGAGAAACGCCACGAAGCTGCTGCTCTTCGGGCAGATGCAGAGGCATTGCTGCAACGCGCAGTGGAGGAGAATCGTCTGCAGGCCCGCGGCTGTTTTGGTATCTGGCCGGCCGAGCGCGTGGGCGATGATATTCTGGTGCAGGGCGGCACCCGCTTGCTCAGCATGCGCCAGCAGAAGAAGAGTGATAAGCCGCGCCTCGCTCTGGCTGATTACGTTGCGGAGCAGGGGGGCTATGTGGGAGCCATGCAGGTGGCTATCACAGGGGCTGCGGAATGGGAGGCGGAACTGAATGCTGCCAACGACCCCTACAACGCTTTGCTGGTGGCGGCTGTGGCCAATATGATGGCTGAGGCCATGGCGGAATGTACGCAGGATGTGGTGGAATCGGTGTGGCCTGTTGAAGGCTCGCAGATGGTGCGCCCAGCCTGTGGATATCCCAGCCAGCCGGACCATTCCGAGAAGCTCACGGTGTTCTCGCTGTTGGACGCGACAGCGCACACCGGCACAACCCTGACGGAAACTTGCATGATGCAACCGGCCTCTGCCGTCTGTGCCCTTATCTTCAATCATCCGCAGGCATGTTACTTTGCTGTCGGTCCTGTCGGAGATGACCAGCGCGCAGACTACGCCGCTCGCAAAGGCAACTGAAGCACCGTCGTATATAGCCGCACACCGTTGAGAAATTCGCTCACTGAATTGCAAACTATAGGGCAGACGGCTCGGATTCGTCTGTTGCGAAATATGTTTGTTATGCTTTCTGTGCTTGACATCCCGGGCATATCCCTGTATGCTTGGCGCGCAATGAAGAATGCTCGTCTGCTCCTTATTTTTCTTCTGGTGATGCTGGGCTCCTGTGCTCAGGCCGTGGAGGTAATACTATCCGGCGGTGTGGCTCTCAAGTCCTGGGAGCATTTGCGTGGGCCGGCTGCACACGATAATTGGTGGGCCAATTTCATACGAGCTGCCACTGTACAGATGGACATGACGCGCCGCAAAGATGCCAACGAGCCCATTGTGTGGATTGTCTACCGCCCCTCATACGTGTCCCGTGGCAAGGAAGATGGGAAGAATTATGTGAAGATGATTCAGGAGCAGGCCGCCAAACGCCGGGTGAAGCTGGTGTGGGTGGATACGGCTGCACAGGCTTTTACCGCTATCAACAACGCACCCAAAGCAGGTGGCCCCATCAATTCTTTCTTCTATTTCGGCCATTCCAACGCTCACGCCTTCATGCTGGAGTACAGCAACGACATTATCGGTGCTTCTACACAGTGGATGCATGAGGACGACCTGGCTACCAGCCTTAAACGCTCCGCTTTTGCGCAGGATGCCTACTGCCGCAGCTTCGGCTGCTACACAGGCAACAGTATGAGCGCTAAGTGGAACAAGGTGATGGGCTTCCCTCTCTGGGGCAATACCGAGGCCACCCGCTACCACCCGGTCAGCAATGGCTGCCTGCCCATGGGTAAAGGCCGCTGGGTTAAGTGAGAGATAAATCTTGCTGGTAGAGCGGGGAAAGGGGCTTACTGTCAGAACTCTCTGGCGCGGCGGATGAGGGTGCGCCAGGCTTCCACCATGGGGTGTGCCATGAATTTCTCAAGCGGTGTTCCGGGCACAAAGCTGCGGGGTACGCATACGCGGAGCTTGTCCGGCAGGCGGCGGATGGTAGCGGTTTCGCCGGGGTGGATTGTGCCGGCATAGTCGCCATCGAGTTGGTAATCCAGCTTACCTTCGGCGGAAATTTCGCAGCTCTCAAAGGTACGCAGCTGTGTGAATTCACTGGTGTTGCTGTGTGTGGCACCGCGTTGCAGCATGCAGGAAAGAATTTCGTAGAGGATGGGTATGCTCTCCTGTTGAATGATAGCGGCATCCAGTAGGCCGTCATCGTAACGGGCGTTGGCAAAAAGATGTGCCTCGCCGCCGTAGCGCTTGCCATTGCCCATAATAACCTGTGTGCCCTGGATTTCTTCGCCGTTGGGCAGGGTCACGGTAATGATGGGGTGGCGCTCCACGGCCACCTTGAGCCCGGTGTAGATATGGGCTGCCGCCCCCATGTGCTTTTTGAGTTTGGGGGTAATGAGTTTCACCACACGGGCATCCGGCCCGAATCCCGCCATCTGCAGGAACGGCTGGTCGTTCACGCAGAAAATATCGATGCTGTGGCGGGGGCCGGACTGGATGGCCTCCAGCGCTACATCGAAGCGCCGGGAGCCTATACCCAGCTCCCGCGCAAAGACATTCATTGTGCCGCAGGGCAGAATACCCAGGGCGGCATTCGTACCCACCAACCCCTGAGCCGCATTCATCAGTGTGCCATCACCGCCCGCTGCTGCCACCACGGGCTCGCCGGCTTCGGCAAGTTGGCGGGCTTTGGCTGTCAGATCCTCCGCACTGGAGGTGGGCACGAGGGTGAAATCGTTGCGGTGTTCATCCAGCCATGCCTTGAGGCCGGAGCGGAAGAGGCTGCCGGCCTTGGGGTTGATGAGCAGGGGAACGGTAAGGTGCATGGGCAGAAAAATCAGAGTGTGAGAATGGGCATCACCGCTGCGAAGAAGGAGACGGTGAAGGCCGGGGAGTCGATGAGGTCGAAGATGCCGCCTATGCCGGGCAGCAGGGAACCGCTGTCCTTGATGGCCACACCGCGCTTAATGAGCGAGCCGGCCAGGTCTCCCGTGACGCTCAGAATGAAGATGGTGGGCATCACCACACAGAAGAATACCACAGGAGCCTCCGCAAAGGCGAAGGTGGTGATGGGCAGCAGATACCAGCTGCAAACCGAGGTGATGATGAAGGAACCGATGATACCCTCCCAGGTCTTTTTGGGGGAAACTGCGGGGCTGAACTTGCGCTTGATAAAGCGGCCCCCCAGCAGCACACCGCTCACATAGGCCCAGATATCACTCATCTTGGTGGCCAGCACCAGCCAGAGCAGGTTGTAAATGGCTTCCGGGTAGCAGAGCGTGCTCAGTGCAAAGGCGAAAAGCCACACGGGATACACAAAGGAAAGGATGGTGATGCCTGCGCTGCTGAGTGCCTGGGCTCCGGTGCTGCCCTTGTAGTCCATGCGGTACAGCTCGCAGAAGAAAGTGGTGAGCACGAAGAGCACCAGCAGACTGAGTGCCACGGCATTGAAGTCGAAATGTGTGGCCAGGAAAATGGAGGTGGGACCATCGTTACCGCCTACAATGGCGACGGGCTCCTCGCTGTTGAGCATCAGCATGCCCGCTGCCATCAGCCAGGGGTACACGAGTCCGCAAACGAGAGAGAGACCTCGGTTGGCCTCCGTGCCGCGCTCGCGGAGCATGTTGAACCACTCATAGCTTGTCAGGTTGCAGAGCACGCACACCAGAATGGCGTAGCCGAGGGAGTTGTTCCACCACACGGCACCGCCCAGCAGGCCGAGCAGGATGATGGTGCTGAAACCGCGTTCCAGGAATGTCTTAACTTTGGGTGTCATGGCTATTATTGAAGGTAAAGGTTGATGTTGTAGAGAAAGTAAAGTTTGATGTTGTAGAGAAAGTTCAGGGCGCCCAGAGGTGCCAGGCAGGAAAGGGCGCTGCAGGTGCCGAGCCACCAGGGGTTCTGCATGCCGCAGGCTTGCATGCAGCGGCGGCTGAGGATGGCACACCAATCCGGGCTCAGGAAAACGAACAGACCGGCAGCAGCTGGCAGTACTTCATCCGGGCTGATGCGCAGCGCCACCATGAGCCAGGTGTACAGCGCGGTAATAAGCAGGTAGGGCAGGCTGTATACCAGCCATTTGAAGCGGGGGAGGAGGGTGCGGCAGAGGTAGCATACCAGCCCGATGATGAGCAGGACGAATGCGATTCCTGCCATGACCATGCAGCTTTCCGGGTCGCGCAGGCCGTAGGGAATGAGACTCAGAGCTCCCACGGGCAGGAGGAAAGCACCCAGGCGAGCCCAGCGTCCGCGGCCGGTGACGAGCACGCAGCCCAGCACTAGAAGAGCCAGAGCCAGCGGAGCGTTGGTGAAATCCAGCAGTGTGAGGGCGGTATTTCCCCACAGCCATAGCAGCGCACTGATGAGGAACATGAGTCGCAGGGGCTGCCCCTGCATGCATTTGTAGAGATAGGCAAAAATGACAGAGCCTCCCACGCACGCAAGGCAGGAGGTCAGCGGGAGCGCCGGTCCGATACCGCTTACGATACCCACGGCAACGTAGCAGGCTGCTTGTACCAGTACTTCTTTGGTTTTCTCTGTCATTGAAGAGGGAAACCACCCCCGCACTGAGCGGGGGTGGTATGTGGATGCTTAGTGCGCGCAACCGGGGCAGGCCCAGCCGGCACGGATGTCGGCAAAGAAGTCATTGCCTTTGTCGTCCACCAGGATGTAGGCCGGGAAGTCCTTCACGGTAATCTTCCAGATGGCTTCCATACCCAGCTCGGGGTATTCGATGCACTCAATGGAGGTGATGCAGTTCTTTGCGAGGTCTGCGGCCACACCACCGATGGAGCCCAGGTAGAAGCCTCCAAACTTCTGGCAGGCGTCTGTCACACACTGGGCGCGGTTGCCCTTGGCAATCATAATCATGCTGCCGCCGTGGCTCTGGAAGAGCTCCACATAGGAGTCCATGCGCCCTGCAGTGGTGGGGCCGAAGGAGCCGGAGGGGTAGCCCTCGGGTGTCTTGGCGGGGCCGGCATAGTAGATGGGGTGGTCCTTCACATACTGGGGCAGGTCCTTGCCGGCGTCCAGCAGCTCCTTGAGTTTGGCGTGGGCAATGTCGCGCCCCACGATGATGGTGCCGCTGAGGGAAAGACGGGTTTTCACCGGGTACTTGGAGAGCTCGGCCAGCACGTCCTTCATGGGGCGGTCGAGGTCGATGGGCACCCCGGCGCTCTTGGTCTCGCGCAGCTCGGCGGGGATGTACTTGCCGGGGTCGTACTCCAGCTCTTCGATGAAGATACCCTCGGGGGTAATCTTGGCCTTGGCATTGCGGTCGGCGGAGCAGGATACACCCAGAGCCACCGGGCAGGAGGCACCGTGGCGCGGCAGACGCACCACGCGTACATCCAGCGCGAACCACTTGCCGCCGAACTGTGCACCCAGGCCCAGCTTCTCGGCTTCCTTCTTGAGCTCATTCTCCAGCTCCACGTCGCGGAAGGCGCGGCCGTGCTCATTGCCGCTGGTGGGCAGGCTGTCGTAGTACTTGGTGGAGGCCAGCTTCACGGTCTTAAGGCAGAGCTCGGCGCTGGTGCCACCCACCACGAATGCCACATGGTAGGGCGGGCAGGCTGCGGTGCCCAGCGTGCTCATCTTCTCCACCATGAACTTCTTGAGGGAGGTGGGGTTGAGCAGAGCCTTGGTCTCCTGGTAGAGGTAGGTCTTGTTGGCAGAGCCGCCGCCCTTGGCGATAAAGAGGAAGCTGTAATCCATGCCGTGGTCAGTGGCAAAGAGGTCAATCTGGGCAGGCAGGTTGGTGCCGGTGTTGATTTCCTTGTACATATCCAGCGCTACGTTCTGGGAGTAGCGCAGGTTGTTCCTGGTGTAGCAGTCGTAAGCGCCACGGGAGATGTACTCGGCATCGTCAAAACCCGTCCATACCTGCTGGCCTTTCTTGCCTACGCAGATGGCGGTGCCGGTATCCTGGCAGAGCGGGAGCACACCCAGCGCGGCGACCTCAGCATTGCGCAGCATGGTGAGCGCTACGCTCTTATCGTTCTCGGAAGCCTCGGGGTCGCTGAGGATGCTCTGCACCATCTGCAGGTGCTCCGGGCGCAGGTAGAACGCCACATCGTGCCAGGCTGTTTCGGCCAGCAGACGCAGCCCCTCGGGCTCAACCTTGAGAATCGGTTTGCCCTCAAATTCACTTACACTCACGTAGTCCTTGGTGAGCAGGCGGTACTTCGTGGTGTCTTCCCCCATGGGGAACATTTCCTGATAGACAAAAGGAGGTGTTGCCATAACGCCACTGTTTATACCATCTTTCGCTGCGTAATTCCAGCAAAAAAGTTCCGCAGGTACTCTGCTGGCTGATTTTGTGCTTGCAAGTCATGCTCCGAGATGGGATGATAGGGACATGTCATGTTTATCCACGGTGGTCATCACTGGGGCCTCATCCGGTTTCGGCAAGGCGTTTGCTTACCGCGTTGCTGAGTCCATGCGACAGCATGCCCGTGCGCAGAAGACGCGTTTTATCCTCATCGCCCGCAGCGAGGATAAATTGAAGGCCTTGGCTGATGACTTGATGGGGCAGTACGGCTGCGAGGTACAGGTGCAGCCCTGCGATTTGGCTGATAGCCATGCCCGCGCGGCACTGCTGCAGGAGTTGGCAGGCGTTCAGAGCGAGTGGATGTTGCTGATTAACAATGCCGGGCTTGGTGATTACGGGGAGTTCTCTTCTTCGGAGCCGGAGCGCAATCGCCGCATGATTGAGGTGAACATGACCGCCCTTGTTGAAATCACTCGCGCCATGCTGCCCGCCATGCAGAAGGCTCGCCGGGCGTTTATCATCAATGTCGCTTCTCTGGCGGCCGACCTCGCTATCCCGGATTTTGCTATGTATGCTGCCAGTAAGGCGTTTGTGTGCTCATTCAGCGAGGCTCTCCGTATTGAGCTGGCAAATTCACATATTCATGTCACGGCGGTGTGTCCGGGGCCGTCACATACCGGGTTTGGCGATGTGGCCAGGCGTACCGGCAAGAGCAAGAAGGAGGTGCCGTTCCGCAAGTGGTTCTACACATCGGTGGAATGTGTGGTTGATTCTGCGTACGAGGCCGTCCTGCTCAACAGGCCTCGTTGTTATCCGTCGTTCAAAATCCGCCTTGTCGGGTTGTTTGTGCGTAATGCTCCGCTGTGGATGCTGCGCTGCATCATGAGTTTCCGTCCCCGCAAAGCTATACCTGCCGAATAAGATGAGTCTCCGCAACAGAAAGAAAGAACGCCGCTTCACCTGGTTCAAACTCGGCCTGCTGCTGGTTCTGGCAGCTGCCGCCTGTTCCCTTTTTACGCCCTATCCGGCTGAGCTTGTTCGTGCTTTTAATCCCCCGCCGCCTCCCCCGGAAGCTCCTGCACACAAGCCCAAAAAGGTGCATAAACCCAAAAAGACCGCAACCGAGCAACAGGCCCAATTCGTGCTGGAAAACCCCGAACCCTGGTCCCCCGAAGATGCCTTTTCCATGCCTGTGATAAACCTGCCCAATTTCCCGCCGGCTCTCCCCGAGCGCTCAGAGCCGGGTAATTACGAGCATGTTACAGAGCTTACTCGCGGACTCAACAATTACAGCAGTGTCAACTTTATTCCCGGCACCACGGCCTCTCAGGATAGAAAGAAGAAGGATGCCTACCAGCTGCGCGTCTCGCTCAATACTTATCTCCCCAAAGCGGCCGAGGGGGATGCCCTGCTGAAGGCCAACCCCGAGCTGCCCTCCGCCCTGGCAGATTTTTCCGGCCTTATGCAGGCCGCAAAGGTTTCCCCCTGGTACCACGACATTTACCTCCACAAGCAGAACCGCGTACGAAAGAACACCGCTCTGCTCAATCAGCTGCTCGACCGCCATAACTTCTACGACACCGACACTGTGCTCGATATTGTGGCCCCGCAGTCCAATCGCCATGTGCTCTGGATTCAGGCGGACATGGACGTCGTCTCCGATGGCTCAGACGGCGACCGCCTCCCCACCATGCCCGAGAAAATTCGCAAGAGCGACTACTACCAGCCCACTACCTCTTACCGCTGGCGTAAGCTTGGCAAGACTCCCAACCCTCTCCTCGAAGGCTGGCAGGAGCGCTACAAACGCTACACCAAAGAAGGCAATAAGGAAAAAGCTGAGGAGGCTAAGCTCGTTATTGCCGACCTGCAGCGCTACAGTTTCCTTCTGGCAGAGTACGATTCCTTTATCGTCATCCCCCTTACTCTTAAGGAAAAACGTAACGATGAGAGTCGCGGTGGGGCAGCCTTCCGCCCGGAACCAGGTGATTATGCTGCCGTTGTGGTTGGAAAGCGTGTTTTCCCTGCTATCGTGGGCGACTTCGGCCCCAAATTCAAGACAGGCGAGGCCTCCCTGCGGCTTTCCAAAGCCGTTAACCCCAAGGCCAAGGTCTATGCCCGCCCCGTGTCCGACCTCGGCGTTTCCTACATCATCTTCCCCGGTACCAAAGAGCCGGAGAATGGCCCCATCGACTATGCCCGCCTCAATTCCCGTGTGCGTGAGCTCCTGGGCGAAATCGGCGGCCTCGCAGAAGGCGCCGAGTTCGTGGAAATGCAGGACCTCCTCCCCCAGCCCCCGGCGCCTTAAAGCGAAGCGTGCTCTCTCATCATGCGTAAAAGCAACAAATATGCAAAGTTCGGGCCCGCACGACCTGTGACTCCACCACACTCGTGCAGGTGGTATAGACAGTGGCTGACATATGCTGATTTTTAACGAGTTGGAAGAATTAAGGGGGTTTTAGGAAAAAGATTCAGTAAATTATTGTCATCCAATAGAGCTGTCATAGACAGGGAGGTTTATTCGTAAAGTACTGATAAGCGGCAGATTTATATAGCATTTTCTTCAAAAAAAGTTTAGGATTTTTTGCCTATGTGTCGCGAGCCGCAGGCTCGCCTGACTTAGAACCCGCACTTGTGCGGGTGATATATGCTAGCCTCGGGTGTAGTGAGCGAAAGCGAACGGAACCCGAGGAACGGTACAAAAAGATATTTGAACCCGCGCTTGCGCGGGTGGTATAAGCGGTGGTAGACATAGGACGTACTTTTAGAGACTATTTGATAAGCAATGGCTTATGCCGCCCGATCGCGTGCGGGATCTAAGAGCCTTCTCGAGTGCGGAAAGTAAACATCCCGGCCTGCCGTGACGGCAAACCGGGATGTTTCGTCTGTTATGCTTTATGTATCAGAATGTGTAGGAGGCGCTTACGTTTACGCGGTGCTTCCGGCTTCGTGTCGCACCTGCGATGCGCTTACTACGCCGAGACGGGACGCACCACACGGCTTTTGGTGTGCGGTGCGCCCCATGCTTTATCAGAACGTATAGGAAGCGCCTACGTTTACTCGGTGCTCCTGGGAGTCCTCCATGGCATTGAAGCCATAGTTCGCGCTGGTGCTCCAGCGCTCATTGATGCGGTAGGTTGCACCCGCTTCCACTCCGAAGCCCTGGCGGCCCGGGTTGGTG
>JAFQGF010000062.1 GCA_017415555.1 Akkermansia sp.
GCGATCTTAAGCCTGGTGTTGGGCTGCGTGAGCCGGCAGCTAATAAAGAGGAGCTTCGCATGCAAATTGTCGAGCACATGGAAGAAACAAAAAGCAATCCGGAGAAAGTGAAAAACTTCTTTCGCAAAGCCAGTGTTCGCTATGCCTCGAACAATCATGTTTTATTGCCGGAGCAATAAATGTTGCCGTTTTTATGTAACCGCATATGCAATGCGATTGCATTTTCTTCCGCGATGCCTCCGTAGTAAGTTGCTGCTCAGCAACGCGGGGTAATATCTCCGGGTGGAGAAACGAGAAAATGCTTTTGTGCTCCACCTGTGGGTGACAAATTGGCCTGGTTACAGCGAGATTGTTGTTGTGCCGGGCCGTGTACGGATAAAACAAGCCCCTGCGGCCGGAGCCGAGGGGCTTGTGGTTAAGGAATGTAGTGTTGACCTTAAATCTGGCCGTAGAGGGTCTGGCCCTTGGACAGAAGGTCATCAGCGGCAACCTGAAGGCGCTCGCAGATACCCTGCTCGCCCTTCTTCAGATAGGAGCGGGGGTCGTACACCTTCTTGTTACCCACTTCACCGTCAATCTTCAGCATGCCATCGATGTTCTGGCACATGTGGAGGACGATGGGCTTGGAGAAGGCATACTGGGTGTCGGTGTCGATGTTCATCTTCACCACGCCGTAGGAGATAGCCTCGCGGATGTCGCAGAGGTCGGAGCCGGAACCGCCGTGGAATACCAGGCGCATATCCTCACCGTGCTTCTCCTTCACCACAGCCTGGCCGTCGCGCAGGATGGTGGGCTTCAGCTTCACAGCACCCGGCTTGTATACGCCGTGCACGTTGCCGAAGGTAGCAGCCAGCATGAACTCGCCAACGCCGTTGAGGGTCTCGTAGGTCTGCAGCATGTCAGCGGGGGAGGTGTAGAGCTTCTCAGCGGGAGCGCCGGAGGTGTCCACGCCGTCTTCCTCACCACCTACAACACCGATTTCAATCTCAAGCACGATACCCAGCTCGGCGCACTCGGCAAGCAGCTGCTTGGAGAGCTCGAGGTTCTGAGCCATGGGCAGAGCGGAGGCGTCCAGCATGTGGGAGTTGAACAGGGGGCCTTTGCCCTCAGCGATGCGCTTCTTGCTCTCGGCAAGCAGGGGACGCAGGAAGCTGTCCACCTTGTCAGCCTGGCAGTGGTCGGTGTGCAGAGCAACGAACACGTTGTACTGCTCGGCGAGGCGATGCACAGCCTCAGCCAGCACGATGGCGCCAATGGCGGAATCCTTCACGGCGGTGCCGGAGGCGAACTGACCGCCACCCAGGGAAATCTGGATGATGCCGTCGGACTTGGCCTCGGCGAAAGCCTTCAGAGCGCCGTTGATCACCTCGATGGTGGTCACATTGATGGCCGGGTAGGCATAGCCTTTAGCCTTGGCCGTATCAAGCATCTTGATGTACTGTTCTTGTGTAGGTACAGGCATGGTACTTATTTTCGGTTAATCGTTATAAGAGTGCGGGGCTGGCCCGCATTTCACGCGCCCATTGTACCCTGCAAGCCTCTTTCTGGCAAGCAAAAAGTGATGCGTGACGGCGTTTTTTCAGAATACGGGAGAAGATCGGGACGTTACGACTCTATATATAACCCACAGATTTTCATCTTTGCTATTTAGGGCTCAAGGTAGTATTTGGCAGTTTTGCCTTTCTCGTCGCGCAGGGATTCATCGGCTCCGTAGCGCACGAGCAGGTCGTACATGGCTCGTTTTTTACCCCAGGCTGCCACATGCAGAGCGGTGAAGTTTCGCTCTTCCTCGGGATACACCTGTACCGAGCGATAATTGACCTGCGCCCCGTTTTGCAGCAGCCACTCGGCCATAGCGGGTCTATTCTCCTGCACAGCGCACATCAGCAGTGTGAACCCTTGCGAGAAGTTTCCGCATTCGATATCACAGCCTCCCGCCAGCAGTTCTTTCAGTACCGGGATGTTGTTGTCTATGATGGCAATTACCGGCAGGCTGTACGGGCCGCTGGTACCCACCTGTACCGAGGCACCGCGACTGATGAGCATGCGCACCTTCTCCACATCCCCGCTGTACACGGCAAACTGTATGGGGGCTGCCGGGCCTTCTATCGTATTCACATCAATATCGTATTTGTCAATAAGCGCTGCCGCATCCGCCGCGCTCATATTCGGTGCCTCCAGGCTGGCGCAGAGTAATTGCCATTTCTTCCAGGGACTTACCACCTCCACCTCAAAGGGATTCTGCCACACCAGCAGTCCAATAACCGCTGCTATCATTATCAGGGTAAGTACGCGTTTCATGGTGGGACGTTCTGTTGGGCTTTCATTCTGTCACGTCTTGTTTTCATTGTCAAGCAGAATGCCCTCCCGATAAAGATTGAAATTTGTTGGGCGAGCGAAGCGAGCGGAATTTGCGAGCCTCGCCGCATGGCGAGGCGGCATATAATAGCCACGGTGTGGAGTGAGCAACGCGAACGAAACCCGTGGGTATAGCGCAAAAACAAACCGAACCCCACC
>JAFQGF010000026.1 GCA_017415555.1 Akkermansia sp.
ACCGGCGCGCTTCACTCGGGCAAAGTAGCTCATGTTGAGCAGGTCGCGCCCGCCCCAGCGCGTGCAGAAGCCGCGCACGCGGTAGGACAGATACTCCTTGTGGTCGAACCAATGGCTCCAGGGGCGCCACTCCAGCCCGGCGGCCTGCGAGGGCACATTCGGGTTGATGGCTTCCATACAGGCGGGCAGGTAGTCCTCCAGCACAAAGTACTCCAGCTCGCGCTCGCTCTTGGCGCAGGTGAGCGTCACGCGCACCACATCGCCCACGTTGAACTCGCGGGCTTCGCGCCACACACCGTCAGCCCCGCGCTTCTCGTAAATGCGGGTGATTTGCAGCCCCTTCTCCGTCACGCCCGGGTAGTCCGTCTTTTCCGGCAGCGCCTTGGCTTTCACCGTCAGGTACGCAGTGCCTGCCACGGGGGTCAGGGTGGTGGGAATCTGCCCGAGGGTGGTCACCGCCGCCGGGGAGATAGTTGTCATCCCCTGGCCGAGGGTCAACTGCTGGCCATCCTGCAGGGTGAGGGTAGCCTGCGCATTGCTGCCCGGGGTGCGGCGCAGGTACTCGTGCAGAGCCAGGAGCATCCAGCCGCCATCCCAGTGGGTTGCATGGCGGTAATCATGCCCCACGGCACGCATCCACTTCAGGAAATCGGCATGAATGTCAGTTTTGTCGCGGCTCATCTCAGCCAGGAAGCGCAGGCTCGCCACAGCGTAGCTCGTGCGCCACCAGCAGCAGGTCTGCACCGGGGCAAAGATAGCGGCCTCAGCGCTGTTCTTCTCAGCGCTCTTCAGCGCTACGGCTAGGGCGTCATCCGCCGTCTTGCGGTCGCCGATGGTGCGGCCGATGGCATAGAGGTCGAAGGGCGAGAAGCTGACACTGGGTTCCGGCTGACGTGAAAGCTCCAGCTGCTTACGCAGGTAGTCCTTCAAACGAGCCATGGCGGGAGCCGGCACATCGAAGCCCTGCTCCCCGGCGAGGGTAAGGACAAGCCCCACATAGGCAGAAGCCCAGGGGCTGCTCTGCCGCGCACCGCACCAGAACGAGATGCCGCCGTCCTGCTGCTGGCACTTAAGCAACTCGGCAATGCCAGTCGTCACATACCGGCGAGCGGCAGCCGGCTCGGTCTGCGCCATGATGGGGCTGAAGGGTGCCAGGCGGTCATAGAGCATCCACACCAGCAGGGAGGTAGCGTTATACTGCGTGCAGGGATAGGGCGTATTCTGCACCAGCTCCATGCAGCCATACAGGTGCAGCAGCGGATTGGCCGAAAGCAGGATTTCCAGCGCCCCGCGGGTAGAGCCCGCCAGCTCCGGCGCCAGCAGTGTGGCTACCTTCAGCGCCTCCTTGCCCTCTGTCAGCACAAGATGGTGGGCTTCCTTCAGAAGCGGCGCAGGGAAACGCACAGAGAAGATGCCCTCCACGGCATCACCTCCAGCCGGAGACACCGCCTTCCAGCGCAGCTTGCGCTCACCCTCCTCCACAGCGGTATAATCAAAGTACAGGGTGGCGGTGGATTTGGCCTTCAGCGTTACCTTCTGGAGAGAATTGGAGCCCTCCAGCAGCACCATCCAGGTGCCATCCGCATCGGAGGCGTTGGTGATGGTGAGCGGCAGGCGCAGGCAGTCCCCGGTGCTCATGAAGAGTGGAGTGCCGGGGGTAAGCATGAGGGGCTGGTTCACCGTGAACTCTCCCTCGGCATCGCCGAAGGTCTTGCCATCTCTGCCCAGGGACAGTGCAAACACTTTATAGGTAGTAAGTGTATCCGGCAGGGTTACCTCGGTGGTAAAGTTGCCATCGGCATCCGTAGTAAGCCCGGGGCACCACACAGCCACAGGTATGAAATTGGTACGCAGTCGCGGTGCAGCAGCACCATCCACCCCATTCTCGGGCATAGCGCCCTTGGCAGCCGTGGGTGCCATTGACGGAGAAGGTGCGGGGGCAGCCTCCATGCTCATGGGCTCGGCGGACTCCTCTACTGCAAGACAGTAATCCGCCTCCACGTCGCCAGCGACGGCTCTTGCGGAGTTCTTCATCAGCCTTGCGCTTCCCATTGTAAGGGTGCTGTTTCGGGCGCTGTTGGCTCCCCTATACGGGATGGCTGGGCGCTTAATGATACGCCCCTGTGCATCCAGCCACCGGCCGGTCCAGATGCCATTCATGAGGTGCGGGGAATCCATCTCTGTGAGCGCGCGCAACATCGGCAGATTCTTCACGCGGGGGGAGAAAGCATCCACCCACACGCGGGTAAAGGCATCGAGCAGGTTCGGCACCCGGTACTTATCCACCGAAAGCATACCGGCATCCACCGCAAACAGGGTCACCTGGGCTGCAGCGGGTTTGCCATCCGGCCCGGTTACGGTGCCACCCAGTCGTATTTTCTCCCCGGGGCGCACCGCTTGCTGCGGCAGATTCAGAACTGTCTTCAATGTGGCGGCTGTATTGGGCACCACCTGCATGAGGGAAGCAGACTCCAGCCCTTTATAGAGCCCATCCTGCGGCATGGGCAGCAGCAGACTTACCTGCACATTGCCCACCTCGCCGGCTGCCAACGGGAAAGCCAGCTCATTCATCCCCTCCTGCACCTGTACAGGTGGCAGAGCACGCGTACCCAGCACAGAACGGAGAATGGGCAGCACCAGACCGCTGCGGGTAAAGGCAGCACGAAGCTTGAGATTGTTCCCCTCCACTGTGCCGGTAATGGGGCGGTGTTCCCCCTGGTTACCCCAGGAGCGTATGACATAGGAACTCAGCATCTGCTTAATGCGGCGTCCATCGGCATCCGTTCCCGTCATTTCCACAATCATGGGCGGATTCGCATGGCGCTCATCCTTGTTCAGGCTGTCGGCAAATCGCTGCCAACGCTCCTTCATGCCCGTGGGCACGCCATTCACGGCATTGGCAGGCACGGTGATATCCCCTTCCCAGAGAGGCAGCTTCACCGAATCTCGAATTACGATGCCATTGCTCAGCTCGTGCTCGCGCGGCAGTCGAGAGAGTAGGCGCAGGTGTACCGTCTGAGCACGCTCCAGCACGCCCGCCTTTTGCCCGGGAGCCACCACTTTGTTGAGCAGCAGAATATCATTATCTTTCAGCTCACCTGTAAAATCTGCCGGGTAAAAAGCCTGGGAGCACCCCGGCAAGCGCAGAACCTCCTCCCGGTCATTGCTCACTTGACCTTGGATACTCACATAATTATTCACCTCGTCGGGTTGCAACTCAGGCAGCTTAGCCGTAAAGGTAGCCGTGCCATCTTCCCCCAACGTAAGCTTATGAGTCTCATCAGACCGTTTCTGGTTCTGCACCACTTGCGTCTGGAACGTAAGCTTGCCACCACTCAGGGGCGTACCATTCAGGTCGGTAGCCGTTACCTTCAGACTGTACTCCGAGGGTCGGATAGGCTGCATCGTCAGCTCACTCTTCACCTCAAAGGAATCCCGGCGGAACACTTCGCAGGAAATGTATTCATACGCGCGGAAATTTCCTTTATGTGCCAATACACGGTAACTGCCGGTCACATCCTCATCGCCATCCGGCAGGGTAAAATCTATCTCGAAGGCGCCATACTCATTCACCTTCAGATTCTTCTCCAGCAGTTGAGTACCATTCGGGCGGTTTACACTGAACGTTACGATACGATCGTACGGCACCGATGCCTGCCCCTGAGGACTTACCAGACGCAGCACGCCACGCATGTGGACTGTCTCGCCCGGGCGGTATGTACCGCGATCCCGCACAAGCTCCAGGCGGGAATCATCCTCCAGGCGTACGGATTCGTCCCTCCAGAGGACGGGGCGATAATCCTCCCCGCTCTGCAACACCAGCCAGCGCTGTTCGCGACGCTGGCGAACCTTTGCCGCCCGGGGCACCACTGCAACACCATGTTGCAGCGCCATCGGCTCAGCACTCTGCTGCAACAACTGGCCCTGCACCACAGGAGTACCATCGCTCAGGCGGGTGAGAGCCAGAGCACCGGTACCCTCAATAACGTTCAGGTCGCTCAATAGTACCGGATACCACTGCTCAGAAGCAAAATCTGCCGGGTTGGCACCCACACGCCGCAGCTGCTCCTTCACCTCGGCAGATGGCTCAGTGCGAACGGAAATGATATAGTAGCCGGGAATGGCCTTACCCCCAACCAAGGCATCCAAATCGAGCGTCACAGGCGTACGCCCCAGCCCGGGCTGAGCCTCTGTGGTTGTGTCCAACTTCTGCGGAGCCAAGAAATTCACGCCTTTCAGCCGTGCGCGCAGGGCCTCCAAATCCACCACATTCCTGCGCAGATGCCGCACTCGAGATTCCGCATTCCGGATTTCCGAATCCGTCACCTCCATACCGGAAATTCCCCGGCGAGTTCTGAGGATGGCCAGGTCATACAATCCGACAGCCAGACGCTCCTGCGCGTAGAAATTATGCTTGCAGAGAGTGTCGGCATACTCCAGGAACTGCTCCGGAGTAAGGCGCGCTGCACTCACCTGAAGATTGGAGTAATTGAGCGCCGTGAGATTCAGTTTATGCTCCCCCTTGAGCGGCAGAAGTACGGGAGATTCCATATCCGTGCGGCCACTCAACTGAGGCCAGGCCGGAGTAAGACTGATGCGCACTCTCTCGGGTTCTGCATTGCCGGCCCCCAGCATAGACGAAGTGCCGGGCGGAAGCACCACATCCAGCAACTGAGGCAAAGACGCATTGCCACTCACCACTACTTCAAAAGCATCCGTATAAGGAGGGTTGTAGCTGTAACTCTTTGTGTTCTCATTCTCTCCGTTCGCAGGATACGGCATGGTCATGCGATAATCCACCAGCTCCCGCTGCGGTTTCTGCAGGGTAAAAGTAAGGCTCTTGCCATCCGGCAGCGTAAGGGTCTTGCTACTGCCATCCTCACTGTTCACTGCCACAGCATCCCCCACTTTCATCTCCAGATTCCGGAATATACCCGCAATCTCGCTCTTGAACACGGGCGCATTGAAACGCATCTGCAGGCGTATCTCTTCCTTACCGGCCACTCCGCTCACAGAACTGCCCACTGCCAGCCGCAAAGGCTCTGCAGCCGATACATAAAAGGTATTTTCCACCAGGTCGGAGCCTACATCAGCGTCTGCCACCAGTTCCCAGTCATTCTTGCCGGGCAATACATCTGCGGCCTGCACCAATACATGCCCAGGCAGAGGAGTATCCAGCGTCATCTTTTCCAACGCGGTCTGCTGCTCCCCCGGCTTGAGGTCTCTGGCCAGTAATTCCAGCGCACGGCGGGCAGGCACATGGCGCACCAGCGCCGGACTTGCCACACCCGGCACCGTCCTGCCATAACGTTTGCTGTCATGGCGAGGCAGGCGGCTGTTCACCACCTCGCGGAACACATAAGTCACCGGAGATGAAGGAGAAAATGCCAGTTGAGCCTTCGTAAGCGGATTCGGCACATACACACAGGTCGCCGCACGCGGCAGACCGGCATTCACCTGCATCGAGGCCGGTTCAAGCGCCTTGCAGGAAAATTCAAAACTATTCTGTGGCATCTTCGCACCGCTAAGGTACTTGTCTGCTCCCGGACGGAAAGCGACGCGGAAAACCGTGTTTCCCTCAAACCCCTTTCGGTAGGTCAGCTGCAGCCGGTCCTGGTCCAGCCAGCGCGCCTCGGGCAGAAACTGAGCATCGCATCCCGTCACATCAAAAAGGTTCAACCCCTTTGCTGCGGCATCTGCTTTATCATTGTACGAATTCTGCACCACACTCAGCGGAACCACAGGTTCATCGAACTTTATCACCACCTCGCGCCCGCTCCGCGATTGGTGCACGGAATCTGCCACGGCCAATCCGGGTATCGCCATCATCATCCAGAAAAACTTTCTCATACGCATATTGAAAATTGTGTTTCCATTATATTAACGCACTCTGCAGAGCAAAACGCGAAAAAACCCTACCACTATACTAGCATACCCCACACACAACGCAAGAAAATTGTGAGGAGCCCCACTTTTTAATCAATGCGTGTGCCCCGGAGATTGACCCAGTTTGAGGTACGAATTCCGAAGGATCCGTCTCCACCAAAGCTTCGCCGTGACAGGCGAAGTGAAAACTCCGCGAGCCGCAGGCTCGCCATATTCAGGAGCCTCGCCGCAGGGAGGGGTGGCATCCTGTCACGGCGTAGCACGAAGTGCGAAGACGGAAATGCCCACGCATCAATTTATTACATTGCTTTTCCGTCTTCGGGCTTCCGTCTTCGCTCCTTGCGGAGCTACGCCGTGACAGGTGCGCCCTACGCCGTGACAGGATGCCACCCCACCATCCGGTGGGGTTCGGTTTGTTTTTTTTCGAGCGACCCCACGGTTTGGGGCTTCGCGTCTGCGCTTGCTACGCCCTCACTGGCCGGCCGCTGACGCGGCTACACCGTGGGCTACTATATGCCGCCCGCACTTGTGCGGGCTCTAAGTCAGGCGAGCCTGCGGCTCGCGGAACTTCCACTTTGTCCATTGTACATTGTCCATTGTACTTCCACAAATTCCAATTTATCAGGCAATTTTTGGGGACACGTATGCTCTTTAATCCCCATGCAAAACCGCCTTCCCGACAGAAAACCATCGAAAAGGCGGTTAATTGTGTCCTCTCTATACCTATCAGAAGGTATAGGAGGCACCCACATTCACGCGATGTTCCCGCGAATCATCCATGGCATTATAGCCATAGTTGACGGAGGAAGACCAGCGCTCATTGAAACGATAGGTGGCACCGGCCTCAATGCCCAGGCCCTGTCGCCCCGGATTGGCAGAGCCACCCCGCATGTTATCCATCTCCACAACTGGGTTGCTACGCACCATGTCATGGATGTAGCGCAGCTCTCCATGCAATACCAACTGCTTACAGCCTTTAACCAGACCACCCTTCTCTTCCAGCGCAGGCGCCGCATCGGGAGAACCCCAAGCTACATAGCTGACGCCCACACCGAGCTCACCACGCAGATTCTGGATAGAACCACTCTTTATGCCCTCTGCTGTATCAGACTCGTTCGTGTAGTACTCCAGACCGGCAAACGCATTCCAACTCACCCTATCCGTCACCTTGTTATTCCAACTCAGGCGCGTATTGACTTGCAGGCTATCCTGATTCCAATCGATACCATTCCACTTCGTTTCCATTCTACCATAGGCGGCAACCCAGTCCAGGTTCAGGCAACTTGTGGCCGTCAACTTCTTAAGGCTATGTTCGCCATAGAATGCCATGTAGGTACCGCTTTGATTAGCTGAACGTAATCCATTCGGCTTCACATCACCATCCACATAGCCAAAGGCAACACCCAGGTTACACTTCTTGCCTACCTTTAGGTCGGCACCCACGGCAGCGCCTCTCTGGTTTATATCTCCTCCAGCAATGTCGTGAGTAGCCCCCAATATCGATACCCAGGCAGTTCCTCGACCATTTGCAATACAACCGGTGTTGGTACGCTGACCACGCACCGTGTTCACAAACGCACGGCTGGCCGTTGCTGCGCCCCAGTTTGCCTGTACGGATACGTCTGCCACAGACTGCCTGAAAACGCCGGTCAGCTGAAGCTGATTCCCGTTCATCAGTGTGTAACTCACCTTACCATCGGCTGTCTTGACCTCTGCTCCCTCCATTACCAGACCATCCGTGGCTACAGCAAATACATCCCCACTCTCATACCCCCCATTCAGCAAAATGGATGAGCCTTTACCAAGTGTGAGAGCCCCAGTCACGTTAAGCATGTTCCCGTTGTTCAGCACAATACTACCGCCGGCTCCTACCTCGACATCAGAGGATATGGTGGCATCCGAGCCGGAGGCCACGCTCAAGGTACCCCCATCTCCCACATTCACGCATTCGGCATCCAACTTGGCGGCATCACCTATCATTGTCAGAGTGCCCCCCTTGTTAACATCGACCGTTCCGGCCGCAATCGTACCGGCATTGTTTACCGAGCCATGATTAATGGTAAGGTTCCTGGCGGCATCTCCGCAATAAGCCTCCAGAGCACTTGCGGCATCGATATTAATAGTTGCTGTACTCTTGTCACTTTCAGACCCAACTGTTGTCTCTCCCAATAAGGCTTTTGCCCCGTTCGTGAGATTCATAACGGTGGTGGATACACTGTCACTGCTGGCACTTAATCTTGTAGCCCGGGTTGATTCCAGTTCAGAATCGTCTACATTAATTATTGCTTTGGAGTTGTTAACACCCGCAGGCTCAGAATCCAATTCGCATGTTCTTAAATCCCAGGTATTCAGGAGCAACGAGCTTTTTTCGGTAAGGTTAATAACAGAAGTACTACCTTCGTGTATACCCATAATGGCACAATGAGTACCATTACCTACTTTGGCGGAAGAAGATTTTTCAATCGTCAGAGTACCTTCTGCCATATACAGACCTCCCATATTACCTAAGTTGAAATGAGAGTTTTCCGAAACTATCACCTCACCATGTCCAAATAATTTGCTATCATCCTGAGAACCGGGCGTATAATTACCCACATAACGGTCAGCAATCACCTGGTCACTTCCATTCGTTGTGGCGGTAGTGGCGTGTCCGTTTGTCCAGCCAAGCAGATTAATGTTATCTATATCCAGATACCCCTTGTAGCCAATAAAGGTGCTAAAGCCCCAATTCGTATTTATTTTGGCACCATTCTTGAGCAGAAGTTTACCATTTCCGTTTGTACCACCCACATTGATAGCAACACCCCATACGGCAAACGCAGCCTCAGCTCCATCAATAACCATGCTGGCATCTTTACCGGATACGGACAATCCCACATGGCCATCTCGTGACGTCAGAATATTACCTTCAGCGTCTCTTCTGGGATGAAGTGATTCCCCGTTCGGCTGCGATGAAACCGATATATTCCCCTTGACAATAAGCTCGCCTTCACGAACGAAAAGATCGTTAGCAATATGGCCGGCCGTATCAATAGTCAATGTCCCAGTACCGTCCTTTACAATAGGAGCATATGCATTAGATACACGCCCGGGGATATCTGTGGGTTTGATACTGCCGGAAATGGAGTTTCCATTCTCATCCATACCAATGACACCGCCAATCGTGTAATAACCGGCTTCAGTTGTACCAACTGCCATGGCGGCTAGCAACGCCGCCAACAAAGTCTTAGGCAATCTCGCTTTCATATTATTTATTAGGTTTCTAAGTAATGAGTTAATAGGCACAATTAGGATGCACCTCGAGCATAGTATCTCATTTGAAATGCGATATACTTAGTTTTGGATATAAATAATTACCCTAACATGCTTATATTCAATTTGAATAAACATTCAATACAGAAGAGGCAAAATCGCTTAAAATGTCTTAATGCTGAAATTCTAAAATAAGAAAAGGATTCTGATTCAAAAAAAAAGCTGTACATCGCATTTCAAATGCGATAATCAATACAACACCCCGCATAAAACCGGGGGAATATCCCATTCCACGACCAAAATTCCCATTCTGCGGGATTACTCTACATCATCCCCCCCTGCTGCAGAGGTTGCAGGAGCGCACATGTTACCCCGCAGGAGAGTCAAAATCGTTTCCTGTGGAATTTTACGCCCGGCTAAAATGTCGGGCAAGAGAGTTTCTACGGCGGAGCTGAGGGCGTCCGTAGTGGCATGCAGTGTCACCTGCATGGGAGCAGATTCCTCCCCCACAACAATTTTCCAGGTCTCTCGTTCTTCCTCGTACTCCCCGGAAATAGGGAGGCCTGTTTTTTCAGCGGCCAATTGCAAAGCCTTGCGTATCAGCATACGCCCGGCCATCGAGGAAGACAGCAGGGGCAATGCTGCTCGCAGAGCTTTATCTCTCAATCCTGCCAGTTTCATCACCTTTCAGAGGTTCTGAGCCCAGGCAAGGAACTGCTGCAGGGCATCGGCACGGTGGGATATAGCATTTTTCTGCTCGGCAGGCAGTTGAGCCATCGTACAATCATACCCGGCAGGCACAAAAAGCGGGTCGTAGCCGAAGCCATGCTCCCCCGCCGGGCTCGAGGTGATGCTTCCTTCCACCTTGCCCACAAACTCAGCGAGCACCTGCCCACCTTCTGCCACACACATGGCGCACATAAAACGTGCCGTGTGCGGTTGCGGCACAGCAGCCAGGTCCTGCAACAGGCGGGCGTTGTTGGCCGCATCGTTCCCATGCTCCCCGGCATAGCGGGCAGACATCACCCCGGGCGCTCCGTCCAATGCATCCACACACAGCCCGGAATCATCCGCCAGCACCATTCCCGGCAGGATGGCCGAAATACCACAGGCCTTCAGCGCCGCATTGCCCGCAAAGGTATCGGCCGTTTCCTCCACTTCCGGAGCCTCGGGGTAATCCGCCAGGCTGTGCACTGCATACTCCCGCGGCAGCATGGCAGCTATCTCCTGCACCTTGTGCGCGTTGCGCGTTGCTACTATCAGTGTCTTTTTCATAAAATAATTGTTCAGTGGATTTCCGTCGGCAGACAAACGTCCTTCTTAAAATAGCGCTTCATGAAGAAATAAATCACGGTAAAGCCCAGCATGACAGACAGCGCATCGCTCACCACCTGTGCATACCATATACCCGGCTCCCCCATATAGCGCGGGAGAATTGCCAGACAGGGCAGCAGGAAAATCAGCTGGCGTGTAAGCGTCAGGAAAATGCTCATCACCGGCTTGCCGATAGACTGGAAGAAATTACTGATAACCATCTGAGAACCCACGAAGGGGAAGACAAGGCTGATAACCGTAATGCCGTAGGAAGCAATATCGATAATCTGCGTGGCATTAGCATCCTTCTCTTCTACAAAGAGACTCACAATCCCACGTGGGAATAACTGCACACAGAGTGTGCCGAACAACGTCACCGCACTGGCAAAAAGCATGGCGTATATCAGCACTCTCCGCACACGGCAGAAGAGCCCCAAGCCCAGATTATAACCCGCAATGGGTTGCATGCCTTGCGTAATACCGGCCACAATCATCACGAAGAAGAAAATCACACGGTTCACAATGCCATAGGCCCCCACACCCATCTGCCCATCATAATACAGGAAAAGCTTGTTGAACACCAGTACCACCACGCACCCCACAATGTTGAGCAAGCATGGCGGCATGCCTATCGTACAGATACGGCGTGTTAGCGGCCAATTGACGGCGTATATCCCCTTGCAGAAACGCAGCACACTGCTCCGCCGGCAGAAATGCGCCAGCACCCAGGCCAGCCCCACCGTCTGTGCCGCAGCCGTCGCTATACCAGCGCCCGCAATACCCCAACCCAATACATAAATGAACAACGGAGCAATAGCCACATTCACCACCATGGAGATAAGCAGACTTATCATGGCCTTTTTGGGGTAGCCGCTCGCTCGCATCAAGTGATTAAGCCCCAGAAACACCGAGTTGAAAGGAAACCACAGCATAAGCACCGTCAGGTAATCCACCGACGGCTTCAGCGTATGCTCATTCGCGCCGAATGCCTGCATAATCTCACTCAGCCACGGCAACGGCAACCAGCCAACAATAACACTGCTCACAAAACTCAGCACCAAGCAATGCCCCAGAATACGTTCTGCACGGCGGTACTTACCCTGCCCCAGCGCTATACTCGCGCTCGCAGCACTACCCAGCCCTACAAGAGTACCCACAGCCACCATCAGGTTCATTACCGGAAACACCAGTGCCATGGCCGTCACGGCGTACGCATCGCACCACTGTCCCACATAGATAGCACCCACTATGTTATAAATGGACATCGCCGCCATTCCCACAATCGCAGGCAGCGAATAACTCACCAGCAATGGCCACACCGAACGCTGCTCAAGCTCCAAAAGCTTTTCATCCTTCGCCATACGGCTACGAATTTACTCCCTCCATCCTCACTTGTCAAGTGAATCTGAACTTTACCATTCGCTTTTGATTCCTTTTTCGTATTTGCTCGTAAAACAGCCTCTGGTGGTACTTACCCATGTTCTTTCGGCCGTCCCAAAGTTTTTCCTCAGGAATCCCCCTGACATGGCACCACGAATTAACCCTATTCCAGCCCCAAAGACAGCCCTGCAAAGCGCAAAAAATAGCTTCTACCTCATTGGCATCCGTAGCAGCGTTATCGAACGCACATGAAAACTGTACGTTTTTCACCCAAATACATCTTCCCTGCGTCAAAGAAGCATGAAAACACCCCCACTACTCATCATTCTGGTAAGCACGGCATGCCCCGGCATCAGTGCTGATGCCATCCTTGCTTCTACAAACAACTCAACCCTCAATACCATTCTGGAAGCCGGTCGTGATTACGGCGAAGCCCGAGCCCGCCAGAAACAACGCGACGAACGTGCCGAACGCCGACACGAACGCCACGAGCGAGAACATCGGCAAGACAGAGATCGCCAAAAACACCGACGTTCACAATACCAACATCGATAAAACGCAGCATCGCCAAGCAATCCCCCTCCTGCGCCGTTTTCAGATTCGGCGCAGGATTTATTTATCCCCTGAGGGATGCCGGAATCATCGAGACAGGGTAAGCTCGCACAGCAACAGATTCAAGAGGCTTGCAGTTGATACCTGCGGCGGCAGTCATAGAGCACGCCCCATTTATGCATATTTATGCGTTGAGGTGCACATAAATCCGCATAATCAGAATTGCAATGTGGCACCGGAGGCACTCTGTAGTGACGAGTTCAAAAAAACGTGGAACGGGGTGGCAGATAGCGGCGTTCCTTCATTAGCACGGCCTTCTGTCGCCGCCGTTTCACGGGGCTCTGATTTCTTTTTTCCCCGATTACAGGGGTTCCGCCGCAAAGCGGCTCCACCACCTGCCTGCTATCTGGCGTCCCTGTCGGGACTAGCTCTGCGGCAAACCGCCTAGCGTGCTTAACGGAGAAGC
>JAFQGF010000027.1 GCA_017415555.1 Akkermansia sp.
AGGCGGTTTGCCGCAGAGCTAGTCCCGACAGGGACGCCAGATAGCAGGCAGGTGGTGGAGCCGCTTTGCGGCGGAACCCCTGTAATCGGGGAAAAAAGAAATCA
Source organism: Akkermansia sp. (assembly GCA_017415555.1). GTDB lineage: Bacteria > Verrucomicrobiota > Verrucomicrobiia > Verrucomicrobiales > Akkermansiaceae > Akkermansia. The sequence goes on from JAFQGF010000027.1 coordinate 105, forward strand.
GAGCCCCGTGAAACGGCGGCGACAGAAGGCCATGCTAATGATGGAACGCCGCTATCTGCCACCCGTTCCCCGGGGCTTTTTGAACTCGTCGCTATAGAGAGCTTCCGGTGCCACATTTCAATTCTGATTATGCGGATTTATGTGCACCTCAACGCATAAATATGCATAAATGGGGCGTGCTCTATGACTGCCGCCGCAGGTATCATCTGCAAGCCTCTTGAATCTGTTGCTGTGCGAGCTTACCCTGTCTCGATGATTCCGGCATCCCTCAGGGGATAAATAAATCCTGCGCCGAATCTGAAAACGGCGCAGGAGGGGGATTGCTTGGCCGGCTCGGGCTTCGCCGTAATCACGACCGGCGTCCAGAATGGTATTGAGGGCTGAGTTGCTTGTTGAGGCAGACTGCACTTTCATGAGAGCGCGGCGAGATTTGGTGCGGAAAACCACGGGGGTAGCTGACCGGGTTTATGCAGCACTTGATTGAGAGTTTTCTTTCGGATGTCATTTTTTAGCCACTTTGCTTCAGGGATTGTATTTCGCATTTTGAATGAGATGTACAGCAAAAAATCCTTAAGGCATTAAATAAAAATCAACGGCGGTTTGCTTCATGTAGCTGAAAACAATGTTACAGACAGCAAAAACATAGCATAAAACATAGACAGAGAATAAATAGTGATTATATTGCATTCAAAATGCGATATACTTCCATCGGAAACGAGGCACGATGAGCCGTGTTTGTCTTTAAAGTCACTTAACAACAAGGAATATGAAATTATATTTATACAGAACTCTGCGCAGTGCTGTGGTCATGCTGACGGCCTCCGGTAGTTGTGTCTTTGCTGCAGACTCAGTTATAAAAGACCCTATCAATCAGACCGGTGAATACACTGATCGGTACTTTCACAGTAAACCCACGACTGTAGAATACGTCAGCATCAAGAGTGATGGCGTTCGAATTGATTCCGTAAAGAATGGTACAGGTGCTGTAAATCTCAGTTTCGGCAGCATCGATGCAGGTGAAAACAGGGTTGCCATCTCGACATACATAGGCGATATTGCCTTAGGTGATGTCAATGCCGGGTACATTAATGTCAGCACCAACAAGGGCAACATCACTATTACCGGTAGCGTTCAGGCATCATCGGAGGGTAGTACCATCAGCATTTCCGGCTCTGAGGCAGCGGGGGGAAGCTTCATTCTCGATAATGCCAGTCTCTCGAATGTCGGGCTGTCCAATCAATGGTTTGATGAAAGCTATAAAATGACATACGATGGTACCGTGTCTATCAGCGGCAACACAACATTGACGGATGTGTATTTTGCGGCCGGTTCTGTGGAAGTAGCGGCGGGTGCCAGTCTTGTATTGGATAATGTACTGTTCACCACCATTGAGAACAGTAATAACGGCCGTCCTGCCGATACCGGTCTTGTGCTTGGAGATAATGTCACCCTGTCACTTAATGCAGGCGAAACCCTGAATATAAAGGAACTGATAGTAGGCAGCGGGGTTGATATCATCCTCACTCTCAGCAATGCAGAGTTCCTGACGCTTGATAACAGAGAATTCAATATCTTCTCTGTCGAAAACGGCGAAATTGATTTTTCTGATGTCAACTTTACGTTCACGGATGGCGAGCAGTACAAGAGCGGCACCATCAGCGCAGCGGGTGGCACCATCAGCGTCACAGGCTCTCAGATTATTACAGTTCCCGAGCCGACTACGGCTGCGCTGAGCCTGCTGGCTCTCTGCGGACTGGCTGCCCGCCGTCGCCGAAAATAAGTATCGGCTAAAACGATAAGCTCTGAAACCGTTGCCCTTTGATGGGCAACGGTTTTCTGATTGGTGCGTCAGGCATGCCCCGTAACCGGGGTGAGAGGCTGCGCGGAGCCCCAGGGCTTGCGCCCTGGGGCGGGAGGAAAAAGGATACAAACTCCACCGTATATCGGGGTGCTATAATGCTTCGGAGACCGTATCTTGATAGAAGTTTCATTCTTCCGGCGGAGGAAGGTGGGCAGAGAGCAGGGGGAAATCCAGTTGTTCCGGGGCGGATTTATGAGCGGATTCTTTTTGCTCCTCCAGCAGTTGGGCCAGTCGGGTATCTTCCGCCATTGCCTTGAACTTGTCTGCCTGGCTGTATTCGCCGCTTTCATCGCGGAAAATGTTAGCGAGCCAGTCGCGTTTTTCATCGATGGTGAGGTGTTTTTTCTTTTTCATTTTTTCAATTGTTGGGGCATGAAGCTCAGAATGTTGGCGATAATCATCCTACCGTATTCCGTTAGCTTGTAGGAATCGGCCGTACGGGGAGTTCGTGTCAGGATGCCTCGTTCTCTCAATCGGTGCAGTATAGCAGTAGCGCTGCTGGGGGAGCATTCGTACAGGAAGGACGTGATACTTTCCTTGCTGTGCAGCCCTGCGGCAACGCAGAAAGTGACGCGAAGTTCGGATTCGGAGAGCTTGCTTTTATATATGGCTCTCAGAAGGTTACAGCTGAAATCGATAGCATTCATGGTGTTTATTCACAATGTTATTCACAATGTTGATATATTGTGCCAATTATTGATAATAAGGGGTTTGTGTGTGTTGTTTCACGAATTATTGCAAGGGTTATTCACAAAATGCCGTGTTTGTTGAACTGGCGGTGAAGGGGGAGCGAATCGTTAGATGCACGTTGAACTGCGTTAAAATGAGTAGCTTGCGGCAGAGCGATGCGGTGGTATTCCCGTGTCAGGGCCTCTCGTGCAGTGGTGCTGCTGGTGAGGGGGATGCAGAGCTTGCAGGCCAGCCGTGTGGCAAAGGCCTCGATGAAGAGAGGCTCGTAAAGAGAGGTGTCTTCCTCGTCCCGTATGTAGAGTAACTGCACCTTGTCGGCAGAGCAGTAGATGCAACGACCACGCAGTGTCCAACGCGGACTGCTTACTTCCAGAACCCGGAGGCAGTCGGACGGCAGGGGATGAGGCTTGCCTGTTTCGCAGTCGGGCTCATCCCGTGAGGTGAGGGTGGCGAGTTCGGTAGCGAAAGACCACCTGTGGGTGCAGAGGATTTCGCGACGCACGGGGTGGTAGTGCATGTGGCAGAGCCTTGAAGCGGGAGTTCCATCCGGGGAGATTGCCGGGATGGGGGATTCTCCTAGCTTGGCGAGTGCGAGGTTGCAGATATCGAGTGGAAGGCAAACACCGGTGGGCGGTGTGGCGGCTGTGTTGGTGATAATAGTATCTGTAGACATATCCGTAAGACTCGCACAGTTTTGCGCTAAATTCAATCCAAATCGCTACATGCTGCTTCATAAGCATTTGTGACTCAGGAACGGCACGAGTCGAATATTCTTGGCAATTTCCCGGGGGGAGCGTATGCTTGCCGGATATGAACACAGATGCACGATTGAACGCATTGCGATACTACCGCCATTCCGGGCGGAATTTGCAGGCAGATGTGGAGGCTCTTTCCGCCAACCCTCAGGGCGTGGTGGTCTGGTTGCCACGTCTGGTCGTTCTCATGAAGGCGGCTGATAGCCGTCATCCGGAGATGTGGCAGAATCTGTCCGACAATCCGTCCCACCCTGACGGTTGGTACGTCCATCTTCTGGTGGGGGATTTGTCTCTGGCCCGTCGGTTGGCCAGCGAGGTGGCTCCACGCTCCTGGGTTTGCTTTCAGCGCGGTCTGCGCGGTACCGCACCGCATCGTCTCCGCTGGCAGCGCCTGCTGAGACGCCCGCATCTGTGAGCAAAAAGACACACAATCAATAGAAAGGAAATATAAATATGGGATTTGCCAAACCCTCCGCACCCCCGGTGCATACAGAGCCACCCGTCGTAGCAGATGTGGTGGAAAACGATACGCAGAATGCGCTCGCGCAGCAGAACTCCCGTCGCAGGGGGCTGCTGGCTACCATTCTGACGGAGCAGAATAAACTCACTTCCGCTGCTGCACCACCTGCGCGGCAAAGCAACAAGACACTTGGATGACCGTGCCTCTTATGTCGGAAGATTCCATTCTGAGCAGTTACAACGCTATGCGCGCTATCCGCTCACCCTGGGAGGGGTGGTGGGAACGCCTGCGGCAATACGTGCTTCCTGCCCGCCAGCAGCCGGGGCAGGAAGAGTTGCCCGCAGATGCCCTCAGCGCCGGCCGACGCCCTCTGGCAGACACCACGGCTGTGGAAGCATGCTGTAAGCTTGCAGGCGCACACATGAGCTATATCACCCCCGGCAGCGAGCTGTGGTTCAAGTGGACCAGTCCGGAGCCCTCTGCCGGAGATGAGACGCAGAGTTGGTACAATGCCTGCTCGGAAATCGCAAACCGCGAGCTTGCCCTCAGCAACTTCTACACCGAGTTGCACGAGTGTTTCCTCGACCGAGTGGGACTGTGTACCGGCAGCATATTCTGCGGCACTACCCGCAGCGGGCACCTGTTTTTCCGCCATGTGCCCTGCGGGCAGTTTGTGTGTGCGGAGAACGATGAGGGCTGCATCGATACCTACATGCGGGAGTTCTCCTTCTCTCCGCACCAGGCTGAGCTGCGTTTCGGGCTTTCCTCTCTGGGGCCGCATGCGCGCGCCCTGTGCGAAAAGGCGACAGACTCGCACACGCCCTGCCTGCGTTTTCTGCATGTCGTACGCCCCCGCACCCGGCGCAATCGCTCCCGCCGCTCTGCCAGGCACATGCCCTGGCAGAGCATCTACTATAGCCTGGATGATTCCTGCACCGTGGAGGAAGGCGGCTACAACGAGATGCCCTACATGGTGACCCGCTTCCTGAAGTGGGGGGAGAGCCCCTATGGGCTGGCTCCGGCTCGCTTGGTGTATCCGGATATAGTGCAGGCTCAGTTCCTGAATCATATCCTCGATATGCTGGGTGAGGTCGCGGCCTTCCCGCGTATTCTGGAGCTGGCAAATCAGGTGGGGGAGGTCGACCTCCGTGCCGGTGGGCGCACTCTTATATCGCCGGAGAGTGCCAGCCTGGGTTTCCCGCGGGAGTGGGCTACTCAGGGGCGCTACGATGTAGGCATGGACCGTCTGCGCCAGAAGCAGGAGAGCATTAACCGCGCCTTCTTCATTCCCATGCTGGAGCTGTGGAGCGAGCACAGACAACAGCTTACCGCCGCAGAAGTTTATGCACGGGAGAATGAGCGGGTGATGCAGTTTTCGCCCTCGTTCACACTCTTCACCAGTGATTTCCGGCCTCTCATGGAGCGTGTGTTCGCCTTGCTGTTCCGCCAGGGGCGCTTCCCCAAGCCGCCCATGAGCGCGCTGCAGACAGACACCCGCGGGGAGTCCACCATTGCAGAGCCCCATGTGGTATACCAGGGGCGCATTGCTATGGTGATTCGACGTCGACAATCCGAGGGGATTGAGCGCACGCTTGCCCGCCTGCAGACTCTGGGGGCTTTGGAGCCCACGGTGGCAGATCATGTGGATATGGATGCTACATTCCGCCTCGCGGCACGCCTGGATGGGGTGCCGGAGCAGATGCTGCGTCCGGAGTTTCGCGTGAAACACCTCCGCCGTGAGCGGGAGCAGGCTGTTGCCGAGGCTGCCTCTGCAACGGCTCCGGTGCAGGGGAGCCCTGCATTCGTTCCGCAAGGCCCGGTTCCGGAGCAACTTATGCCGGATATGACTGCGCCAGAATCTCTTTCTGATAGCTTATGAGATTGACCATCAGTAAAGACGAAGTGCGGCGAGCCCGCGAAGAACGCAGCCGCCTGCTGGCACTATTCGGCACGCCGGATGGACAGCAGGTGCTGGCTGAGCTGGAGGCCTACTTCGAGACAGATCTGCCCGTATTCCAGGGCAAACGCGGTAGTTACGACCCGCTGGACGCCATGCGGCGCGATGCTCACCGCGAAGTATTCCTTGTTATCCGCCGCCGCCTTGATATGGCCCGGCAGGAAACAACACAAAACAGAAACACACAATACAATGAAGCATAAAACACCATACCGGGCTGACAGCGAAGAGCAGCTGTCTGCCCCCACCACAGTCGATACCACCACCCCGGAGCCCTCCGACACGTTCACCCCGGAGCCTGCCCCACTGCCTGCACCCCTCATGCAAGAGGACGGCAGCTTCTCCCCGGAGTGGTACAGCCGTTTCGAGGAGCTGCAGCCTTACGCAGCCACTCTCGGCAAGTTCCACCGCCCGGAGGCTCTGGCCAAGAGCTACGCCCTGTTGGAGCGCATGAAGGGGTATCCCGACCCCAATGATGCCCGCCGCATGGCGGCATTCCGCGCGGCTGTCGGGCTGCCGGAGCAGGCCGGAGCTTACGCTATCCCTCGCCCGGAGGATACACCGGACGAGCTGTGGGACCCCGCCTTGGCAGAGGCGCTCTCCGCTGTGGCCTACGAATACGGTGTGCCTCCCACGGCCATGGGGGCACTCTGCGAGAAGTACGCCACCGAGGGGCGACGTATGCTGTCCGCCGCACGCGAGGCCGAGGCCGCCGCCATTGCCCGCGCAGATGCAGAGCTCCAGCAGGACTGGGGGCTGCACTACGAGGACAACATGCGTACCGTCGGCAGCTTCCTCTCCCATCTGGGTACGCGTGCCGGGGTGGATGTAGCGGAGCTTGCTGCCAATCCTGCCCTGCGTGCTAATGCGGACTTTGCCCGCCTCATGCTGGCCGCTGCCTCTCTGCTGGAGGAAGCCCCCATGCATGCGGGCTCCCCGTCCGACTCGCGGGAGGAGGCGCGCCGCATTGCTGGCGATCCATCCCATCCTCTCCATGAGGCGTACATGCGCACCTCTCATCCACGTCACCGCTATGCCAACGAGCAGTATGATCGCCTGGCGTTCGGCCACCCGCTCTGAGCCTGCGTCCTCGCGCAGACTCATTTCCCGACCCACTTCCACGGCGGGTCTCGTGGAAGACATTGAGAGATGATGTGCAATAACTCCCCCTCCTGCCGCTGCCGTATGCGCGGCGGTAGGAGCGGGGATACCCGTTACAAAGTGCTAAAATCTGTCAAAATCAATTATACCAACGCGCAATATTTTGTAATTTTTTACATATCTCTTGCTTTCTAGTACATACTGAAGGAATTGCCGGGCTTATTGTCTAAGCTGCCGCCCTCCTTTTGACACGAAAAAGCCATTTCTTCTTGTTTTTTGTCCGGATGAACGCAAATGTTTTATAGCATAATACAGTGTGGGCGGTCAATCCATTTTTTGCGCGATTTAGTAGCGTAGATGCTGCGTC
>JAFQGF010000063.1 GCA_017415555.1 Akkermansia sp.
AGCCACTTCGTTCGACTTGCATGTCTTATCCACGCCGCCAGCGTTCGTTCTGAGCCAGAATCAAACTCTCCATAATATTTAATTAAGAAATTGCTGGACCAATGAATCTTGCGATTCATCAGTACCGTGTAACCCCGCTCCAAAACTCCTTAGAGTTTCATCTCGGCGTAGGCCACGGCACGCGTCACGACCTTTTCCTTCCCTCTCTTTTGCCTCTCCGGCACCCCTCCCGGAAGGTTGTATCCGGTGGCCAAGCTTCTCAGCTCAGCCGTGGTGCCACGGAAAGTCCGTAAATGAAAACTGCCTCGCCCGGCCGTTCGTTTGCGTCGCATCTTGCAGCGTGTCGCTCGCTCTTTCGGGCTGCCCCGTGTCGGGGTGCCGCAAAGTATACACGAAACATCGCCTCACGTCAAGCGCATTTTTCAAAAATTTTTCATTTTTTTGCAGCATGTTATAATTCAACATCTGAAAGACGTTGAAATTCAATACCCGTCAAAGAAAGAAAAAAATTAGTTTTTCCCGGGCTGTTGTGCAGAGCGTGAAAGAAGCTCAACAAATGGTAAAACATCTGCGGCCAGTCGGAAGCCTTTTGCCGCCGAACGGCGAGTCCACTCTGCTACATGGTGAATGTCCGGCACTTTATTATAAGCGCCTAAGGCATAAGCATCCGCCATACTCATCATCGCTCCGGCGCACTGGCTTGTTTCTGCGTAACGAAGCACGCAATGGCTGATTTTCTGCATATCTTCTTCGCCATTAAGGCAAAGGTTGTAGTAATTGGCCAGTACAGACCAGGCTGAGGGCTCACCGGCTGCTGCCGCCTTTTCCAATGACGGCAGCCAGCGAGCATTTTCATTCGGAGTGGCAAGCACAGAGAAACGCTCCGAGGCCAGTTGAGCAGCTGCCCGCGGATGACCTAGTTCCACAGCACGCTCCAGCCAGGCTTCCGGCTGTTGTTCAGTGGTATCACCCACATAGATGCCATAGAGATATTGCTCCCAGCACTGCTGAGCCGTGACCTGCGATAACTGCGAAAGCGACATGGGAGTAACAGACTCTGCCAGCTCCAGGTCGCGAAGCATGGCCTGCGCCTCCGCTACCCCCTGCCCCGCAGCAAGCTGAAGCCAGAAACGCGCCTGTGCCACAACATTTCGCTGCAGCCCTTTGCCATGCACATTCACATTCCCCAACCCAACCATGCAATTCGCACTACCCCGCAAAGCACCCACGCCATACCATTGCAAAGCGAGCGCTCCATCCACAGATACCCCAACTCCACGCTGGCAGCACCAGCCCACCCAGTAACATGCATCTGCATGACCATGCCGTGCTGCACGCAAAAACAAATTATACGCACGAGTGAAATCCTTTTCCACTCCCTGCCCAATCAGGTACGTCCAACCCAGCATCAGCAGAGCCGGCGTATTACCAGCCTTGATGGCCCGTTCCATGTAACTGATGGCTTTTTTCGTATCCCTCGGTACCAGGAATCCGAAGCGATACAGCTTCGCCAACTCGCACATACACTCCGTATTTCCCGCCTCTGCCCCCAGGGTATACCAGTGAACGGCCTTCGAAATATCCTGCTCTATTCCCAACCCGTAATAATAACACATCCCCATCACTATACAGGAGGCCGGGTTGTGAACCGATGCCCGGGCAAGCATTTCCCGGCCGTTCCAGAGCGGCTCCTCCTCCTGAGCGGAAGAATACACTGGCACATTCAGCAGTACCGCCAACACAGCGCTACACACATAACGGGTAATACCGGATAATCTCATGATTGCCTATTCCCATAACACACCCTCCAACAAAAGTCAAGCTTATTTTACCATTCCCCAAAACTACCCACTAACAAAACGGCTCTGCGGGCAATAACCTCGCAGAGCCATGAATCAAGATAACAGAAAACAAAAATCAGAACTGGCAGCCCAGGCCAATGGAAATTACGTGCTGGCCGTAGTTGTACTTGAAGTCGCTGTCGTCAATGTAGGTCTTAGCGTACTCATAGCCCACATTCACATACACAGCCTCGGAGCACTGGAACTTGAGACCACCACCGACAGAAAAGTGAAAGCCGTCCACATCCACAGAGTCACCGCCGAAATCGATGGAGCCCCAGGAATAGCCGGCCTTACCACCCACATAGAACATCACGTCATCTGTAAGCTCCAGGTTGATGTTATAACCGGCGGTCAGGGGCATCATGAACACATCTGTCGTGTAGGAGCCACCTTCCACATTATAGGTCTTGTCGCCCCACATTCCGGCCCAATTCAGATTGAACTGCTGGCGCACGGTATCGGTACCATCGCTGTACAGGTTGAAGCTCAGACGGCCACCATAGGTATCCGGTGCATCGCTGTCGTCAGCAATGCCATACAATCCCTCTACACTGTATACCGGCTGAATATCGTAAGGAGTGAGCGCACCGGGCTGATATTTCGGCAGTACATACGGAGCAGCGGAAGCAGCTCCACACATCACCCCCAACATTGTAACTACGGAGAGTATCTTTTTCATAGCTCTTTCCTAATAACATATCTCAAAGCGATTATCAAGCAAATAATGCTGTAGATCATCAGAATTCCGTTTTGTAACCCGAATTTGGCTCATAAAATAAAACGAGCCGCCGCCCGGGCACATGGCGCAGGCGGCGGCGAAATGGTATTGCTGTGCGGTAAATTACAGCAGGGAGAAAGCGATATTGAGACCGGCGGTCACGATGGACACCATGCTCATCAGCTTAATAAGAATGTTGAGGGAGGGACCGGAGGTGTCCTTGAAGGGGTCACCCACGGTGTCACCCACAACGGAAGCGTCATGAGTGGGCGTGTGTTTGCCACAGAAGGAAGCATCGCCCGTCTCGATGTACTTCTTGGCGTTGTCCCAGGCACCATCGGAGTTGGCCATGAACACAGCAAGCACGAAGCCACCGGCCAGACCACCAGCCAGCAGTCATGAAAAAGCTCTTCCGTCACAAGCGCATTCAGTATGCAGCAGCAGAAGAAAACAACAACCAACTATAATTGCCAGAGCAATAAATACGCCTTTTCTTATTTTCAGGTGGGGTTGATTGCTTTGTGTATACGCGGCATACTTGATCCGTGCTTGAGTTCGCAATCCTTTTGCAAGTGTATATCTCCTTTCAAATGAGTTGTCAAGCAAAACGAAAATAAAGATTTGATGCTAAGTGTAAAAGCGTCCTATACAAAAAACGTTTCTCGGCAAATATCGACAACTCAGTTTTTACAATAAGCTGATAATAAAAGCTGAAGCAATATATCGCATTTGAAAAGAGATAGACTGCTCGCAAGGGAGCCCTTCATCTGCTTCCCTGCGTCTCATGCTGCGCTATCTCAGCATCATCTCACCTAGCACACTCAACATGAAAACCACACACTTCGCACTCGCGCTGCTTGCTCTTGCCACCTGCCCGGCTTTTGCAGAATACCCGGAAACTTTATTTAAAGGGGCATCCCAAAAAGTCGTTGTGTACGACAATAGTACAAACGTCGACTTTACGATAGACAACGTGTCTACTAAAATTGTCGGCAATGGCGAAAATGGAAACACCCTCGTAAAAATCACCGGAATTACCAGGGATGAAGATCTGTTCAAACAAGAAGGGAGGGCTGAACTTGTCTTTGTCAGAGGCCAATTTGAAAACAATGGCACAATCACAGCCAGCGAGATTAGCCTTCTGACGTCAACCAGCTATACAAAGCAGGAACAAACTGGCACTACCGACGATGGATGGCCTATATGGGGACCGGCAGAAGAGTTTAAAATAAGTGGCTCAACTTCCTTTACCAATAATGGAACCATTGACTTAAGTTGGACTGCATATGATGCTTTCTGGGAAACTGAAAAAAACAACACTGGTAATTTTTATGTAAGCACCGATACTACCTTCATCAACTATGGAACCGTTACTGCTGATTTGAACATCAGAGGAGGAATCCTCGAAGCGGAAGCGGGCAGTATATTCAACCACAGCGTGGAAGTCGGTTTCGGCTCAACGGGTGGAAGCCTGCAAGTGAACGGCGCCATTACCATGAACGGAGAATTATGGGGCACCTCCGGCGACATCATCATCATGGAAGGTGGCAGCATTGATATGATGGGTAATGGCGTAACGCTGGAGGATGATGTCAACCTTTTCTACATGGTAGAGGGCAACGTGAGCGAATCAACCCCCATCAGCGCCTCCGACCTGTTTATTAATGCCGATATTGCTGACAGCACCAGCATCACGGTGAAAGGCACCGAGGGCGGCTCCTACACCACCACCATGGGGCAGCTGGTAGTCCCCGAACCGACCACCGCCACGCTGAGCCTGCTGGCCCTTTGTGGTCTGGCCATGCGCCGCCGCCGCGCAGCCCACTGATACTCTTTTCCCATTCATAGAATGAATCAGAGTGAATCGGCACCTCCGCTCCGGGGGGTGCCGGATTTTCGTTACGCGTTTGACATGCCGCCAAGGATGGCAAGCATCTGAATCGACTAGCAGGCTGTTCACAAAAGTGCTCTTACCCACGCCGGAGGAGCCCACCACGGTGATGGTACGCCCCTTGGGCACCCGGTGCAGATACTGCGGGGCACCCGGTGCAGATACTGCGGGTAGCCCTTGCGCCAGCGCGCCACAATGGGGTAGACTTCGCTGCTGCCCAACACCAGACTTAAGATCGCCATTTACCAACTCATCAGGGTTGAGTTCCGGAGAATATGCAGGCAAGTAGAAAATCTTTATCTCATCTCGATGGCGAGCAGCCCACGCTCTGACTATTTTCGCATGGTGAATCCTTAGATTGTCAACTAT
>JAFQGF010000028.1 GCA_017415555.1 Akkermansia sp.
TAAACCGATTTGGCTGCAAATTGAAATTTGGCGAACTGACATGCGAGCCATCAGGCGAGCCAAATTAAGAGCCTCGCCGCATGGCGAGGCGGCATATGGTAGAGCCCAGGGCTCAGCCCTGGGGTGGAGACGTATAAATATGGGAACCCCGACGTAAGGAGGGGTGGCATAATGCCCAGGTTTCAATATCTTGCATCGCTTTGTGCCACCCCACCATCCGGTGGGGTTCGGTTTGTTTTTTGCGCTATATCCACGGGTTTCGTTCGCGTTGCTCACTCCACACCGTGGCTATTTTTTGCCGCCTCGCCATGCGGCGAGGCTCCTGAATTCCGCCTGCCTGTCAGCAGGCTGGGCAAAATCAGGAGCCCCCGCCAGGGGGGGGCGAAAGAACTCAGGCAGGGGTGAGCGAACGATAGTGAGCGCTGCCCCTGCTGGAGATGAGAATAATTTTGAGCCCCGTGAAACGGGGTGACAGAAAGCGATGAATCAAAGTATTGCGATGCATTTCCGTCTCCGCTAAAGCTTCGCCGAGACAGACTGTCGCCACGGCATTGTGCCACCCCACCATCCGGTGGGGTTCGGTTTGTTTTTTTGCGCTATACCCACGGGTTTCGTTCGCGTTGCTCACTCCACACCGTGGCTACTTTATGCCGCCTCGCCATACGGCGAGGCTCCTGAATTCCGCCTGCCTGTCGGCAGGCTGGGCAAAATCAGGAGCCCCCGCCAGGGGGGGCGAAAGAACTTAGGCAGGGGTAAGCGAGCAACGCGAGTGCCCCGTCTCGGCGTAGGCTTGCCGAAGCCGGACGCCCCTGCTAGGGGATAAGAATATTTTTGAGCCCCGTGAAACGGGGTGACAGACTGTCGCCGCAGGTTCCCCGGGCTTTAATATCTTTTGCTGCATTGCAGGGGTTCCGCGGCTCTGCCGCTCCACCACCTGCCTGAGTTCTTTCGCCCGGGCTCTTGCATTAGCGTCTGTGGCGTTTGGGGGCAGGGCGCGGCTTGCGCAGCGGCTTGGCGCCCTCATCCAGCAGGGCCGTGTAGGCATAAACAAAGCCCTCCAGCTTGCGGCGCTCAATCTTACGGGAGATGAACCCCTCCACGCTCTTGGCAAAGTCTATCTCGTCTGCCGTGAGAAGAGTGAAGGCATCGCCCTGAGCCTCGGCACGCCCGGTACGGCCAATGCGGTGCACATAGTCCTCCGGGTTTTCCGGCACGCGGTAGTTGATGACGTGGGTTACACCGCTCACATCGATACCACGAGCGGCCACATCCGTTGCTACTAGGATGCGGTACTTGTCCTCCTTGAAGCCGCGCAGGGCTGCCATGCGTTCCTTCTGCGGAATGTCGGAGTGCATCACGGTGACTTCCTTGCCCCAACCGGCATTGCTGAGCATGTTGGCCACGGTGTCGGCCTCCTTTCGTGTGCGGGTGAATACCATCAGGTTGGTGAAATCCGTAGCTTTTACCAGTGCCAGCAGCAGCTCATCGCGCTGGTCCAGCCCCACCGGGTAGAAGGCGTGCGAGATGGTCTCGGCCACTTCTCGGCGGGCAATGGCAATCTCCACCGGGTCCGTCAGGCACCATTTGGCAAAACCCTGCAGAATCTGTGGCATGGTGGCGGAGAAAAAGAGAGTCTGGCGGCCTTCCCAGGGGCAGAGGTTCACAATCTTGCGAACGATGGGCAGGAAGCCCATATCCGTCATGCGGTCCACCTCATCGAGCACGAGGTGCTTCACTGTCTTGAACTTCATGTTGCCACGATAGAAGTGGTCTACCAGGCGGCCGGGGGTGGCCACTACCACTTCAGCGCCGGCCTTCAGTTCTTCGGTCTGCTTGCCGTAGCCAATGCCGCCATAGAGCAGGGCTACCTTGATGTTGGTGTGCTTGGCGTAAGTTCGGAAAGATTCTGCCAGCTGGTCTGCCAGCTCGCGTGTGGGCTCCAGAACCAGCACCTGCGGCAGGCCGTTGGCCTCGATTTTTGTGAGCAGGGGCAGCGCAAAGGCTGCGGATTTACCCGTACCTGTCTGGGAGGCACCGATGACGTCCTTACCCTCCAGGACGATGGGGATAGCTTGCTCCTGAATGGGGGTGGGAGCCTCGTAGCCGCAGTCCTTCACGGCTTCCAGAATGGGGGCTGCAAGCCCCAGTTCGTCGAATGTCATCTTCTTTGTTCTTCTGTTACTTATGAAAATAGGCGGTATCCTGTCACAGATACGGATTATTGAGCATTTCCTCCTCCAGGGATGTGTCCGGGCCGTGCCCGCTGTGTACCACGCAGGTGTGCGGCAGTATCAGCAGCTTTTCGCGTATGCCGCGTATCAGGCTCGCCATGCTGCCTCCGGGAAAATCGGTGCGCCCTACGGCTCCGGCAAACAGAATGTCGCCGCAGAACAGCTCCTCGGATTCTGCCAGCTCGTAGGTAACACCATCCGGGGAATGCCCCGGAATGTGGTACACCTTCCACTTGCTGCCGGCACAGTTCAGGGTGGTGCAGGCGGAGCCGAAGGCATCATCCACGCGGTACGGCGGCACATCCATGCCACCACCCCAGCTGCGTGCTGCCAGTTCTTCGAGGGTGAGCTCGCGGCTGTAGGGCATGCAGGCGTGCACGCGGCAGCCATAGCGCTCCACCAGCTCTGCGACGCCCTGCACATGGTCGAAGTGCTGGTGCGTCAGCAGGACATCGCTCAGCTGAGCGCCATCGGGCAGTTTTTTTGCCACCCAGGCGGCAAAGCCCATCGGTGCATCGATAGCCACATAGCCCTCGTTGCATTTTACCAGATAGCCGTTGCAGGCGCATGGTCCACCGGTGTATACCTGAATATCAGCGCTCATGGCGCGCATTATACACTACTTGCGCACAGATGGCAAGCCTCATTTCCTCCGGGAATACCTTGTCCTTACAGCCTGTGGCGGAAGTCGTCCTCCGTGCGCAGGGATTTGATGAAGGCGGTGAGAAGGTCAATGCAGGACTGTACGTCATCCATATCCGCCGTTTCCACCGGGCTGTGCATATAGCGCAGGGGAAGGGAGAGGTTGGTGGCGGGCACGCCGCTGCGGGAGCGGAAAATCTGGTCCGTGTTGGTGCCGGTGGTACGGCCGCTGGTTTCGCGCTGCATGGGGATGCCTGCCTCGCCGGCTACGAGCTCCAGGCGGGCGTTAAGGTTGGGGTGGCAGGCGGGGCCGAAGCACAGGCAGCCACCTTTGCCGAGCTTCACCTCGCCATAGCGTGCTGCGTTCAGGCCGGGGGTGTCGGTAGCGTGGGTGACATCCAGGCAGATGGCGGCATCCGGCTGGATGCGGTAGGTGAGCATGGCCGCTCCGATGCAGCCGACTTCCTCTTGCACGGTGTTGGCAAAGACGATGTTCCACTCCGGCTCGATGCCTTCTTCCTTCAGCTTTCGTGCTGTCTCGGCCAGAATGAACCCGCACAGGCGGTCATCCAGTGCGCGGCATACAAGGCGCTTGCCATCGTTGAGCATCAGCGGGCCATCGCAGTACACACCGCGGTCTCCCACGCGCAGCCCCAGAGCCTCCACCTCCTCGCGGCTGTCGCAGCCAAAGTCCACATAGAGGTCCCATACCTTGGGGGCTTTGTCGCCGTCATCTCGAATATGAATGGCGGTGTTGCCGATGACACCCGTCACCTCGCCATCCGTGCCGAAGAAGCGCAGGCGGCGGCCGCGGGCAATGGCTACATCGGAGCCCCCCAGGCGCTCCACATGGGCAAAGCCGCTTTCGGTGATGTAGCGGATGGAGAAGCCGATTTCGTCCGCATGGGCATCCAGCATCAGGGTGGGGGCGTTGGCTTTCTTGCTCTTCAGTACGGCCCAGGTGGAGCCGTAGGCATCGCACTGCTGTTCATCGGTAAAGGGTTTCATGTATTCTGCCCAGATGCGCTGGGCATCCATTTCCATGCCGGTGGGGGATGGGGTATCCAACAGTGTGGAGAGGAAATCGAATGCTTGTTCTGTCATGACTTTAAGAAGGTTGGGGGTAAAAAACAAGTGCGCCCATCAGGCGCACTTGGAAAAAGGGATTTACTTACATGTTCCTGTAGGCGATATCGCTGCGGCGCTGGCTGCCATCGAAGTCCACCTTGGCGGCTTCGGCGTGGGCGCGGGTGCGCGCTTCGTCCAGTGTTGCACCCTGGGCCACAATGGCCAGTACGCGGCCGCCGTTGGTCTCCCAGCCGGCTTCTGTCTTTTTCGTGCCGCAGTGGAACACGCGCGCCTCGCAGGCATCGAGCCCGCGAATGAGGTCGCCGCTGTGAGACGTGGCGGGGTAACCGGCACTGGCCAGAATGCAGCATACGCTCCAGCCTTCATCGAAGGTGATGAGCTCCGGCGTGAACTCGCCCCGGGCTCCATTCAGGCAGAAGGTGGCCAGGTCGCCGCGCAGCAGGGGCATCACGGCCTCACACTCCGGGTCGCCGAAGCGGCAGTTGTACTCAATAACCTTGGGGCCCTGCGGTGTGAGCATCAGGCCGAAGTACAGGAAGCCGCGGTAGGGCAGACCATCTGCCTGCAGGCCCTTTACTGTGGGGGCTACAATCGTCTCCTCAATTGTCTTGATGAGCTCAGCGCTGGCCAGCTGGCGGGATGCCACCGCACCCATGCCACCGGTGTTGGGGCCTTCATCGCCGTCCTGCAGGCGCTTGTAGTCGCGGGCAGGGCAGAGAATGAGGTACTTGTCGTCGCAGATGGCGCCGAAAATGGAAATCTCCGGCCCGGTCAGGAACTCTTCCACCAGCAGGCGGCCCTCGCCGAAGCGTTTCTCGATGAACACCTCGCGCAGGAACTCCTCGGCACTGGCGGCATCCGGGCACACGGCCACGCCCTTGCCGGCGGCCAGGCCGTCAAACTTCAGCACGGTGGGGTACTGCCCGCCGATGGCGGCCATGGCAGCATCGTAATCCGCCACAGCGGTAGCCTTGCCGGTGGGGATGTTGTGGCGCACCAGGAAGTCCTTGGCGAACTCTTTGCTGGCCTCCAGCTGGGCACTCTCTTTCTGGGGGCCCCAGCAGGGAATACCTGCGGCCACGCAGCGGTTGGCAAGGCCGTCCTCCTTCACTAGGTAGCTTTCCTCGCCGGCTACGCAGAGATCAATCTGGTTGTCCACCAGCCAGGAGATAAGCTCATCGAAGCTGCCGGCCGGGATGGGGGTGGCCGTCTGCTTGATGGCATCGCTGCCGGGGTACGTGAACATCTGCGGCTTGCAGGGGCTTGCTGCCAGAGTTTCTACCAGCGCCTGCTCGCGCCCGCCTTTTCCGATAACTGCTATTTTCATGCTGAGCACATTGTAGCAGTTACAAAGCCGTTTGGCAATACTTTTTCAAGAGGGGGCACGTGGCTGGCCCCTCGTTGCAGAGAAGGTGACCGGTCGTACCGGCGAGCATATGGACATCAACAGTGCTGCCGCCTTCACCATTTTTGATGAGGAGACGGGCCAGGGCCGCTACAAGAAGGATGGCTCCCTGCAACTCACTATGAAAGGTACAGTGAACCTCGTACTGGTAGAAAACGCCACCGGCGAGGAAGTGATGGTGTTGCAGGGTTATGTCGCTCATCCCAAGGGAACGGCCAAGATTGTGGTCGATAAGTTGGAGTCATTCCGGGCTCAGCAGGTAAATCCGTAACTCGACAAGCCTCTGGCTTCGAAAATGTTTACAAACGCCGGGGGACACCCCGGCGTTTGTTGTTTGAGCGTTGCAGAACTCAGATACCCCTATGACATTTTTCCTCCTTGCAGCGTTAATATAGATTTGCTACCCTTGCCGCATTCTTCATCATGAATGCCGTACGTATAGTCCAGAGACAGGCCGAACTATCCGGGAGTATGTCGCGAGAGGAGTGTATACGCCTGCTTGCTCGTGAGGCTGCAGAGCTGTGGTACCCCGGCCTGGCCGAAGCTCTGGCGCATGCTGCGATAGAGCGCGAGAGCACAGAGTCCACCTACCTGGGCCGGGGATTGGCTGTGCCGCATGCACGCGTACCGGAGCTGCCGCACGCTGCTGTGTACCTGGCCCAGTCCGAAGGCCTGTCCTGGCCCGAGGAGGCAGCGCAATGCGTGGCTTTGCTCTGCGTGCCTGCAGAGCAACCGGAGCTGCATCTGCAACTGCTCAGCAAAATTGTGCGCTGGCGTATGAAAGGCGGATCCTTAGTGCTCTGATGCCGAAGGTTTTATAGGGGCGGCCGAACTCTGAAGCTTCAATTCGCCCGTCCTCCCGAAAGTAGAAACGCAAAACAGCTCTTGTTTCTGGTTGCCAAATCGGACTAGCTCTGATACAATACCCTGCGTAGATATGCTGGCTAAGAGAATTATACCGTGTCTGGATGTGACTAATGGTCGCGTGGTGAAGGGTACTCATTTCGTCAACCTGCGGGATGCGGGTGACCCCGTGGAGTGCGCTATTGCCTACGACCGCCAGCAGGCGGATGAACTCGTGTTTCTCGACATCACTGCCAGCAGCGACCACCGTGCCACCATGGTGGATGTGGTGCAGCGCACCGCTGCACAGTGTTTCATGCCCCTCACCGTTGGGGGGGGTATCCGTACCGTGGAGGACATGCGGCGCATGCTCCACGCCGGTGCCGATAAGGTTTCCGTCAACACCGCTGCCATTCACCGCCCGGAGCTTGTGAGTGAGGGCGCCAATGCCTTCGGAAGCCAGTGTGTGGTGGTGGCTATCGATGCCAAACGCTGGAGCGACACGCAGTGGAAAGTCTCTACTCATGGCGGCCGTAACTTTGTGGATTTGGATGCTATCGAGTGGGCGCGCGAGGTGGAACGTCTCGGGGCCGGGGAAATCCTGCTCACCAGCATGGATGCCGATGGCTCCAAAAATGGTTACGATATTGAGCTGACCCGCCGTGTCAGCGAGGCCGTGCGTATCCCCGTCATCGCCAGCGGTGGCGCAGGCAACCTGGACCACATGGTGGACGTCCTGCAGCGCGGCAAAGCGGATGCCGTGCTCGCCGCCTCCATCTTCCACTTCGGCGAATACACCGTTGCCCAGGCCAAGGACTACTTTGCCGCCCGCGGCATTCCCGTCCGCCCCATCATCCACCCCTGAGCCCGTCCTCCGGGGGGGCTTTGTGGTGTCTTCATACATGGGACGCAGAGCCATTCTGCCCTCGTGGTTTGTTGTTTTTAAGTTTTCAGCATAAATTCTTTCCAGAATTGCCGGGCTTCGCTCTTCGAGGCCGGGGAGACATAGCGGGTGCGTAGCAGGGACAAATCCCTGTGCCCCATCACCATCTGCAGCTCCGGCAGATTCCGGTACATAGCCGCATGATAGCTCGCAAATGTGTGGCGGCACACATCTGGTATCCACTTGTGGAACCCCGCCGCCCGCCGCAAAGCTTGCCAGCGCCTCTGCCAACCGCGTGGGATAATGCGCTCCTTCGGGGGGAGTGACCGCAGGCCGCGCAGCGGCACTACTCGCCCGCCGCCGGTCTTGCTCTTCTGCGCTCGGATGATGACGGTGCCTTCTTCCCAGCAGAAATCGCTTTCCCGCAGGCGGCTCACCTCTGTGGGACGAATACCACTGTATAGCATAAGGTTGAGTGAAAATCGCATAGCTCTGTGCTCCGGCCGTTGGGCTGCTGTCTGCAATTGCTCCACCATGGCGGGCGTCAACGGCTCGATGGGCATTTCCACCACGCGAGGCACTTCGATGCGAGTTACCGGGTTTGCATCGCACCACTCCTGCCGAATGCCATACGAGAACACGCTGCTCAACATCGCCCGCCCCTTCACAAAACTACTCTTGCTGTGCCCGAATGCCCGTTGCAGGATGTCGCGGCACTGAGCCGTGGTCATCGCTCGCAGTGGTAACTCGCCTACGCCATTCAGCTTCAGTATGCGCCGAAGGTAATAGCGTAAATCTCGCAGAGTTGTCTTTCGGCAATCGCTTCGTGCCTCAATGCTGGCCCAGCCCGCTTCCGCCAGCGTGCATGTCCGTTCCCGAGCGGCCAGCGCTTCTGCACCAAGCTCAATGCATTGCATCGCCCGCCCCAGGTTCCCGCCATTCGTGCGCAGCGCGGTACAGGCCACCTGTGCCGCCTCCAGCAGCCCGATACCCGTGCTCCGCAGCAGCTCCAGCGCTGCTAACTCTCGCCGCGACACCCTGCAGCCCCCAACGGGCTGCTCCGTTGTTAAGTTTGAATGCGTTGTCATCATTTTGAAAGATGAAGTCAAGAATAAACTGTTTTTCGGTTAAAAAAGATTGGGTGAGAGTATAATATTGGTGAGGAAGGGGAGTAAATAAAAATCGGACGTGTTGCTCCCTCGTCATATTTATTTTTGGCGTTCAGGGAGTTAAAGCCCTGATAGATAACTATATCTTTCAAAAAGAGTACCTTGAAACACGTGAGGCTGATATGCCTAACAGATTAGTCTACGCTCACTTATCTACTTAACAAAACAGTCTTCTCTCTATGCAATGCTCCTGCTGTGGTAAAAATGTTCCTTTAGGGTCACGATTTTGTCCTTCCTGTGGTAGCGCTGTTCCGGTTCATTCCATGGTTTTTCAAACAGGAACAGCATTACCCTCTGTTCCTCCTTCTATTTCACAAATTGCACCCCCTGAAAGAGGAACCCGAATAAACGGATGTGGTTGTGTAGTTGCTATTATTATCTTTATTGCGGTTGTGGTGAGCCTCGCTGTAAATAGCGGCCAGAAATCGAAAGATGGTGATATGGCACCTTCTGAGAAAGTAGAGCAGCCTTATAAGGCCCCCATTTTGTCCGCTGCCATTCCCAAATATCCGGAAAGTGAGAAGGAGTTGAAAAAAGCAGGCTTTAGTAAGACGCTGAAAAAATTAGGATTGGAAAACATCAAAAAATGTAACCGTCTGTTTCCTCTGGCTGCCGAAAAGGCTGCAAGAAATAAAAACTGCGATGCCGTGATGATGGTCGATATTTCTGATAAAAGCACGAAAGATAATATCGTTATATTTGTCACGGCTCAGAATTATACAAAATTTTATTTTACGGAAGAAGAACTTTTGAACGATGGTGCAGCATTAAGTGAACAGGAGAAACTGGCTCCTTTGTTGTGGCGTCATGAGGTAATGGCCGAAGAGGTTATTAAAAGTCATTTACATCATCCATCGACATACGATAGGCACGAATTGGGAGTATTTCAGTCAAGAACAACACCAAGTTGCAACGAGATTATGATTGAGTTCTCTGCGAAAAATTCATTTGGAGTTGAACTTACGTATATAGCCGTTGTTCAGTTTGACAAAGACAGTAACGTGGTTGGGTTCAATTTGCAGGAAAAATAATAAAAAAAATATTATGGCTCTTTTTAAGCGTGAATATTGTCCCCTCTGTGGGAAAAAACTTGGCATGTTCGGAACTGTCCGAATCCAGGATGGAATCGGGGTTTGCATGAATTGCTACAGTGCTCTGGATATGGATTTTTCTATAGCTAAGTTTCAGAGTGTTATGAATTTGAATGAACGACTTGTCCGGATGATAGAGAATCAGAAGGAATTCCGCTCTTTCTCTACTACGCGCGAAGTGAAGGTGGGAGGTATGTATTTCAGGGAAGATTGTCGCATGGGGCGTTGGTACGTTTCTTACGAAAAGAATCCTCAAAATCCCACGCTCTATCGTTATGATGAAATCGCGGACTTTCGATTGGTGGAGGATGGGGATACAATAACAAGTGGTGGATTAGGGCGTGCCGTTGTGGGTGGTGCTCTTTTCGGTGGTACGGGCGCTATTGTTGGAGCTGTTACCGGAGGAAAAGTTTCAAAAAAAATCATTAACACCCTCAATGTAGTAATAACGCTGAAGGACACTTGTAGAAATAGTGTCACAGTCAGTTGTTTACATATGGGACAGCCCTGCAAATCAGGAAGTGCGTCCTACAATTTAAGTATGCATAATGCTCAAACGTTGCTGGATTTTCTGAATGCAATATGCGCCAGAGGCGCAAGCTTGAATGTGCAGACGCCTGTTACCAGCCCGAATACTCCCAGAGCTGTTGACGAAATTCTGAAATATAAAGAATTATTGGATAAAGGTATTATCAACGAACAACAATTCGAAGCTAAGAAAAAAGAGTTGTTAGGGATGTGATAGGGAGGAAGTGCAACACATATGTTTGTTCGCTTAATGTAGGCCTTCTTTGCTATTTATTCTTCTTTCTATGCGAGAAGTGAAGGGATTGGCATGGTGTGAGCTTCTATCCTAGTGAGCAAGAATGTTCTGAAATAAATTACTTGCTAGCTACCATTTTTTAGGAAACATGTTATTTTCGTTGTCTTGATTGAAGCTTTTCTATGAAGTTACATCGTAATGTAGATTTGACTGAAATGATAAGAATAGGGCGTGGTTTGCTGGTTTTAGAACCCCAAGGTCAAAATAAACACAAGGTTGAAACTACGATGACTTGCGGAAAAGAGTTGGAGCTTCACAAATATTACGGAGTGGGTAAGGTTTATCCCTTTACTGTCCTTTTTTGTTATCCTGCCTACAAGGCAGATGGAACGCAGCAAACAAGGTATATTATTAAAGATAAGCGAGGAGATAAACATACTTTCTATTGTGATTGTACACGTTATAAGCCTAATCAAAAGATTCATTTGAAGGTTAGAGAAATAAGCTACGGAGGACTTAAATTTGAGAGCAATGTTATAGAAAGCTTAGAGGGGATATTTGAAACCGGTACTGAGTATGAGTTTGAGGTTATAAATTACCAAGCAGGACGTTATGTTGTTTGTGACCGGATAATAGGCAAGAATCATTACCTGAGTTCAGATGATAAAAAACTCTATGAGAAAAGAGAAATATTGAAGTTGGAAGTTCAAGGATTTGATGATAAAGGTTGTTTGCTGCTGGTAGACCGCAATCCGCCAAAGCCGACGGGGCCCATGGTAAACGGGCTTCAGGTTTTGGCTGAGAACCAGGCTAAGGAACAAAAAAGCCAATCTCCACAGGTGGTGAAACATCAGCAAACTCCCGATTCTTTCCGGAAGCGGCGGAGAAACAGACAATACTCAAACAACCCACCAAATGTAGCACCAAGCATAGCCATGCTGCGTGAAGATAACCGGGGATTGGTGCAGGATTATGGGGATTCATTACCCGGGAAAGAAACCAGTGTTAAGCGGGTAGCAAAAACGGGGGGTGTTTATACGGGGACTGAGAAAACGCCACATGCGGGAGGAAAACAATGTATCGGGTTGAAGAGTGTCCTTCCAGGATTTGCTGAGAAGGTGGATTCTGAGTCACAACGTCAAAAGAATAAAAAGAATCAGGTGAAAGATATAGCTCGGGAAACTGAGCAACGAGAGGCTCAGGGTACAGAAAATGAGCAAAAGGTGGAGGAATCAGTTTCAGCCCCATCGTCGGCACCTGTGCCTGGTGTAGAAGTTATTCCAAAAAAAGATTCCATACAGCACCCGGTAACAGGAGAGCTCGTTTCGGAGATGCTCCGGAATGGCGCAGCTGAAGTGCCTTCTTTGGAAGAGCTTGCAGCTAAGGAAGAACCATCAGCCGGAGAAAGAAAAGAGTTAGCGGAAGCTGAGCATATAGGAGAGTCCGCGCAAACGGAAATATCATTGGCAGGGGAAGATTCTGGTGATGAAGTTTCTGTACAAGAGCCGCTGGTAGAGCCACCGCACGAATTGCAGATAGTTGAGTCGGAAGCAGAATCTTATTCTGATTTGGAGGAACGGATAGAACAGGAGCTGATAGTGCAGAAAGATGCCATCTTCTATCCGTTCATAACGTGGATGGATGATGTTCACGGGATGGAGAAACCGGTGGAGTTAATCGTGAAGAGTGGGCAAGTTAAAGTGATAGCTGCAATAGAATATCCAGATTATCAGAGGCAAGACGTTGATGAGCCAAAGCTGTTGGTTGTTCAAAAGAAGAGTGAGCCTTGTTATGTGAGGCTTTGGCAGTATGTGAAGGATAGATGTAAAAGATTCATTGATGAGATATTCAGACCATGGATATAGCAAGTGAGATAGCGGCGGCGTACCGAAAACGATACGAGGCAGTGGCTGAGAAAGCGGGAACGGTACCCAAGATAGTGCTGTATAGGGATGGAAAGGTGTCTCGCGATGTGGAAGAGCGAGAATATGCTGATGTGCTGTATAATATTCGCATTCACCCGTATTATTATAACAAGAAGTCTCGCTTGCTGTTTTGCTATGATAACGGGCATGTGAACGTGATGACGCCGAGGGATTTGTTGAATGGTAAGTTGAAAGAAAAGGGATTGAAGTCTAATGGCTATAAGACGAATACAGAGGCGTCTTTGGTAAAGGTGATAGTATGCCGCCATGATGATTATCTGGTGATGTGCAGTTACGGAGGGGATGGCAAAAAGTATATAAAGGCGATGCCTTTGGAGGGCCGTTCTTCGCATGGCGATATGCATTTAGCAGGTAATATCTTTGTGAAAGACGCTCGCCCTTATAAATGGCTGGTAGTGCCAGGGGAGTTGGTATATACAATTAAGCCCATTATATGTAAAACAACTCATATAGGGTACTTACAAGAGCTACATCGTTCTCTGGTTGATGCTCTTCTGGCGGAAAATGCCGCAGCGATGGAGCTGAAGCCTTCTCCGATAGAGCAGCTGGAGAGATAGGTGTGACAAGCTTTTATCGATAAACAGAAATTTGTCGGGCGAGCATAGCGAGCGGAATTTGTGAGCCTCGCCGCATGGCGAGGCGGCAAAAAATAGCCACGGTGTGGAGTGAGCAACGCGAACGAAACCCGTGGATATAGCGCAAAAAACAAATCGAACCCCACCGGATGGTGGGGTGGCACAAAGCGATGCAAGATATTGAAACCTGGGCATTATGCCACCCCTCCTTACGTCGGGGTTCCCATATTTATACGTCTCCACCCCAGGGCTGAAGCCCTGGGCTACCATATGCCGCCTCGCCATGCGGCGAGGCTCTTAATTTGGCTCGCCTGATGGCTCGCATGTCAGTTCGCCAAAGTCAATTTGCAGCCAAATCGGTTTATCATCTTTTATCTGCCATAGTCGGAAAAAATCCTGTTCGTTCAACAAAAAGCCGTTTTTCGGTGTCTAAGGGTTGGACAAGCTTACAGGTATATGATTAGAGCACTGATAGATGGATTTCGGCGATATGTGGATTTCCGTGGGCGCACGGGGCGTGCGGGGTTCTGGAATTTTGTGGTGGTGACGCATCTGGTTATCATTTTGCTGATGGTGCCGGCGTATGTGGAGTTTCTGCGCTTTTTCCGTTTTGCGATGGAGGATGTGAGGGTGCAGGATATGATGGTACAGGTGGCGGAGCAGACGGCTCCTGTCGAGAGTCTGCTGCCGGTGATGAATGAGCTGGCTGAGGAGTATCTGGCGCATGCCGGGAATTTGCTGTTGCCGCTGGTGGGGCTGTTGCTGAGTGTGCTGCTGGCACTGGTGTGTCTGGTGCCGACTGTGGCCATCACGGTGCGCCGCCTGAGGGATGCGGGGCAGAGCGTGTGGTGGGTATTGGTCCCGATAGGCAGCATGCTGCCTGTGCCGTTCCTGTCCACCTGCTGTGTGATACTCAGCCTGGCGGTTCTGGTGCTTTGCTGCTTGCCCACGCGGACGGATGCGGCATTGCCGGAAATCCCATGATTTTAATCTGCAATCTACGAGGTAAAGAAGCATTGCGGACCACTGGCTCGCCCGACTGGTAGAAAAGCGTTGTTTCGGCTCGCGAAAGCTGCGTGATATGCGGTTTTTGCGAGTCGAAGTGGTATTTTTTGCTGCATACCGGGCGAGGGCGTGATTTTTGGCTTGCGTTGAGGCTTGAGAGTGTGTAGAATGGCCGCGGCCACGTGTGTGGTGGCCGAGATGGCTGCTGCAGCGGGGTGACAGGCGGAGGTGCTCGAGACCTCCGCACCCAACCAAAGGGAGCAAGTGCCGGTACCGGCTCCCTGCGGTGCAGATTGGAACCGGCACAAGAAGATAGAAAAAAGACAATAATGAGTATACATTCCGTATCGTGCGCCGTTGGCGCCAACCCCATCACAATCGAAACCGGTAAGATTGCCCGCCTGGCCGATGGTGCCGTGACTGTTCGTTGTGGTGATACTGTGGTGCTTGTCACCGTTGTGAGTGCCACCAAGATTAAGGACGGTCAGACCTTCTTCCCTCTTTCCGTGGAGTATAAGGAAAAAGCCGCTGCTGCGGGTATGTTCCCCGGTGGTTATTTTAAGCGCGAGGGGCGTCCCACGGAGAAGGAGATTCTTACCTGCCGCATGACGGACCGTCCGCTGCGTCCTATGTTCCCCAAGGGCTACTTCTACGACACTCAGGTAATCTCCCTGCTGATGGCTGCCGATGGTGAGAACGAGCCCGATATTCTGAGCATCAACGGTGCATCTGCTGCCTGCGTTATCTCTGACCTTCCCTTTGCTGAGCCCGTGGGTGCTGTGCGTGTGGGCCGCATCAACGGCGAGTTTGTTATCAACCCCACCAACAGCCAGCGTACGGAGTCCGACCTCGACTTGGTGTATGCCGGTTCCAAGGATCAGGTTATCATGATTGAGGGGTCTGCCAACGAGCTGCCCGAGGAGGATTTCATTGCCGCCCTGCGTTTTGCGCAGGAGAATGTGGCTAAGATTTGCGCCGCCCAGGAGGAGCTGCGCGGTCTGTGCGGCAAGCCCACCCGTGAGTACGAGCTGACTCTGGCCAAACCCGAGCTGCTGGAGATTGGCTACCAGGTGGCCGGTGATCGCATTGAGGATGCCATCTATGCACCCAACAAGATTCAGCGCCAGAAGCAGGTGGGGGCTCTCCGTGATGAGGTGGAAGCCAAGATTAAAGAGACCTACCCGGAGGCTACCGACTTCGACGTGGAGCAGGTGTTTGAGTACATCCAGAAGAAAGCTTTCCGTATCTCCATCATGGAGCAGGGCAAGCGTGCCGATGGTCGCGCCATTAAGCAGCTTCGCCCCCTGTCTGCTGAGGTGAACGTGCTGCCCCCCGTGGTGCACGGCTCCGCTCTCTTCTCCCGCGGTGAGACGATGTCCATGTGCCTTGCTACCCTTGCTCCCATGGAGGAGAAGCAGTACCTGGACAACTACACCGGTTCTGTGGATGAGAAGCGCTTCATCCTGCACTACAACTTCCCGCCCTTCACAGTGGGTGAGACCGGCCGCTTTGGTGGTCAGAACCGCCGCGAGATTGGCCATGGTGCCCTGGCTGAGCGTTCCATTGCTCCCGTGGTGCCCTCCGAGGATGAGTTCCCGTACGCCATCCGCGTGAGCTCCGAGATTATGGAGTCTAACGGCTCCACCTCCATGGCATCCGTGTGCGCTGGCACGCTTTCCCTGCTGGCTGCCGGTGTGCCGCTTAAGCGCCCGGTTTCCGGTATTTCCGTGGGCCTGGTGACTGAGTTTGAGAACGAGGGAGACCGCGAGCCCAAGCGCTATGAGACGCTTCTGGACATCATCGGTTCCGAGGACTTCTACGGCGATATGGACTTCAAGCTCTGCGGCTCTGAGGTGGGTGTGACCGGCTACCAGCTCGACCTGAAGCTGCCCGGCATCCCGCTCTACATCCTTGAGGAGGCCATTCACCTGGCACGCAAGGGTCGTCTGCAGGTGCTGGATACCATGAATGCCTGCATCTCTGCCCCGCAGAAGATGAGCCCGAATGCCCCGCGCATCGAGTCCACCAGCATTCCGCAGGACCGCATCGGCGAGCTTATCGGCCCCGGTGGTAAGAATATTAAGGCTCTGCAGGCTGAGACCGGCACGGACATCAACATCGAGGAGGACGGCACTGTGCGCATCTATGGCAGCCGCCAGGAGGGCGTGGAGCGTGCTCTGTACCTCATCGACCGCATGTTCAAGGAGATTGAGGTGGGCGAGACCTACGAAGGCAAGATTGTTTCCACTAAGGAGTTCGGTGCTTTCATGGAAGTGCTGCCCGGTAAGGACGGCCTCATCCACATTTCCGAGCTGGCTGAGGGCCGCACGCAGAAGACGGAAGACGTGGTGAAGGTGGGCGATATCGTGACCGCCAAGTGCATCGGCATCGATGACAAGGGGCGCGTCAAGATGTCCATGCGCGCCGCTGCCCGTGACCGCAAGGCCAAAGAGGCAGCCGCCCAGGAGGGCTGAGCCGCCTGCAAAAGGTAAGATTGAATTTGCACCGCGTTTCTGCCCTTCGGGGCCGGAACGCGGTGCTTTTTTATGCTGTGCATGGGTGCCGAGGCATAAAAAATGAAAAAAAGCGCTTTCGGGATGCTTTTTTGATTGCCAAGAGGCGCAGGATGGTGTAAAAGATATATCGAACAGTTGCAAATTTACATCATACTTACACCATGTGGAAATACATCATCATCGGCTCAGTAACGCTCTTCCTGGGTGCGTCCTACCTCTTCTCCAAGAATCATGGGGCAATGACGTCCTCCGGCGGCGAAATTTCTGCCGTGCAGACTCAGATTGAGCAGGCCATCGGCAAGAATAAGAACATCTCTCTCGACCGTACCATCAAGGCCTATGCCGAGTACCGCACAGAGTGGCTCACCAACGAGAAGAATAACAACGAAAACAAGAAGGCCGAAGCCGAGGCCAAGACTGAGGAAACCAAGACTGAGCTTGCATCTCTCACCAGCCAGTACGAGGAGATTACCCAGAGCCTTGAGGCTGTAAAGAAGGAAAAGACCGAGGCGTTTGCTAAGGCTGCTCCCATTGTGGATTTGGACCCGGATTCTGCAACTGAGGAAGAAGTGGGTGCCAAGGCTAAGGAGCTGATGGACGGCAACGTGGAGCTGGAGCGTAAGGTGGCCGAGGAGGAAGCAAAGATTGCTGCCCTTGGTGCTGAGAGCGAGCGCCTCTGCGCCCTTATCGCCGCAGCCAAGAAGCTGGGGCAGGATCGCCAGGCCCGTCTGTCTCCCCCCGAGCTGAAGTGCAAGGTGATGGATGCTGACCGTCAGTGGGACTACATCATTCTGGATGCCGGTATTGACAAGGGTATCGTGATTGGTTCCCGCCTGGCCGTGATGCGCGGCGATGTGAAGATTTGCGAGCTCAATGTGACGCTGGTGGAGAGCAATCGCGCCAGCTGCGACGTAGTGTACAGCACCATGCTCACCGGTGAGCGCGTCGAGGTGGGTGACACCGTTATTTCCGTTCGCAACAAATAAGAATCTTACACCTTCTCTCAAATAAAATGAAAATCGGATCTCTTTTAGCAATCATTGCAACACTCGGCCTGGGCGTGGCCGGTTGGATGTATTCCTCCCAGCAGCAGACGACCATGAAGCTCGTTATCGGTGCTACCGGCGGGCCGGATGGCTCTGCAGGCCTTAAGGCTGTGAATCAGACGCTCGATGGCCGTGTGGCTGCTATATCCGGCGAACGTAAGAAAGCGCTGGAGGCTAGTGCTGAGGCTCACACCCTCATGCAGCGTTCTGCCGAGGAACTTTCTGAGGCTGAGGCCGAGCTTGGCCGCCAGGTGGCAGCCCGCGATGAGATGGCTGAGAAGCTGGAGGACGCTAAGGCTCGCCAGGTGGAAATTAATGCTGAGGTGGAGGCTCTGCTTGCATTCTTCCGCTCCCTGCCTGCCCCCGAGATGGCCAGCGTGAGTGACCTGACGGAGGCTGTGGCCCGTTTCGAAGAGACGGTGAACACCGAGAAGGAGCGCTCCAAGACCCTGGCCAGCGACTTGGAGGAGAAGACCACCGTGCGCGAGGCTGCTGCCAAGAAGGTGGATGGCGAGACCGCCGAGCTTGCACGCTTGGATGGCATTAACCGCCGCTTCGAAGAGGAGTACCGTAAGAATGACGACGAGTTCACCATCATGGCTGTGGATAATCGCTTCCGCTTTGTGGTGTTCCGTGTCGGCAAGGACAGCGGGCTGGTAGCCAGCGATGCTGCTCCGCTGCTTGTGAAGCGCAACGGAGAGATGGTGGCCAAGCTGCGCGTGCTGAGCATCAATGCCGGCCAGGTGGTGGCTGAGTTCAATCCTGATGAGCTGCCCGGTGGCGTGACCCTGCAGGTGGGCGACCGCGTGTTCCTGCAGAAGCCGATTGGCTCCTGATGCGACCGTTTTTTCTACCGAAGAAACACCTCTCATTTCTCTCCGCCGCCTGCCCGCAATTGGGTATGGCGGCGGCCTTTTAAAACCTCAAATCACAGACATTAATATGAAATACAAAACTATAACTGCCATTCTTCTTATCGCTGCCGGGCTGAGCTCCTGCCAGCCCTCCGTGCCGATGGTGCCCCCGACCAACCGCATGATTGTCGGTCCCGAGGGTAGTACACCCACTGTGAAATCCTGGAGCGGGGTGACGGAGCAGGAAGGCAACGCCGTGCTTGGCCCGCTGAGCAACATGAGGCGATAATCGCTGGTACAGCTGCTGCTATGTTGCGAGCAGAAAAAGCCGCCATTGTGCTGGATGAGTTGCAGCGGGCGTACCCGGAGCCGGGGTGCCCGCTGCACCACCATGACCCCTTCACTCTGCTGGTGGCTGTGATGCTCTCGGCACAGTGCACGGATGCCCGGGTGAACAAGGTGACGCCGGCTTTGTTTGCGGCGGCACCTACACCACAGGCCATGGCGGCCATGAGCTGGGAGCAGGTGCGGGAGTATATCGCCACCTGCGGCCTGACGGAAACGAAGGCAAAACGCTTGGTGGCGATGTCTCACCTGCTGATAGAACGCCACAATGGGCAGGTGCCTGCCTCCTTCGAAGAGCTGGAGGCTCTGCCCGGTGTGGGGCACAAAACAGCCAGCGTGGTGATGGCGCAGGCTTTCGGGCATCCGGCCTTTCCTGTGGATACGCATATATATCGGCTGGCTCGGCGCTGGGGACTCAGCCGCGGTAAAACAGTGGAAAAGGTGGAGGCCGACCTCAAAAAGCTTTTTTCGCGCGAGCTGTGGAATTTGTTACATGTGCAGCTGGTGTTGTGGGGGCGAGAGCGTTGTCCGGCGCGCGGCTGCCGCCCTTCCTGCCCTGTGTGCAGGCGTCTAGGTGTGGCATAACTGCTTTTTTTGTGTGTTTATGATTGACATTTACCGAGAAAAGTAGTTTCATATCCGGCCGCAACAAATCTCGTTATGCTTGTCTCTCAGCTCAAATCAAAAATTCACCGAGCCATGGTAACACGTGGTGACGTGGAGTATGAAGGTAGCATCGAAATACCGCAGGATCTGGTCGAAGCCGCCGGGCTTTGGCCCGGTGAGAAGGTGTTGGTTGCTTCCGTGACTAGTGGGAACCGCTTTGAGACCTACGTGCTGGTGGGCCCTCCCCGCACCGGGCAGATTATCATCAACGGTGGTGCCGCTCATCTGATAAAGGCCGGAGAGCGCGTCGTTATTATGAGTTTTGCTCTGGATGACAAGCCCATCACCCCCAAGCGCATTGTCTGCAACGAAGTTAACGAAATTATCGCCTAAATTCTTTACAAACTCATCATTTTAAGATACAATCAACGCCATGATTCTTACCGCTTCCATTTACATCGTATTTGCTCTTCTGATGATTGTTTGCGCGCTGCTGCTGCTCATAGTGCTGATGCAGCGCCCCAAGCAGGAGGGCCTCGGGGCTGCTTTCGGTGCCCAGATGACCGACCAGGCCTTTGGTGCTCAGACGACTGATGTGCTGAAGAAGGGCACGGTTCTCTTCGGAACTCTTTTCATGGTTCTCTGCTTCGTGTTGGCTGTGCTGATGAATCGCCAGTTCCAGCAGAAGAAATCCGACCTGGCAACAACGGCTCAACCCGCAGCCGTGGCGGAAGCTCCGCAGTCTGAGGCTCCGACCACGCCGTCCATCAATCTGGAGCAGTTCGATACGACCGCTCCTGCCGTTGAGCCCGCTCCTGCCACTGAGCCTGCTCCTGCCGTTGAGCCCGCTCCTGCCGTTGAGCCCGCTCCTGCCGCTGAGCCCGCTCCTGCCGTTGAGCCCGCTCCTGCCGTTGAGCCTGCCCCTGCCGTTGAGCCTGCCCCTGCCACTGAGCCCGCTCCTGCCACTGAGCCTGCTCCTGCTACTGAGCCCGCTCCTGCCCCCGCCCAGTAAGGCCTAGTGATTTTTTTACTATTGTTCTGCGAGAATCCCCTGCTTCACAGGAAGCAGGGGATTTTTTCGCCTGAAGGTGTGTGGTAGTTACCCTTATTGAGGTGTTTCCTCGTTGCCGGTATTCAGATACAGGATGGAGGAGGTCCATTTAGCGTATTTGGGGGAGCAGTCGGCAATAGCCGTTTTTATGGCCTCTACAGGGGATGCATCATGTCCGAGCTGTTTCTGCCAGGATTTCCCAAAAGGCGTATTATGGGTGCAGGCCAGGGCAATAACGATATCCCGACCGAAGGGGGGCTCTACAATCAGTTCGTACTCGTTGTTCAGTGGGCGGGGAAATTGCATTTCCGTGCCGCAGAAAATCTTGTTGTCATCGCCGGCCACACCAGGCACCAGCAGGGTGGCGTTCCCCTCGCTATCGTAGTGCAGCAGGTGCAGGTAGCAGTCCTTTTCTGAGGTGATGCCGAACTTCAGTGCAGTGCCTTCCGGCAGGTGTTGTGTTGTGTTGAGCAGCCGGAACCGGATGCCGAAATCTGAGGGTAGTCCCAGTGTGTCGCCCGACATGCCCGGGGCATGTTGTATGCGTGGGGTATCCTGAGGTGGTGTTGTGTGAAGTTTTTTTGCCGGAGCGGCTTCTGAGTGGCCTGTGGCGCGTTTTAGTGCCGTGCGGATGGGTTTGCCGGCGGGAGGAGGTGTGGGCTTTGTTGTGGGCTTGTGGAGGCCCCTGAGCTTGCGGGGCTCTGCCTTGGAGGCTCGCAGGCGGCGAGGGGGAGCCGGAGTTGGGGGCGGCACCGCCTGTACCGCTGCGAACGGAGAAACCGCTTCCGCCTCGTATTCCGGCTCGGGGGATGCGGGGAGCGCCGCTTGCTGTTCTTCCTCGGCAGGGGGCGGTACTGGAGCCGGGCAGGGGAGCAGTTCCTGCGCCGGAGCGAGTTCTTCCTGCAACGGGGGCGTGTCCTCGGCCTCGCGCTCCAAATCTTCCTCTGCCTCCGGCATTGTGTGGGCAGCCTGGGTACGGATGAGCACCATGCGGCAGTTGGCAATCTGGTACTCCCGCTCTGTATCCATGTATTCCTCCGTTATGCGGCGGGAGCCTACGAAGATGCCGTTGCTGGAATTGTTGTCCTGCAGGTAAACTCGTTGTCCGTATATTGTCAGGATGCAATGGGTGCGGGAGAGGTGTATTTCTGTCGGCAGGGCAATATCGCATTCTTCGGAGCGGCCCAGGGTATAGCTGCGCCCCTCTTCCGGAGAAATGGGGTGAATGTGCGTTTCGCCTGTGCTGTCTGTGATGAGAAGTGCGAACATGAGGTGTATAAAAGGTCAGAGTACGATGTTGATGCCTTTCTCCAGAGCCTGCTCCCGCAGTATTTCCAATAACTGGGAAGCGAAGTCCTCGCCCTTGCTGGTGAATTTGTATTCTTCCAGGAGCGCGGAACGTGTTCTTGCAGCGGCCCGGATGGCTTGCAGTGCGTCCTCATCGCTCATGCCGCGCAGGCTCAGCGGAAGATTGCCGCGGCCGCCGATTTGGGAAAGAGAGAAAGTCTCGATGCCGGAGCGGCGGCAGAGTTCTGCCGCATCCCATTCGTAGCCATGGATAAGGCGCTCCCGATTGCGTCCCAGCCAGGTGATAATCTGCTTGGGGGCTTTGGGGGGAGGGGCGATTTGGGTGAAGCGGCGCAGGTATTCCTGCTGCACGGCAGGGGCTCCACAGGGCATGAGCGGCAGCTCATTGAGTTTTTTGAGAATATGCCAGAGGGTGTTATAATCTGTTGCGGAGCTATCGCTACCCGGAGTCATGTCGTAGCTGATGCCCACACCCTTGCCCAGTTCGGCAGCTTCTTTCCACTGAGCGTCTTCTATGCCGCAATGTACGGTATTGACGATGATGTTTTTGCTCAGTGCCTCATTAATGGCCGTCTTGTAATTGACCGGCCCCATATCGAAAGGCTCGTTGCCGCAGATGAAGATGACCTTGAGCATATCATCCCGGTCTCTCATATTCCAGGGGAAGCGTTCTACGGCAAAGCGGATGGCATTGCCGCATTCTTCGTTGCTGCCATCGCAGGGCGTTTCTTTTACCTTGTTGCGCAATGGCGTAAGGCGCGTGGTGAATTTGGAGAGAACAAAGGGAGCTCCATTCGCTTTGCCTTGCCCGTATACCACGATGCCGACGTTGACCTTTGTTTTCTTTCCGTTGAGTTTGGCATTTCCCAGTGTGGTCAGTACGTTTTCCAGAGCATTGGCTACGGCTTCGAAAAGCTGATT
The DNA here is from genome assembly GCA_017415555.1 of Akkermansia sp. Lineage (GTDB taxonomy): Bacteria > Verrucomicrobiota > Verrucomicrobiia > Verrucomicrobiales > Akkermansiaceae > Akkermansia. The sequence continues at coordinate 22,290 of JAFQGF010000028.1, forward strand.
CATGCTGCCGGAAGCATCCAGAACCAGAACAACCTGAATGTCATCATTATATCCGGCTCGGGCGCCTCCTCCCCCGGCACCACTGCCGTTGCCCTTACCGGCACCGCTACCCTCCCCCAGACCTTCTCCGAGGGAACCGAACCCCAGCCCTAGGCCGCCCAGATTATTGCTATCCAATCCTTCGCTCAGGTCGCTTGTGAAATCGGGCAGGGCGGTAATGGCATCTGTGACGGTGCTAACGATAATATTCGGAATGATATCGGAGGCGCTGGAGGATGGAGAGCCTCCTGCGAGGTCTTTATTGATTTCCGGTTGTGGTGGGGCAATGGGTTTTTCCTCATCCACACGGACGTATGTGAAGGTGGCCTCTTTTTCGCCTTCGATAAGGATGTAGTTGAAGTAGAGGAGCAGGCCGCTGACCAGCAGAGATGCGAGCGATATGAGTGCGGCCTGGGTAAGTATGGTACGCAGGCGCTGCAGTATGATGCGCCGTGTGCGGTTTACCGGTCTTACATGAATGGCCATAGTGGGTGCGTCAGTCCTTGGGTTGTGGGCTCAGCCCGGCTGCTCGCAAAGCTTGTTCGGCGGCGGGGTCTTTGGCTAATCTAGCGTAGTATATGGCGGAGTGTCCTCTTTCGTCTGTTGCTTTGAGCAGGCTTTCCGGGGCGGCGTGCAGGATGGTGGCGAGCATGTCGGCATTGCCGCTGAGGGCGGCATGCATCAGCGGAGTCTCACCACGTATATTTATGCCCTGAGCATCTGCTCCCAGATGCAACAAGGCATTGTAGATGCCCACGTCGCCGCGTCGGGCTGCTTCGTGCAGGGGGAGGTTGCCCTGACTGTCCTCGGTATGGAGGGCGTTTTTATTCCGGGTAAAAGCCAGTTCCACGGCTTGTTGGGTTCCCCTGCGTACAACGAGGCAAAGGTTACTTGCGGTGGCTGCATTGTCTTCTGCCTTGTCGAGCCATGCGAGCAAGCACTCCTCCGCTCCGGGAGCCAGCAGGTGCTCGAATATGGGGCGCCCGTCAGAGAACTGTATGTTCGTTTTGCAATCTTTTGCCAATAAGGCGGAGAGTGCAAAGGCATTGCCTTGTCTGACGACGAGCTCTGCGATTTTTATTCCTTCCTGAGAACGGGTTTCCACACTGGCGCCGTAGTTGAGGAGTAGGAAAAAGGCATCCTGATGATTTGCCCGCAGGGCAAGAATAATGGGAGCCTCTTGGCTGGTGGTACCATCTTCGTTGCGACCGATTGCCTGCCAATTCGGGTTCGCTCCGCAGTTCAGCAGCTCTTCCATGCGTTCTGTCTGCATGTCTGCCACAGCTTTGTCCCACTCAATTTTGAGATGCGAGGAAATGGCCTGTCCCCCGCTCGGTATTTCGTAATCTATGGCGAGACGGTTATTCTTGTCCGCGAGGTGGAGGTCGGGTTTTTCTGCCAAAACAAGCTCGGTGGCGTGGTCGTTCCCCATACCTGCCACAAGCATGAGCAAGCTGCGCTTCTGTTCGTCTACTGTGTTGATATTGCCACTTTGCGTCACCTTTTTGAGCAGCTTTATGCAGGCGCTGTGCATTTGGGTTTGCTCGGATTTGTGGTGGGCTATTTGGCGGCGTAGTTGGGTGATGTTGTCCCGATTGGCCTTTGCGGCTTCTCTGTCAGAGGTGAGTTCTGCTAGTTCCTTTTCCAGTGCAATAATATTCTGCGAGTCTTTGCGAAGCAAATCGCGCAGGGCTTTCTCATTCAGCGCGGCATGGCAGATGCTGCTCATGCTCAGGGCAGCAGCAATACTCAGAAAGCTGATGGTATGTGGGTGCAAGAACAACATGCCTGATAGAAAAACAGCCGGAGACCGGAGATATTACTCTACTGTCCGGATATGGATAATAGCAGAAGACCATGCTTTATCGGCGGTGTCGCAGCTCTTGATTGCCTGCATTTCCACGCTGCCGGGGGTGAGGGGGGCTGCGGATTGCTCAATGAGCTGCTGCCATACTTCGGCCAAGTTACCGGGGTGTGTGCAGGCTAGAGCAATAATGGTTTCCTGCCCGGTGGGGGGCTCGACCATCAGCTGGTATTCGTTGAGACCTATGTTCGGGAACTGCATTTCTACACCGGCCGGGATGCTGTGCGCGATGCCGGCCATGCCGGGTACGAGCAATCCGGCGCCTCCCTCGCTGTCATACTGTAGCAGGTAGATGTGACAGGCACAATCTGCCACAAGGGCAAATCTGAGTGCTGTGCCGATTTTCTGCTGTTTCTCCCTGTTGACTAAGCGAAGAGAGAGAGAAAAATCTCTGGGCAACTGAGCCAAGGCTCCGCTGCGAGGCGGCTCCGGCCGATACAGCTCTTTGTGTACTTTGGGGGCAGCGGGTTTCTTGACGGTTACTTTCTTTTTTTTGCCGGGAGATTGAGCGACCGGTTTTGGTGTTGTGGTTGGCGCAGGGGCTTCCTCTTTGTACTCGGGCAGAGGCTCAGGAGCGACCACCTCGGGCAGCGGTGCGGGAGCTTCCTCTTTGTACTCGGGCAGGGGTTCAGGCGCGACCACTTCGGGCAGCGGTGCGGGAGCTTCCTCTTTGTACTCGGGCAGGGGGTCAGGCGCGACCACTTCGGGCAGCGGTGCAGGGGCTTCCTCTTTGTACTCGGGCAGAGGCTCAGGTGCGGCCACCTCGGGCAGCGGCGCAGGGGCTTCCTCTTTGTACTCGGGCAGAGGCTCAGTGGCGACCACCTCGGGCAGCGGCGCGGGGGAGGTGTAGCTTGTTTCTTCAGCGATGGGGGCTGATGTCGTTACGGCCTTGGGTTTGAGTTTTGCGGCTCGCTTGGGGGCAGAGGCTTCCGGGGTGCTGGTGACGGCTTTGGGTTTGAGCTTGGCTGCGCGTCTGGGGGCAGCTGAAACTTGTTCTTCTACATGAGCCAGCATGAGTCGGCAGTTGCCCATCAGGTATTCTTGTTCTACCTGCATGTATTCTTCGGTAACCTGTCGGGAGCCGATGAAAATACCATTGGTGGAGCCGCAGTCCTGCAGATAGACGTAACCATCTACTACGGTAAGCTGGCAGTGTGTGTCTGAAAGCGTAGCTTCTCCGGGCAGGGGGAAGCTACAGTCCGCAGACCTGCCGATGGTGTAGCTGGCACCATTGTCGAAAAGGTAATGCGAGTGCGTAAAACCGGAGCTGTCTGTAATGATGATGGCAAGCATATCGACGAAAAACTGATATTGTAACAGGTGTTTGCAGGACAATACCTGTAGTACATACTGCAGGGTACCATACAAGCTCCCACTCTGCAAGCTCATTGTGTGCCAAGAACGGATTTTTCTTGTCCGAAAAGCATGGATTGTCGTCAGCATGTGAGTTGCATGCCTTTGCCGCTCTTTTTAGAAGCTTGACATCTCATGCTCGGAAGGATAGAATCCTACCGTGCAATACGATTCAATTATTCAGCTGAAACAGGCTGCGTCTGTGGGAGAAACGCAGGGGAGCGTGTTCGTGCAGCTTACGCAGAAACTTTCTAAAATAACCAAGACCGGCAAACCCTACCTGGAGCTGGCATTTGCAGATGCAACAGATGCTATGAGCATAAAGGTGTGGGATAATGCCCCGTGGAATGCTGCATGCCAGGCCATGCGTGAGGGGTGTTCCATGGCTCTGAGTGCTGTATGGAAGAGTACTCAATATGGAATAGATGCATCCGATATGGATTTCCGGCCTCTGACGCCTGAGGAGGAAGGGGCTTTGCTGAGTGGTGGTGCGGAACTGGCAGCCCGCCATGTGGCGGATTGGCAATGTATATTGGATTTTGTGGAGAGTATGCAAGACCCGCGATTAATTGCACTGTGCCGGGCTCTTACAACGCAATACGAAGCGCGATTTCGCCGGGCGGCTGCAGCGCGTGGCATGCACCACGCACGCCGTGGCGGACTGGCGGAACATACTGCCGGGGTGATGCGTGCGGCTGATGCTATTTGCCGTGTGTATCCACAGGTGAACAGAGACCTTGTGCTTGCCGGGGCGCTTTTTCACGACTGTGGCAAGATGTGGGAGACCGGATGCCCTGAGCTTGGGTTCGGGGTTGAATATAATGAGATGGGGGAGCTGATGGGGCATATTTCCATTGGTATTGAGATTGTCAATAGCCTCTGGAAGAATATCTGCACGCCGGAGCAAAAGGCGGAGTGGAAGGTGCTGAAGCCGGCAACAGAACAAGTACGATTGCATTTGCTGCATCTGATAGCCTCCCATCATGGTGTGCTGGAGTTTGGCTCTCCTGTGGTTCCGAAAACGCCCGAGGCATTGGTGCTGCACCACGCTGATAATGTGGATGCCAAGATGGAGATGTTCCGCAGCGCCTATATGACGTCTGCTGAGTTGGCCCCCGGGATAAGAGAACGTAAGTTCGGCCTGGGCGGTAATGCTGTGCTGCCGCTGGCTCACTTCTGTCCGGAGGAGGGCGAGTTATGATGGAGGCAGTGTGGAGTATAGTGGTGGTGTGCGGGTTGCTCTTGGTCTCCCAGCTCAGCCCCGGGCCGGATGTGTTTTTTGTCTTTCGCACGGCGTTGGCACAGGGCGCCCGGCGAGGCTTTTCCGTGGGCGCGGGCATCAGTGTGGGATTTTTTATCCAGGCGGTCGTTGCATGCACTGCCGGAGCTTGGGTTATGCAGCAAAGCTGGAGTGGGTACATGCTCTGGGGGGCTGCGGCCTGGCTGCTGTACCTGGCATACAGGATTTTTCCGTTCTCCGGGAAGGGCGGGGCGGTGAGCCTGCGGCAGAATGTAACGGAGTTGCAGAGTTACAGGACTCTCCTGTGGCAGGGGTTCCTGTGTAATATCCTTAACCCCAAATGCATGCTCTTCATTCTCACGCTCAGTGCCGGGCCTCTGCATGCACATGCCGATATGGCGTGGTATGCTCCGGCGTTGGTTGTCGCGCTTACGCTGGCCGGATTGCTGGGGTGGGGGGTGTGGTCGTTATTGTTGCAGTGTCGGCTGTTGAGAGAGTGTTATGTGCGGTATACTAATGCCATAGATACAGTTTTTGCGGTGCTTCTTGCCGTGTTCGCGGTTTTGCTTTTGTTGCCTGAACGCATTTTTTAATGAGCAAAAGCGGATTGGTGCTTGCCTTTTTATGAGGTTTATAGTAGAGTAAGGGGCGCAAAGACGTTATTGCACTTATGAACGATATTATCACGACAGCATGCAAATTCGTCACGTCCTCCATTGGCCGCAAAATCCTTGTGGCGCTTTCGGGGGCGTGTCTCCTCCTCTTCCTGGTGGGGCACCTGGCCGGTAACATGACCATTTTTGGTGGTGATGTGGCAGCAGGCGACCGCTCCTGGATTGAATACTACGCAACGGGGCTGCACTCCATGCCCGCTTGGCTGCTCTGGTCCATTCGTCTGGGCTTGCTGGCCGTGGCTCTGGTGCATATTGTGCTGGCTATTGTGCTCAAGATTGAGAACAAGAATGCTCGTACCCCGTATCAGAAGGAAGGTACGCTTAAGGCTACCATCTCTTCCCGTTCGATGATCTACACCGGTATTCTGGTTTTGGCTTTCATCGTTATCCACCTGTGGCAGCTTACCATTAATGGGGATCCTGCAACCTGCTACTCACACGTGCTGCACCTCTTCCAGCAGCCGGCCTGGGCCATCTTCTACATTGTGGCTATCCTTGGCCTCATGATGCATGTGCGCCATGGCCTTCAGTCTGTGCTGCAGACGGTGGGTCTGGCAACCCGCAAGGTGCGTCCTCTCTACAATTTGGTGTCCTGGGCCTTTGCCATCGTGGTATGCGGTGCTTTCATCCTCATCCCCGTATGTGTGATGCTCGGCATCCTTAAATAACCTTTTCTACACTCCTCTTCAATTATGAAAGAAATTAAGTTTCCCGTAAGCGACTACATGCCGGATTCCTGCATTCCGGAGGGCCCCATTGCCGAGAAGTGGACCAAGTATAAGCGCGAGGCCAAGCTCATTAACCCCAATAACCGCCGTAAGTACACCGTGCTTATCGTGGGTACTGGGTTGGCCGGTGGCTCTGCTGCTGCCACTCTGGCTGAGCTGGGTTACAATGTGAAGTGTTTCTGCTACCAGGATAGCCCCCGCCGTGCACACTCCATCGCTGCACAGGGTGGTGTGAACGCTGCTCACAACTACCAGAATGACGGTGACTCCGTGTACCGCCTGTTCTACGATACGGTGAAGGGTGGCGATTTCCGTGCCCGTGAGGCCAATGTATACCGTCTGGCTGAGGTGAGCTGCAACATCATTAATCAGTGTGTGGCTCAGGGCGTTCCCTTCGGCCGCGAATATGGTGGCCTGCTGGATAACCGTTCCTTCGGTGGTTCTCAGCTTAAGCGTACTTTCTACAGCCGTGGTCAGACCGGCCAGCAGCTGCTGCTGGGTTGCTACCAGGCTATGGAGAAGGAAATCGGCAAGGGGCACATCGAGATGTATCCCCGCACCGAAATGATGGACCTGGTAGTGGTTGATGGCCACGCCAAGGGTATTGTGGTGCGTGATATGGTGACGGGCGAGATTAAGAGCTATGCCGGTGATACCGTGCTGCTGGCTACCGGTGGTTACGGCCGTGTGTTCTTCCTTTCCACCAACGCTATGGGCTGCAACGTGGGTGCTGCCTGCGCCTGCTGGAAGAAGGGTGCCTACTTCGCTAACCCCTGTTTCACTCAGATTCACCCCACCTGCATCCCGGTGAAGGGCGACTACCAGAGCAAGCTGACCCTCATGTCTGAGTCTCTGCGTAACGATGGCCGTATCTGGGTGCCCAAGAGCCGTGAGGTGGCTGCCAAGATTCGCCGTGGCGAGATGAAGCCCTCCGATGTGGCCGAGAATGACCGCGACTACTACCTGGAGCGTAAGTATCCGTCCTTTGGTAACCTGGCTCCGCGTGATATCTCCTCCCGCGCTGCCAAGGAGGCCTGTGACGACGAGCGTGGTGTGGCTAATACCGGCCGCGGTGTGTTCCTCGACTTCAAGGATGCTATCGACCGCATGGGCAAGGAGTGGATTGACGGCCAGTACGGCAATCTCTTCGAGATGTACGAGGAGATTACCGATGTGGACCCCCACGAACAGCCGATGATGATTTACCCCGCTTCCCACTACACCATGGGCGGTCTGTGGGTGGACTACAACCTTATGTCCTCCATCCCCGGTCTGCACGTGCTTGGTGAGGCTAACTTCTCCGACCACGGTGCTAACCGCCTGGGTGCATCTGCGCTCATGCAGGGGCTGTCTGATGGTTACTTCGTGATTCCCGCCACTCTGCCGACCTATCTCACCACTCAGAAGCCCGGCAGCGTCACGACGGCTGCTCCGGAGTTCATCGAGGCCGAGGAGGCTGTGAAAGCTCGCATTCAGAAGATGATGGACGTGAAGGGCACCAAGACCCCCGACGAAATCCACCGTGAGCTGGGTAAGCTTGTGTGGGAGGACGTAGGTATGGGCCGCACCAAGGAGAGCCTGATGGATGCCATTGAGAAGATTCCTGCCATTCGCGACGAGTTCTGGAACAACGTGAAGGTGGTGGGCAGCACTGAAGGCATGAACCAGGAGCTGGAGAAAGCCTGGCGCGTGGCCGCCTTCCTCGACTTTGCCGAGGTGCTCTGCTACGACGCTCTCAACCGCGAGGAGTCCTGTGGCGCACACTTCCGTCTGGAGCACCAGCTGGCCGATGGTGAAGCCAAGCGCGATGACGCTAACTTTGCCTACGTTGCCTGCTGGGAGTACAAGGGTACGGGTGAGCTTCCGGTTCTGCACAAGGAGCCGCTCACGTTCGATACTGTGCACTTGGCTATTCGTTCCTATAAGTAAAGCATACTTAGTTCAACCTTTAGAATTTCATTTACTATTATGGCTAATCTCAATCTTACGCTCAAAGTCTGGCGCCAAGAGAATGCTCAGGCTCAGGGCCGTATCGAAACTTACAAGGCCAAGAACATCCCGGATGAGGCTTCCTTCCTCGAGATGCTCGATATCGTGAACGAGGAGCTCGTGCACGAAGGCAAGGAGCCCATTCACTTCGACCACGATTGCCGCGAGGGTATTTGCGGTATGTGCTCGCTCACAATCAATGGTGTTCCTCATGGTGGCAAGAAGGTGACCACTTGCCAGCTGCATATGCGTCAGTTCAAGGATGGCGACACCATATGGATTGAGCCGTTCCGCGCGGCTGCATTCCCGCTGCTGCGTGACCTTGTGGTGGATCGTACCGCGCTGGACAAGATTATTGCTGCCGGTGGTTTTGTGGATGTGCGTACAGGTGCTGCTCCCAACGCCAACAATGTGCCCGTTCGCAAGAAGACGGCCGACGCCGCTTTCGATGCCGCTGCATGCATCGGCTGTGGTGCCTGCGTGGCCAGCTGCAAGAACAGCGCCGCCATGCTCTTCACCTCTGCTAAGGCTGCTCACCTTAATCTTCTGCCCCAGGGCCAGCCCGAGAAGAATAAGCGCGTGCTTGCCATGGTGCGCCAGATGGACGCTCTGGGCTTCGGCAACTGCACCAACCTCTACGAGTGCGAAGCCGCATGCCCCAAGGGTATCAGCGTAGACAACATCGCCAAGCTGAACCGCGACTACATGATCGCCTGTGCAGCTGAGGCCGTGGGTGTGTTTGCCTGATAAGCTCAAATCATACCAAACGTCATACCGCCGGAGCCGGGAACTTCCCCTCCGGCGGTTTTCGCTTGTCTTACCTCCTAGAAACTGCTACAATCCTGTCCGAGATATGATGAAGTTCTATATTGTTACACCTGCTTACAACGCTTTGAAATGGTTGCCCGGATGCGTGCGTTCTGTTGCAGACCAAGTATGCGATGGGATAGAGGTGCATCATCATATCCAGGATGGCGGCTCTGAGGATGGTACGCAGGCGTGGCTTGCTAATTGGCAACAATCACATGCTGATTCAAAGGGCTACACTTTCAGCTATGAAAGTGCCCCGGATAATGGTATGTACCAGGCGATTAACAAGGCGTGGGAGAGAATACCGGAAGATGCGGATATTACGGCGCATTTGAATAGTGATGAACAGTATTTACCTGAGGCGTTGGAAGGAATTGCAAAAGAGTTTAAGTTGCATCCCGAAGCTGAGGTGGCAATCAGTACATACGTTGTTGTTGATGTGGATGGTCGTTATATTTGTCACAGACGTCCAATTACCCCCCACAAATGGAGTAGTCGTACTGTGTGTGAAATAATTACGTGCTCGTGTTTTCACCGAGTGAACTATTTTAGGAAACACAATGTGCGGTTTGATGCTCATTGGAAATCCATTGCTGATGTTGTTTTTTATAAGGATTTAGTTAATAATAATCCCTGCTTTTTGGTTTTGCCTCAATTGATAACAAGCGTTTTTACTGTTACAGGGGGGAATTTGCAATGGGCTGACATCTCACAAAGAGAATGGAACGAATTAATGTCTGCTGAACCATGGTGGATTAATATGCGTCATGCGTTAGCGTATCGTTGGTGTAATATGAAGAGGATGGTGAGAAATATGTTTTGTCCTTCTCCTGAGTCGTATTCTATTTATATTAAAGGGGAAAAGGTGAGGCGGCTTGTTTCGGTGAAGCATCCAACTTGTCATTGGAGAAATCGTACGATGGGAAAATGAAGTAAAGCCAATTTACTCAAAAATGTGGATGATACAAGAGTTGCGTAGGCCTCCCAAAGTCCCATACTCATCCTGGCTTTTGAGCAAGCTTAGCAGAATTTTACTCTGTGTCCTAAATTTAGGCGGCAGCATACTAAATGCTGATGTGTTTAGCGTATATATCATTAAGCTGTATGCTTTTTTTGCTCCATGAAAATTCTTGGCTTCTTTTGACAGCACCTACTGATAAACGTTGGCGCTCTTCTTCGTTATCATATAAAAAGTCGATGTGCTCTGCGTATGATTTAACGACTTTTCTGAAAGTGGTAATATCTACCTTTAGTCCGCAGTCTTTTGTAATAATGGAAGAGTATGCACAGTGATTAAGGGCTATAACGGGTAATCCAATTTGCAATGCTTCCAGAACTACAGTGGTAGTTCCACCTTCAGAAAGACTGGTAATGCAGAAAATATGGCTGTTTTCCATGATTTGAGATACATCTTTGTGCTGAACCCTACCGTGGAAAATAACGTCTTTTTCAATGCTCAATTTTTCAGCCTTTTTTTTCCATTTTTTTAAACATGGCCCATCGCCTAAAACGTGCAGAATGTAGGGGCGTTTGGATAAAGCAAGAGCCTCCAGTAGAATATGTAGCGCTTTGCCCGGATATAAAGCACCAGCCCAGCATAAGACGATAGGTGCATCTTGTTGGCGATTGGTTGTCTTCCTGGCGGCTGTTTCCGCATCTACCCCCACCTCTCGCATAGTGATACATTTGGTGTGCCAATGCTGATGTATGAGGCGGTGAACAGCTGGATCGCATACAAGTATGTTGCTGGCTATAGGGGCTACCTTCTTTGCAGCATAACTCCTTCGTATCTGGTATGCATTGATGATGTTTCTGAACCCGAAATATAATGTTCCGTATAGCCCCATGGACAGCAATAAGCGCCATGGTGTAAAGTGCAGTCCACCTATGGGACCCCATATGAAGGGTTTGCCCAGTTTCCACAAGTAACCAGGCTCTCTGTATCCAGCTAAAGTAAGCTGATGTATAATGTCAAAATTTTCTTTTTTATCTAGTTTTAATGCGTATCTGTATGCCTCTTTTTGCCATTGACGATAAAACCAGTAATAGCTAGGAGGCCAAATTTTTCGTAATGTTTTATGGTGGACACGAGGAATGAAATGGAAGCTAATATTTTTAACCTCTTCTGGATGTTTTTGTGCGTATAGTTTTAGGTTTTCTTCGAATTCGTGCTTTTCTACGATAGCATGTACATTGTGATATTTTGCGATATTGATAACAAAATGCCATCCCATTCCGGGCTCTGAACCATAATTGGGATCACACGCATAACACCCGACTAATATTTTGAGCCTTTTTTGATTTTTTATCATTGTTCTGCTCGAATTTTAGGGGGAATAAGAACCTTTGTCAAGAATAGATTTGACTGCCTAGTTTGTGGAAAGTGAAAAAATGAAAAAAAATCTGTACAAAATTGTCGGCGGCGGTGTATAATACGTATATGAACTCGTTATTCAGAAATATTTTTGTGGTCGGGACAGCATTGATGTGTGCGCTGCCGCTGGCAGGGCAGGATGATATTGATGTGGATGCCTTGCTGCAGACCATGCGTGAGATGACGGTAAGCCAGGGTAACAAGGATGTGATGGGCACCATCCGCAAGGGGCGCAATAAAGTGCCTTTCAGCCTGAGTGCTCGTGGCGAGACGATAGTTTTCCAGTACAAGCACAAGGAGGCTTGGCAGCGCTTTGACGTGCGCATTAAGGAGAAGAACGCAGAGCTGGTGCTCGTGAATCAGGGAAAAGCCCAGGTGATGGCTCCCTCGAGCTATGGCAATAAGATTGCAGATACCGATGTGTGCTACGAGGATTTGTCCCTGCGCTTCCTGTACTGGAAAGGCGGAAAGCTGATAGATGACAGTGCCAATGCCCGCATCAAGGGGCGCGACTGCTATATTGTGGAGGTGAAGAATCCCACCCCCGGGGTCGGCCAGTTTGCCTGGGTGCGCATGTGGGTGGACAAGGAAAACGGAACAACCTGGCAAATAGACGGCTATGGCGCGGATGGTAAGCTGAAGAAGCGCTTTTCCATCACGTCTGTTCAGCGCCTGTCGGATGGTTCCTGGTTCTTTAAACAGATGAAGCTGGAGGTACGTAATCCGCAGAATCCGAATCGCACTATTGCGCTGAATTATCTCGAAATGGATGATCTGCCGGATCGGACAAAATAAACCGCTGGCAATTTCGGGGCTATGCTGCGCTTGTTTCGTGTGCTGAACTTCCTGCTTCCGGTAGTATTGTTTGTTGCAGTGCTACTGAAGGTACGCGATTTTTTCGATGCCGGCGATGTTCGGACTGGGCTACTGGTGGCACTGGGGGCGGTTGTTGTTCTGACTATATGGATGACTGGGCTTATCCGCTGCAGTGTGTTGCCGGCTGTGGGGCAGGCTATAGGAGAACGTGTGTATGGTGGTTCTTATCTGCCGGAGGACGACCCATTAGTTGTGCTGGCAACCCGTATTCGGCGGGAGCATGAGAGCAGCCTGCTGCCGGAGTTTGAGGCTCTCGTGCGCCGGGAGCCGTTTCGTGCCCGAGCGTGGACGGAGCTGGCGTCTCTGCGTGGGGATGAGTTCGGGGATTTTCGGGGGGCTCGGGAGGCATTGATGAGAGGTGCTGAGATGGTGGAGGAGGCGGAGGACCGGGCTTTTCTGTTATACAGAGCTGCTGGCGTGTGCGAGCGTCGGCTGGGGGACGCCGCCGGTGCCCGCGAGCTGTATAATCGGGCCGCAGAGTGTTTCCCCGCAACGGCATATGGCAGAAAAGCTGCCCAGAAAGCCGCTTCGAGGGGGTAGAACAGAGGATGAAGTGTTTTTCTGGGGATAGTTTCCGGGTGGGGCATGATTTATCCTTGCAATGAGCAGTGGTTTTCGGCATAATGGGAGCCATGCAGCGTATCTGTGCTATTTTCACCCACTACGGCAGCCGAGAGCGTACTCTCACCGGGCTGCGGCGGTTGGCTGCACAGACCCGGAAACCGGATTTTATTCTGGTGGTTAATAATAATAGCGAGGATGATCCCACACTTCCGGCTGCTCGTCAATTTGCGGAAACAGCACTGCCGCCGGGCACTCTGCATATTCTGCAGATGCCGGCGAATCTGGGCAATGCCGGAGGGTGCGCCTATGGTATGGACTTCGCTTTTAAAGAGCTGGGAGCCGATGCGGTCTGGATGCTGGATGATGATTCCTGGCCTCGCCCCCGTACTCTGGAAAAGCTGTTAGCACCGGATGTGGAAGACGACGTTGTGAGAGCCAGTCTTGTCGTCGACCCGTCCAAAGGTGATGAGTTGAGCTGGCCTCTTACTATTGAAACCGGGAGCACGGAGCGGCCATGGAAAAATATCGTCGCCTCTGTTGACTTGCCTGCAGGCAATGAAATTCCCTGCAGGGGGTGTTGGTTGGGGGCGCTTTATCCCCGAGCTGCCTGGATGTGTGTGGGGGTACCAACCCCGGAACTTTTTATCCGAGGGGAAGATGAAGAATATCCGTGGAAAGTGCGTCACGCTGGGTTCCGCTTTGTCACTATCCGAAATTCGGAACTGGAGCACCCATCCTCTCGAATACCTCTTATTCACTATACGCATGGTCAATACTCCTTTTTTTATGAGCCGGCCATGCACGAAAGTCGACAATACTACAAAATTCGCAACTGGGCATGGTTGCAACGCCTTAAGGCTCCCCGTCGATATGTGCATCGCTTTGTATCATGTATGTTTTACGCCCTGCTGAGTGTGCAGGCCATGCTGCAGACCCGCGAGCTGAGTTGCCGGCGGCTCTACACGCTTTTTCGCGCGCTGCACAATGGTTTTTATGGCAAACTTGCGCCGTACTGAGCGTTTCGTAACGAATACTGCCTGTAAGCTATTTTGGGCTTGCACCAATGGAGGCGTGGCGTTATTATATTCCGCAGGACGAGAACAACATCTCACCACTCCATCATGACAGAGCAAAGCGGACAGCCCGTAGAAGAGTTTACCATAGTGCAGGCCATCTTTGTGCGCCGGCGCAACTGCCTGCTGTTGCGGGCAGATTTTTCGCCCCTGTTTGTAGACTACTATCTGCACCTCATGCAGCATAAGCAGCGTAATGCAGAGGCGGAGGATTCCATGTTCAAGCAGCTGCTGGCCTTTTTTACCCTTCATCTCGTCTCGCGTCCCTGGCAGGAATACCATGCCTGGACCCTCAATATCAAAGACCCTATGCTGGCCAACTATTTTGTGTCCGGCTCATCGCTTACGGAGGATGTCATCGGGCGCGTATTTACTAAAGATGTAAGGGAACCGGAGAAGAATATGCTCTTTGCTCAGAACCTCAGAACCGGCAAGGAGCCACAGACCTCCGTTATCATTCTTCCCGGCAATACCACCACAGAATGGGTAGAGGACTTTTACCGCCAGAGTGAGCAGCGCCAGGCTCGCGCTTTCCGGCTCGATGGCGATATGTATGCTCTCATTACCGCCCAGCCCGGGGCAGACCACGACTGGCTCAGTGAGCTCAGTGCCCAGGATGTGGCGGATATTGAGCAAAACGAAGAGGTAAAAGTGCTTGAGACTCGCAAGTTTGTCTTCCGCTGCGGTTGCACGCTGGAGAAGATATTGCCGACCATCCGCACCATGCAGAAGGACTTTGCTGATTTGCTGTCGGAGCAGGGGTATCTGGAAGCATCCTGTCCGCGTTGCGGGGCCGCCTATCGTGTCACGCCGGAAATGCTCAGGTAAACACCTGCCGCTTATTCTTTTGCCGCGATATGTCACCAGCCGGGGACTGTTAACGGCCGATAGATTGTAAATACCGCAGTGTTACACTGCGTAGGGTGCTTTCTGCAGTGGGCATGGCGATACCCAGCGAGCGCAGTTTCTCGTTGCTCATGGCAGTATGGCGGGGCCTTTCTGCACGGAAGAATGTAGCGCTCTTCAGTTGTTGGCGTTCTATGGCGGGAAGTTGAGGGAGAGCCCCGGCTTCCGCGGCAAATTGAAGGACCAGCGTAGCACAGTCGTGCCAGCTGAGCGGGTTGCCACCGGAGCAGGCGTGTAATATGCCGTTCACCGGGAGCGGAAGCAGCTTCAGAATAGCACTTGCAATGTCGGCGGCATCGGTAGGCATGGAGTATTTGTCCGCAATGGCTGCCAGAGGCCGAGCGGCCAGCGCGTTTGCCAGTGTGCTCTCTACAAAGGAGGCTTTTGCCGGGTTGCCGCATACCCATGATACACGCAGAATGAGAGCGTCCGGCAGGGCTTCTGTTACCTGTAGTTCGCCCTCACGCTTGCTCTCACCATACACATTGACCGGTTTGCAGCGGGTCGTTTCGTTCTTGAGCCCGGGGCGCATACCTTCCAGAACATAATCGGTGGAGAGGTGTACAAAACGAGCTCCGGTATGGCGGCATGCCAGAGCCATGGCAGACGGGGCAACGGCATTGAGCAGGTGTGCTGTCAGTGGGTCATCCCCGCATGCTTCCAGTCCACTCAGCGCAGCACAATTCACTACTGCATCCGCTTTGCTGCTCAGTACCCGGTCGCTCAGCAAATTTGTTTGCAGTAAGTCGCAGTCAGAGTGGGTGGGGGCTTCCACCTCCCAGCCGGCTGCCAGAGCGGCATTGCGCACGACTTGTCCTGTGCGGCCACTGCCGCCGAAAAGAAGCATTTTCATTTGTTTATTTTCTCAATGTATGATTTTACCGTAGGGGAAAAACATGAACTTATATAATGAGGCGCAGAGAGTTGTGTCCTGCAAGGCTATGTGCCATGTATTCTATCTGCGAGTATAGCAGAAGGCAAGAAACAACTGTGTCACGATGTCTATTTGTGTTCCTGAGGCGTTTTTTTTCTTTTATTTGGAGGAATATATCAAAATGACATTCTAATTATTAGTCCTCGGGATAATGTAGATGTGCAGTTGTCGCTTGGAAACTATCATGACCGATATGTCCTATGGCTGTTTTGTTTTATGTGTCACTAAGTTATGGCGTGATAGGAGTGCGGGTGGATGAGAGTCTGCTGTAGCATGGTATGTTAATGTTTTGGCTCGAAAAGAGGCGTTGGAAGCATGAAAAATAAGAAAAAAAGATGTAAAACAAAATTTATGCTTGCCATCTGTATAAGAAATGAGTAAACTGATTTCACCACACAAAATAATTGTTTCTCATGAAAGATAGAGCTAATTATTCTCCGGAAGAGAAGTTGAAGATTGTGCAGCTCGTGCTGTCCAAGAAGGCAAAGATTCAGGATATTGCAAAGGATAAGGGGATTGCTCCCACGCTGATTTCGCTGTGGAAAAAGCAGGCTCAGGATGCCATGGAGGCTCGCTTCCAGCCGCAACCCAAGGGGCGTCGTAAGTGCACCCCGGAGGCTGCTCCCGTGACTGCAGATACCCGCAGCCTGAAGAACGAAGCTCGTAAGGCCAAGATTAAGGCTGCACACCTGGAGACCTCTGTCAAAGAGATGAAGGCACGCTGCGCCCGTCTGGAGGAGGCCCTGTCCGCTCTTACAGCTGCAATGGGCTACAAGATGGTGAAGGTGCGCACTCCCCGTAAGGGTCGCAAGGCGTAAGCTTCCTGCCCATGTTCCATAGGAACATGGGGACTTAAAATATCTGCCCTCTCTCGCAATGGTCGTTGTACCGGGCGGGAGGGGGTGTTTTGCATACGCACCGTAGTAAAAGTTTGAAAGGTTGACACTATTTTAGATAGACATTGCTCATTTCTGAAGTAAAATGGTGCAAGTTCATAGGGTGCTGCACAGCGCCGATTTTTTTACAAGATATTCTTGAGTATGACTAAACACATATTAAAGCATTGGGCGCGCCAATTCGGCGCCATGGCAGCTCTTGCAACGGCTGCCTTGGTGTCGTGTACTCCGGCTTCCCATGCAGCTCCGGATTATAACCAGATAGGAAAGCAGTTTTCGCTGGTATTGCAGAATGCTCATTTCTCTCGTGCTCGTTTCTCTCTTGCTATGTACGAGAAGTTTCTCGATTGTTATCTGCAGAGCGTCGACCCGCAGCACCTGTATTTTACCGAGGCCGATGTTAATGAGCTGCGCCGCAAATATGCGTCCTCATTTGGGGACTACCTGCTTGCCGGCGAGACCAAAACGCTGGCTGTCGAACTGTATACGGAGTTTTCCACCAGAGCTCTGCGCCATATAGCACAGGCTGAGAAAATGCTGGCGGAGTACGCGGAAGCGCTTCCCGCCTTCGATACCAATCGTACCACACCGCGTTCTCGCCGTAAATTGCCCCGCGCAGCCAATGCGGCAGAGCTGAATCAGGCCTGGCGCGATATGATAGATGACATGGTGCTTACCGAGCTTATTCGTCGTGAAAATGTAGCCCGTCTGGCTGCCGAAAAGGGTAAGCCGGATCCCAACGCGAACGAAATCCCTGTGGCGGAGAAGCTTCAGGCTCGCATCAAGCGCCTGCGCAACGAAGTACAGGAGGCCGATACCGAGGATATGGTGTCCACGCTCCTCAATTCGGTCGCGCTCACCTACGACCCCCACAGTGATTACATGGGTGCCCGCGAGGAGCAGCGCTTTAAGGACATGATTAAAGCATCCATCGTGGGTATCGGTGCCCAGCTTCGCGAGGATGACGATGGTTCCACCCGTATCGAAGGTATCGTGAAGGGCGGCCCTGCTGCCAAAAATGGTAAACTGAAGCTTGGGGATCGCATCGTGGCCGTGGATTCTTCTAACAACGGCAACTGGACGGATATCATGTACATGAGCATTGATAAGGTGGTAGACCTTATCCGCGGCAAGAAGGGGGTATCCGTCAAGCTGCGTGTGCTGGAGGCCGAGAGCGGCGAGCAGAAAGAGGTCGTTATCGTGCGCGACGAGGTTCCTATGTCCGAATCGCTGGCCAGTGCCAAGATTGTGGATATTCACAATCCCGGGGAAGCTCCGTACCGTATCGGCATTCTCACTCTTCCCTCCTTCTACATTGACCTGGACAGTGGCGATGTGCGCTGTGCTTCCGATGTGAAGAAGCTCCTGGACCGCATGAACAAGGAAGGCGTGAAGGGGCTCGTCGTGGATTTGCGTTTTAATGGTGGCGGTTCGCTGGATGAAGTTCGCAAGATGGTGGGCTTTTTCACCGGTGCGGGCCCAGTGGTTCAGGTGCGAGACTCCCGTGGCCATGTGGAGCGGCTTACCGTCAGCGGTCGCAGGCGGTTCAATGGCGATGTCGTGGTGATTACCAATCGCCTCAGCGCTTCCGCTTCGGAGATTTTTGCCGGTGCTATGGCAGACTATGGGCGCGCAGTGGTGGTGGGTGATGAGTCTACCTTTGGCAAGGGAACGGTACAGATTCCCCGTAGCCTGGCAGATTATATGCCCTACTTCTCCACTCGCGAGGGGTGCGGCATGATTAAGGTGACCGTGCAGAAGTTCTACCGCGTCAATGGAGCCTCTACACAGCTGAAGGGTGTGGAGAGCGATATTGTGCTTCCCATGTCCACGGCGGCTCTTCCCATAGGCGAGGCAGAGCAGGACTACGCCATGCCGTATGATGAGATAGCACCGGCTCCCCACTATGTTAAGAATCCCCGCATAGCTCGTATTCTGCCGGAGTTGCGCAAACTCAGCGCAGCACGCGTGGCGGCCGACAAGGACCTGCAGTACAGCAAGTGGTTCATAGATTACCGCCGCAAGATTACAGAGGAGAACCGCGACTCCCTGAACAAGGCTACCCGTCTGGCTGAGGACGCCGCCCTGCGTGCCCGCCAGAAAGCTCATAACGAGGAGCGCAAGGCTCGCTATGCCAAAATGGCAGAGGAAGATGCCCGTAACCTCACGGTGTACCGCCTGACGCTTAAGGATGTCAATGCCGCTAAGCTGCCGATTGCCAGTAAGGATGATGATGATAAGTTCATGGATTCTGCGGAGGACCCCGAGGCGGCTCTGGAGGATAAAGTGGATTATCCCTCGAATCTGGACCCCATCCTGCGCGAGGCTCTCTACATTGTGCGCGACATGATGAAGCGCCCCTGACAGATGTCATCCGCTTTGAAAAATCAATGATTGGCAAAGCCCATTCAGCAGATGAGTGGGCTTTGCTGCTTCATCCGAAAGAATAGGTACGATATGGAACACCAGGTTGCAGGAGGAACACCCCTCAAAGCATTACCGATAGAGAGGCTGCCGCGGGAGAAGCTGCTGGCGCTCGGGCGTTCGGCACTCAGTGATGAGGAATTGCTGGCCATCTTTCTTCGCACGGGGCTTCCCGGTTGTAATGTGCTGGAACTGGCAGCCAGAATAAAGCAGGCGGCCGGTTCTCTGGCGGCTCTGGGCGCGATGGATGCGGATGAGCTGGGAGCCCTCCACAAAGGGATGGGAAAGGCCAAGGCCGCCACATTGGCCGCTGTGTTTGAGCTGGGGCAGCGCGCGGCTCGTGAGGATATGATACGCCACCAGCTGGCCACGGCGGAATCTGTTTATAATCTTTTGGTGGGGGAGATGCGTTACGAGACTCAGGAGGTGCTTCTTCTTCTGCTGCTCGACAGCCGGGGCATGCTGATGCGTAAAGAACGCATTGCTGCCGGCACGCTTACCCGAGTGTTGGTCCATCCGCGCAATGTTTTCACCCCGGTGCTCAGGTATAATGCAGCTCGGTTTATTCTGGTACACAATCATCCCAGCGGAAACGCCACTCCCAGCAAGGCGGATGACGAGCTGACCCGCACCATCAACGTTGCTGCCGAACTCATGTGCATGCGCTTTCAGGATCACGTTATTATCGGTGCTCCTACCGCAGAACGTCGCAAGCCCTATTTCAGCTATGCCGAGGAGGGTAACCTGGCGAGCCTCAGGTAACCGAGCCGGTGGCGGCAAAACTTCCCATTGCATATCAGTCATGAAAGATTATCACACCCACCACCCGAATCCTGCCGGAGGAAGCATTTGCGCTGTGACCAGCGAAGACTGGCCGCGAATTGCGGATACTCCCGGTATGACTCCCTGTTTCGGGATTCATCCCTGGCATGCGCATGAGGTGGATGTGGCAGAAGTCGCATTTGAGCTGGATGATTGGCTTTCCCGGTATCCCGGGGCAGATGTGGGAGAGACCGGCCTGGATGCCTCGGAGCGCTACAAAAGTACGCTGGAACAGCAGCGTCTGCTGCTGCACGTACACCTGGGAGCTGCTTTTCGCCACGAGCGTTGTGTCCACCTGCACGGAGTGAGAGCCTGGGCGGAGCTTCTGCATATTCTGAAGGAACGTGCCCGTTGCAATACTTTACCTCGTATCCATCTGCATGCCTGGAACGGCTCGCATGAGATGGCTCGGGAGTTTCTGGCTCTCGGAGCAATCTTTTCTGTCGGCCTCCGGGAACTCAATCACCCCCATGCCGAAGAGCGCTACGCCCGCATACCGGAGGGGCGCCTCTTCCCGGAGAGCGATGATGCTCCGGCAGACTGGCCCCGCACCCTTGCTCTGTTCCGTTTGTTGCGCGGCGGATTGATTCTGTGAAGCCGCATAGATAGAACTTGACTCCAGCCGTTGTTAGGCGTATAGTGAGCGGCGCTATGAATAAGGTGCTTCTGTTGGTGGCTGTTTGCTTTGCCGTGTTGGGTATGAGCAGCTGTAGTGCGCCTCGGGGGACGGCAGACGGCCCTGTGGTGCTGGACATCGGGCACTGTGTGGGAGCCGGTGGCGCCAAATCGCCCCGTGCCGTAAAAGGGAAGCGCCTCCAGGAGCTGGACTGGTGGTACGAGTATGTATACTACACCAGGAAAGTTATTGAGGATGCCGGTTACAAGGTGTTGGTGTGCAATCGGGGAGATGAGCCGGAAACATCTCCGCTGGCGGATTGGGCCGAGCGGGCCGATGTGCACCACCTCGGGCACCCGGACACCGGCAACCGCTATCCCTCAGATTATTATGCTGACCGCGTGGCCGGCGGCATCGTGAGCGCAGATTATGCCATCTCCCGCCGGGCCTCCTGTGCCGTGTTTCTACACCATAACAGTGACCGCGGCTGGCGGCGCCGGGGTGGCTCCAAAAGCCTGATTATCTGCAATAAACACAACGGCCCCCGCCTGGCGCAGTGCCTGGCAGACACGCTTAACTCCGAGGTGCTGAATCATGGCATGCCTAACGGCAACAGAGAGTGCCGCGTGCAGGTGCGCAGTGTGGATGCCCAGCGCTCTGCCGGCTGGATGAATGCCTGCGATGATTCCGGTATCCCGGCCGCCGTGGTGGAAGCTGCATTTCTGAACAATGCGGCGCATGTCCGCTACCTCAGCAATCCTTCCACGGCCCGCCGATACGCCGAAGCTGTGGGCCGCGGTATTGTGCGCTATCTGCGCACCAGCGGGCACGAACCCCGTCACTACCGCGAAGACACAGACAAACCGGATGCCGGCTCCTACGGCTACTCCGCCGAATCCCGCCGCATCCGTGTTCCCGGCGCGGAGAATCTCTTCCAATCCTGATTCTCTGCTCTCATGTAAAGAAAACGGCGTTTTTTTACACGAGCGGAGGTGTCATGTAAAGAAAACGGCGATTTTTTACACGAGCGGTGGCATCATGTAAAGAAAACGGCGATTTTTTTACATGAGCGGGTGTGTCATGTAAAGAAAACAGCGATTTTTTTACACGAGCGGTGGCATCATGTAAAGAAAACGGCGATTTTTTTACACGAGCGGGGGTGTCATGTAAAGAAAACCGCGATTTTTTTACGCGAGCGGGGGTGTCATGTAAAGAAAACAGCGATTTTTTTACGCGAGCGGGGGTGTCATGTAAAGAAAACAGCGATTTTTTTACACGAGCGGGTGTGTCATGTAAAGAAAACAGCGATTTTTTTACACGAGAAGGGGGTGTCATGTAAAGAAAACAGCGATTTTTTTACGCGAGCGGGGGCGTCATGTAAAGAAAACCGCGATTTTTTTACACGAACGGTGGCATCATGTAAAGAAAACGGCGATTTTTTTACGCGAGCGGGGGTATCATGTAAAGAAAACGGCGATTTTTTTTACATGAGCGGGTGTGTCATGTAAAGAAAACCGCGATTTTTTTACACGAGGCGCGGTGGTGGCTTTGCACGGGTATTCTGCTGCCGCGCTTCGGGTGGCAAAATGCGGCTTCCGCGCTTGCCAACGCGCGGTGCTTGTGTTAAACTGTGCAGCATGAGGCCAGTCATATACCAGCTCTTCGTGCGCCACTTCTCAAACTTTACTCCCGGTGGGGTGGAGTGGGGCTCGCGGGAGCAGAACGGCTGCGGCACTTTCGCCGGTGTGAACGATGCCGCGCTGGATGCATTGGCTCGCATGGGGGTCACCCACCTGTGGCTCACCGGGGTGCTGCGCCATGCTACCCAAACGCCTCACCCGGGCTTGCCGGCGGCTCCTGCCTGTGTGGTGAAGGGCATTGCCGGGAGCCCTTACGCCGTGACGGACTATTTTGATGTGGACCCGGATTTGGCGGAGAATCCTGCACAGCGACTGGAGGAGTTCCGGGGGCTGCTGGAGCGGGTGCGTTGCCGGGGGATGGTACCGATGATAGACTTCATCCCCAATCACGTTTCGCGCTGTTATTCATCGACCGTGCGGCCGGAGCTCAGCTTCGGGCGGGATGATGATACTGCCGTATTCTTTGCACGGGATAACTCATTTTATTACGTTGAGCCATGCGGCGAGAAGGCGCCTCTCGTGCTGCCGGATGGTGAGTTTGTGCCGGAATATGCCCATGCGCGCGTGACCGGAAACAATGCTGCCACCCGCACCCCCGATGCATGCGACTGGTACGAAACCGTAAAGTTGAACTATGGCTGCGATTATCGTGATGGAGCGTATGCTGCCGAGGCCTTGCCGGCGGAGTTTACGCCCTCCGTGGCCGTGCCTCGCACCTGGCGGCTCCTGGATGAAGTGCTCAGCTATTGGCAGAATATGGGTGTGGGTGGTTTCCGCTGCGATATGGCTCATATGGTACCCATGCATTTCTGGCGTTGGTCCATTGTCAATGCACGCCTGCGGGATGAAAACGTGTTCTTTGTGGCCGAGGCATACAATGACCACATGAAGCTCTGCCCGGCGGATGCTCATGAGGCTCTGCTGGCTGCCGGGTTCAACGCAGTGTACGACAGCGCGGCCTATCGTGGCCTGGTTTCCATGTACGAAGGCTGTGCCTGGGCCAATGATCTGGATGCATTGAACCGCCCGGAAACAGCCCTTGCAACACGTGGAGTGCGTTATGTGGAGAATCACGACGAGCCCCGCCTGGCCTCGCCCCTGCATTGGGCAGGGCAGGGGTCTGCTGCCGCGCGCGCCCTTATGGTGGCGCAGTATACCACCACCTGTGGGCCGGTGCTCTTCTACAACGGTCAGGAGGTGGGCGAGCAGGCCGCGGGCCCCGGCGGTTTCGGGGGCGACAATGGCCGCACATCTATCTTTGATTACACCAACCTGCCGCGCTTGCAGCACTGGAGCAATGGCGGACTCTATGATGGCGCGCACCTTACCGACGAGGAGGCGGCGCTGCGCATGTTCTGCTCGCGTCTGCTGCCTCTGTTGCAGCATCCTGCTCTCAGCAAGGGCTCCTTCTATGGTCTCAACTGGGCCAATATGCAAACACCAGGCTATGGACGCATGCCGGGAGAGGCTGTTTCCGGGCACCGGCTCTACGCCTTCCTGCGCCACAACCGCAAGGCTCGCGCCACCGTTCTCATTGTCTGCAACTTTGATACCACCGCTCAGGCTGATACTTGCATCCATATCCCAGCGGATGCCTGTGCCTGGGCCGGTAAAAAAGGCTCCGTTTTCACCTTCTGTCATCTGCTTAATCCGTCCTTGCCGGACGTAGTCATCTCGGCAGAGACACTCACAGCCAACGGGCTGCCTTTGCAGCTCCCTCCGGGCCATGCCGCTATCCTGGAATGGAGATGAGTATTTTCAGTTCAAATTATCGTTCGTCTATGTTACGTTTCCTACAGCTTGTCCGTGTTGTTATTGCAAGCAAATTCTGCTCTTGTCGGCTGTATGCTTTGCTTTTTCTTTTCTGCATGTGTACCGCAGTGGCTGCGGAAGCATATCCGCAGGTATTGGTTCAGCACCGTACCGAGAGCGATGGTACAGAGCGCTTGCTCACCCCCGTGGCTCGTTACAAAGATTCTGCAGGTCGCATAGTGGATCTTGTGGGCGCTGTGCATTTGGCAGATGCTGCCTACTATCGCAACCTGAACCGCGCCTTTGCCTCCCGATACGACAAAGTGCTCTACGAAATGGTGGATGGCGAGGGGCTGCCGGAGTACCTGCGCCTGGCTCGCAAAGTGCAGCTTGGCACCGCCACCGCAGAGGAAAAAGAACGCTACGCCGCCCTTGCCGCCGGTGCGCAGGCGGGTGGCACCAACATCCTCGGCAAATATTACGAGTTCATGAGCCGCACGCTTCAACTCACCCTCCAGACAGAGCGTATAGACTATAGCCTGGAGAACATGGTATTTGCCGATATGAGTTCCGCAGAATTCTCCCGCGCTATGGCCGAGCGGGGCGAGAGCTGGCTCACCATCGCCCTGCAAAGTTTGGCAGAAGACCAAGGTAGTGTTTCCTCCTTCGCTTTCAGTCGCAGCAGCCTGCGCCGCGAGCTTATACGCGCCCTCGCAGCTTCGGCTTCCGGCACATCAGGCGCTCTGCAGCAAGGCGCCATCATCATTTCCCGCAACGAAAAATGCTTTGCCGTGCTGGATACTCAGCTGGCTTCCGCTCCCGCCGGAACTCGAATCGCCATCTTCTACGGTGCCATGCACCTGCGCGATATGCACTACCGCCTCCTCGCACGCGGATTCTCCCTCCAAGGCGTGCAGTGGCTCACCGCTATCCGTGGGTGATTTTTGCCGAAAAATGTGAAAATTCGCCGAAATTATCCTCAGAAAATGTGAAAATTTGCTGAAAATTCCCTAAGAAAATGTGAAAATGTTGAATAAGCCTTTGTTATATAAGGATTTGTGGATTTTTGGGAATTTGGCTCGGAATCCGAAATGAATTCCGGATTCCGGTTGGTCGCCTATATGATGTTGCTTTCGTTATCTGAAAGCACGGCAAGCCACGTAAAATAAAACGGTCGGAGCGTGCCCCCGGAGCTTTGCGGTATTGTTACCACGAGGCATTACTACTTGATTCCTGGAGCTCAAAAATCAAAAACTTGCCAATCATGCGAGGGGCATCTTTACACGAGCTCAAAGCCAGTGCTGCAAACAGTGATAAAATGATGAACGATTTCATAATGATATGGTGGAGTGAATTCAATGGTGGCGGCACAGGGGCGGCTGGTATGTTCTCAGGCTTCTTGCTGAACGAGGGCGGAAGATTTTTGGGTGGTAGCCGCTTGGCGGAGGATAGGCAGCAGGTCATCGAGGCTCAAGGGGGAATCTTCGACCCATGCGGTAGCTGCAAGCTCGGCTATCTCTGCGAGTGTGTCGGTATGAATGGTGCACTGCAAGTACAGGTAAGCCTCCGGTTCGCCGACACAGAATTGCCAAAGCGGGCTATCAGGAGCTATTTGCCGGGCTACCATCGGCAGTCCTGATTTGCTGCCGACTATGCTGATGCCTTTGCGAAGCAGCGCACGCCCCAGCATGGAATTGGTGAGAAACGCAATAGACGCGCGTGTGCCCTTGTTTTTGAGAAGTTCTTTGAGCATGGTTAAGACTGTGTTGTTAATGTATAGAAGTTATCTACATCGTGTACGCGGTCTAGGCTTTTTGTCGCCATTCTCGCTGCGTTGGCAAGTTCATCGCTAAAAGTGAAGAGTAAGGTGTCAGAATCTTGTTTCATTAGCGTTAGGAAAGGGTGTTTTGCTGATTCTAAATTGATTCCCTGATAGCGCTTTTTTACATCTTCGTTCCGGAATTCGAGCTGCCCTTTTTGATAGAACACAATGCCCCATCGCTTCTGGTCTGCTTGCTCAATCATCCAGTTATACCATTCCTTGCCTTGGTCTGTACATAGAGTACCGGCATCTATGAGCAATGTTTTACCTTCGGGAATATCGTACCATGGGGATTCGCGTTTTTTGTCTTCGGGCGTGTTTTCGTCTTTGCAACGGGGGCGTGGTCTTGCGACCACGCCTGATAATAATACTGAGTCAAGTCTAAACTTGATAAAATCCTTGGAGATTGGAAACATGTAGATTATTTTTGAGGGCTCTTAGGTTTGTTGATTATGCTGATGATAATGGGTAGAGCCACATTTATGACAATCCATTTAACAGCAGGGAGTATGGGTGCAGCCATATAGTTAATTTTGTTTAGTTATTGAAGACGGATCTTTTATAATTTCGATGATTTGCAGGATTACCGGGACTGCAACGATGGCTATATTGATAATTTTAGAAAATGAAGATAAGGGCTTATACATATAAGTTATTCTAATGCTTTTTTTGTTGGTACCGGTTTAGTTACTTCTACGGTGATTTTAGCGACAATTCTTAGCAAAATTAGTGTTTGATTTTCACCAGGTTTGCGTTTTTCCCATTCCTCCATCGCAATTCGAACCGCTCTTAAGCCGTACTTTTTTATGTATGGCATAATATCAGCTATGCTTATTTTTTGGTGCTGTGTCATTATTCTGTGTCATTATTAATTGTTAGCTTGAGAAGTTTTTTGAGGTTATGCCAAGCTAGTTTTATCATATCATTGGCACGAAGTTATCCAAATCTAGGATTCGTTCCACACTTCCGGTAATTTGCTTGGCTGTCATAGCTAAGCTGAAGTCACAAGTAACAAGGATAATATTGTCATCTGTTTTCATTCGCTGAACCAAGTCTGGATCAGCGTAGGCAATTTTATCTTCCGTTTTATTGGGTACAGAGGCATTCTGCCATATAAAGAGTTTGTGCGGGAGCAGAGCCTGTTGCATTTTTCTAACCCGTGAATGTGCCATCCGGGCTTTGAGCCCCAAAAGGCCTTTTTGTTTTCGATTTTTTTCGATTTCCTGAAATACACTGTGTTCTACCATCACGGACCAATTCTTATTTGGTGCGTTCTCGCTTAACCATTCGAACCAGTTCACAAATTCGGGCGTATTTTCTCTCATCCAAACACACGTGTCTATAAGCAGAATTTTGCCCTCCGGTATATTCCACCATGCAGTATTGAGGATTTCTTCTCTTTTTCTTTCGCGTTCTTCCTGTTGACGGCGTCTTTCTTCTTCGAGTTGCAAAGCTAGCTCTTTTTCGCGCTTTTCTCGCGCGATACGTCGTTCTTCTGCTTCAGCTTCTCGCGCGATACGTCGTTCTTCTGCTTCTCGGGCGAGGCGACGTTCTTCAGCCTCTCGAGCGATGCGTCGTTCTTCAGCTTCCTTCTCGCGTAGTAAGCGCGCTTGTTCTTCTCGCAAACGCCTTTCTTCGTCTGTCATATTGGAGTTTTCCCATTTTTCGTCAATCCATTTTTTTATGGAAGGAACTGAGGCTATTAAACCGATTAATATCCCCGCAGCAGCTATAATACCACCGCCAGGATTGTTCGGTGGGGGAGGCGGTGGTTTAGGTTTTCCGAAAATGCCCATGGTTTGTGATTTTAGAATTGACTCAATTTATGTATTTTGCATGTTATCTTTATCAGTTTCGCTAATTTCTGACTCAATCAGCTTGCTTGTATCTATCTGATTTAACCTGCTGTTGATGTAGGCCAATGCATAAGCTGCTACTCCTAAGTCATCCAGAAAACCAGCGAAAGGCGCAAAATCAGGAATTAAGTCAATGGGGGTAATAATGTAAAGAATCGCCCCGGCAACTAAGGCCTTGTCGGCTGCGGATATAGCGGGAGATTTAAAAAAAATCATAAAGCAATCCAGCCTTTTTTAGAATTTCTGTATTTTTGACTTTTTTGCTCCAGAGGAGAAATTTATCGATGATTTCCTTTTGATTTTCTGGTGAGCTTGCTCGCTTGCACCACGTCGAGTTTAAGAAGTTTAAACCTTTCATTTAAGTATAATTGTGTTATTTGTTAAGTGAAAATGTGTGTGTTCTCATTGTAAGTTTTGGATTTTGTGCCTGCCCATTCGTTGATAAGTTGCTCTGTATAGTTTGGCTGCTTTTCCTTTTTCTGCGGTTACAGAGCCCGTAGAGAATACCCTGAAGGACGTCCTGCGGGTCGAGGTTGAGCTGCTCGGCCAGAGCGCAGACGGTGCGGCCGGCCGGGGAGTCAATAGATATCTCGATGCGTTTCATGGTGTAACGGAAGTGACAGCCTGCTTGTAATATAGTAACGAGCGGTACTAGTGTCAAGCAAGAACTGTGCTGAACTGTACAAAAAGTGTTCTTTTGTTACATTTTGAGCTTGCATCTGTAACGTGTGGTACATAGAATGGACACATGAGTAACATTGACCAATGGAATGAATGGATGAAGGAGCGCGGCATATCGCAGACTGCGCTGGCTGAGATGCTGCACTGCTCGCGCGGTACAGTGAACCGTATTCTGACCCGGGCGCGTAAACCCAGCCCACTGGTAGCTCGCCGCATGGAAGAGCTCATGGAGGAGAGTGAGAAGAGAATCACTGCCGTGGTGCCGGATGAGATGGAGACCCTGCTGCGTGAATGGGCAGCAGAGGCTCACGAGAGTATCGAGCAGCTTCTGGACCGCCTGCTGGCCGAGCTGCCGGCTAAACGGCACGAATAAGTGCCGGCGAGGGGTACTCTGCCCCTCGCTTACGGGAGAATAAACGTTATTTATTGTTACTCAGTATAGAAGGTCTACGTCGCCAATGCGCTGACCGCCGGTATAAATGCACAGCTTTACCATGTCCTGCCAGATTGAGGGAAGGTCGGTAAGCAGTTTGCGCACCTCTTCTCGCGTGAACGGCTCGTGATGGGCTGTGTCGTTCTTGGGCAGTTTCACGCCTGTCCACGGTGAGCGTGTGAGCAGCCCCTCCCTCACGGCATCGCCCTAGGCGAGAGCTTCGAGCCTCTCGGCCTGTTGCTGCGCCATGGTTTTGAGCTGGTGCTTGGTGTATCCATGTTGTTCTATTTTTACTCCGGTCGAGCGCTTCACCTTCTTACCGTTCAGGTAGAAGATGGCTGCCCATGTCTTTCCTCTTTTAATAATGCCTGCCATGTATATATGGATTTCTATTTGTTTCTTCCGTATGCCCCGGAAGAGTGGGCTATTTTCTGTATACCAACCTGTGTACAAAGTTGTATACCACGTGTACACCAAAGAGGGGTACCACGCTATGTCCGGCTATGTCGCAGGTTGTCGCGCTAATCCCTTGAAACACTGAAGCCTGAAGGCGTGAACCTTCAGGCTATGTCGGGGGAAATTTGCGTACGGGGGATAGGACTCGAACCTACGACCTCCACCATGTCAAGGTGTTGCTCTACCAACTGAGCTACCTCCGCATGGGAGAAATGGGCAGGGATGGATTCGAACCATCGAAATCGTACGATAGCAGATTTACAGTCTGCCCCCTTTGACCGCTCGGGAACCTACCCATTTGCAGGCTACTTATCCAGTAGCGTGCGGCGGGAGTTTACACGATTTTGCCGCACAATGCAAGCTTTTTTTTGTAATTTTTTAATTTTTTTGCGAATCAGGTGCTTTTCTGTAGTTTTTGCAGGCGGGGATAAGGAAAGCAAAGCCCAGAGCAATAATGACGAAGGAGAGGGCCTGCCCCTGAGTGATGCCGTACCACACGTTGGCGTCCGGTTCCTTGAAGCACTCGCAGGTGATGCGGGCGGCGGAGTAAAGGAAGCAGAAGAGGGCGGAGAAGATGCCGGCGGGGGCATTGCGCCAGGTGAGGCGCAGGGTAATGAGAATGGCAAAGAGGATGAGGCCTTCCCCGGCAGCTTCGAAGAGCTGGGAGGGGTAGCGGGGTGTCAGGAATTGGCCGAGTGCCTCGCCGGCGGCGGGGTGCTCGCGGCAGAGGCGGAGAATGGCATCTCCGTAGCCCTCGGTAATGGCGCCGGTATTGCTCCGGAGCATGAAGTTCTCGATAGGGGCGCCAAGGGCGTGGTCCACAGCCACGCGAGCCTGAATTTGCTTTTCGATGGGGAGGGAGAACAGCTCTTGGGGAAATTTCATGGCAAGGGCGTGAGTGGCGTTACAGATGCGCCCGTAGAGTTCGCCGTTGATGAAGTTGGCTATGCGGCCGAAGAAGAGTCCGATGGTACAGACGATGGCGAGGCCATCCGTTACTGCCGGCAGAGAAAGATTGTTTCTGCGCGCGTACCATACGGCTACCAGCAGCACGCCGATGATGCCGCCATGGGATGCCATGCCTCCTTCCCATACGCGGAAGACCCACCGAGGATCCTCCACCAGACCCCGGAACCCATGCTCCGGCAGCCAGTAGAAGAAGAACTCGCCCAGACGCCCTCCCATCAGCACACCGAGGATGCATACCCAGGTGATAAAGTCGCTCAGTTTATCGGCTTCCACGCAGTACAGTTTCTTTTTGGAGAGTTGCAACAGTACAAGGTAGCCCAGAATGAAGCCGGCTACATAGGCCAGGCCGTACCATCGTACAGCCAGGGGAGTACCCGGAATGGCAAGCAGAACCGGGTCGAGGTTGTGAATATAGGTTGCAAGAGCGCTCATGTGGATGGATTTGCTTATAGCATAAGCCGGAGGGGCGCTCAAGCTCAAATGCCTGTTTATGCCTCAGAAATACCGTTCCGCTGATGGGAAATCCGCGATTTGTTCAAAAAAATCGCGTCAGAGGGAAGATTCTTCTCGCCAAGTGAGGGCGGATTGTGTATAAATATAGCGTACATCTGAATTTTTACCATGAAAAACATCTTTTTGTCCATGTTTGCTGTGGCTGTGTGTGGTGCTATGACCGCCTCTGCCGTCGATGCTACGTCTGCTGAGGTGACTCTGGGGGCGACTAAGGGGGCTACTCTGAAGGTGGAGAAACTGGGGACTCCGCCTTCCTATGCTTTCCCCGGCGAGGGTATGAAAACGCAGCCGATAGTTGGCTGGCAGGTGGTGAATATTCCTGTGAAGATTGAGGCCAAGAGTAAGAAGGATAATCCGAACTTTATTCCTTCTCTCAAGGTAAAGGCTCATTTGCTGTTTGAGTGCGATACCACCAAGGAAAAAATGGAGCTTCTGAGCAAGGAAATTCAGTACAGCGATATTCCTGTAACTGCCGGTGGTAGTGATGAGAGCTCCCGCTGCGAGATGTGTGTGGGCGTGTTTATTTCCCCCTCCAGCGCAGTAAAGCTTCAGAAGAAGGGGAAGGGCGATCTGAAGGGCAAGCTCCTGGGTGTGGCTATTGAGGCGATTCCTACCGACAAAGTGAAGGCACGCATGAACCCCGATGAGGATTGCTTCGTGGTGTTCGACAATAAGACTAAGAATAAATTGCCCTCCAAATGGTGGACTCGCAAGGTGAACAGCAGCGGTGCTGTGGTGAACAGCGTGAACGAGACCCCCTATGCTCCCTTTATCGGTAACTTCTATCCTGCTACGGAGCCGCGTTTCGGCGGAGCAGAGATGGCTCAGGTTCCCGCTGCACCGGAGGAGCCGCTCGTGGATGGCACCGCGCCTGTGACGTCAACACCGGCAGCCGGTGAGACCGGTGCTCCTGCCGCGGATGATACGGCATCTGCGGATACCCCGGCTGTTGAGGAGGACGCCTCTACTACCAAGGGTCGCAACAAGAACAAGAAGTCGTCCCGTCGTGGCTCCCGCCGCTGAACTCATTTCAATTAACTTATTACTTATCTCTATATGGCTGAATATAAAACAACCGTCGCTCTTGAGATTGGCGCGCAAAGTGTCACCATGGGCGTATTTACCCCCTCCGGTAAGGGGTTTGCGCTTTCGCGCTATGCTCGTCGGGAAATTGTACTGGACCCGGTAGAGGAGGGGATGCGCATGGATTACGTCAGCAGTGCTATTGCAGAGCTGGTGACGGAACTCAAGGTAAAGGCGAGCGATGTACGCAATGTAGTCTCCGGTCAGCAGGTGTTCATGCGCTTTATTAAGCTGATTGCACTGGAGGATTCTAATATTGCAGAGCAGGTGAGCTATGAGGCTCAGCAGCACATTCCTTTCCCGCTGGAGGATATTATATACGACTATCAGGAGCTGCCGGACAGCGGCACCGGAGAGACCGAGGTTCTTCTGGTGGCTATTAAGAAGGATGTGCTGGATGGTCTGAATGGCCAGGTGGAAGGCAGCGGCCTGAAGACCCGCAGCGTGGACTGCTCCATTACGTCTCTGTACAATGCCTTCAGCGTAAGTTACCCGGAAGAGGCGGAGTCTGTGATGATTCTGGATATTGGTGCCAAGACAACCGATATTATCTTTGCGGAGTCCGGGCGCTTCTTTACCCGCTCTGTGACGGCTGCCGGTTCTTTTGTAACCAACAGCATTGCCCGCGAGTTCGGTATGAGCTTCCGCGACGCAGAGAAGCTTAAGCTGGAGTCCGGTATGGTGTCTCTGGGGAATGGGTTTACCGATAATCTGCCCGAGCAGGAGGCCGCGCTGGCTACAACCATTCGCAACGCTATGGGGCGCCTGAGCTCTGAAGTGCAGCGCACCATTAATCATTACCGTGCCCAGTACAAGGGGAATCCCCCGGTGAAGGCCTATATCTGTGGTGGTGGTGCCCGTATGCCCTATGCTGTGGAGTTCCTGCAGAGTTCTCTCAATATCCCCGTAGAGTACCTTAACCCCCTGAATGCGTTTGCTATCGGTAACGCAGTGGATGAAGATGCTCTTGCCATGGATGCCCTTTGCCTTGGTCCGATTGTGGGTGCAGCGGTAACGGGTGCCGGTGTGGGCGTATTCGGTATTGACCTGGTTCCCACCAGTGTGGGCAAGGAGCGCGCTGAGCTGCAGATGCTGCCCAAGGTGGTGGCCGGTGGTGCCGTTGCGCTGCTGGGTGCGGCTGTGTTTGCCTGGGCGGCAAACAGCTCTGCCACGGAGGCGGAGAAGATGCTGGCCAAGGCTCGTCCTGCCGTGGAGGCGATTGAGAGCATCAACTCCCGCATCGAGGGCGATAAGAACCGTTACGAGCGCTCTGTAAAAGAGCTCAATGCTCTCATGGAGCATTACACCATGCGCACTGTCTATGCGGAGTTGCTCAAGCAACTTTCCGAGCGCAGTGCATCTGTGAAATTCTGGTTTACCGAGTTTGCACCGCTTATCAACTACGAGGTGGACAAGGTGTCGCTTGTGGATTCTACGGAAGTGAAGGGTACGCGTCTGATTGACCCCGCCCGCAGCCGCGCCGCCGGCAATAACTCCGCACTTAATCAGGCCCCGGAAGCCGTGGACGTGCGTGCCCGCAACAAGGCTCCCAAGGTAACGGCTATCAGCGTAAGCGGCTATACCTCCAAGACTCCCGGTGATGAGCGCAGCCAGGCTCAGCGCCAGGTTATCTATGACCTTGTGGCCAAGAACTTCGATGAGCGCAGCGCTGACTCGCTCTTCTCCTATCAGAATGCTGATGTGATGAACAACATGAACCACTACTACCAGTTTGTGGATTCCAACAACTCCCGTGGCCGGATTAAGGTGCCGGTGTATGTGGATAAGTTCATGATGGTGATGCCGCTCAAGACGCCTATTGCCATTCCGGAACTCAGCGAAGGTAAGTGACCCATTAACCTCATTTTAACGATACATTTATGAATATTCTTGAAAATAAGCGTGTGGTCGCTCTCT
The DNA here is from genome assembly GCA_017415555.1 of Akkermansia sp. Classification (GTDB taxonomy): domain Bacteria; phylum Verrucomicrobiota; class Verrucomicrobiia; order Verrucomicrobiales; family Akkermansiaceae; genus Akkermansia. The sequence continues at coordinate 55,594 of JAFQGF010000028.1, forward strand.
CCGCTGTGTTTGCACTTGCCTTTGGCGGGCTGGTGTACTACGGGTACGACCGTTCTGTGGCCTTTGACACCGCCAAGAAAGAGCTCGACAGCATTAACGAGCGAGTGTTGGACTTTGAACAGTCCGAGTACCCGCCCACCAACGCTACGCGAAAGGCAGTGAAGGATGCTTCCAAGAAGGTGGAGGATTCCCTCAAAGCGCTGAAGGCAGATTTTGCTGCCTATGAGGTCAAGTGCATCGGCGATGGTAAGGTGATGACCTCGGTTGATTTCACTAATCAGGTGCGCGGTGCAATTGATGACCTTAAACGGGCTGCCGGCGAGAAAGGCTGCACGCTTTCCCCGGCGGCAGAGGATCTCGGCCATGCCCCCTTTAAGAACGATGCCGCCCCGGCAGAGGAGGTGCCTTTCCGTAGTTTTCAGCTGAAGGCTGCCAAACGTGTGGCTGATATAGTGCTGGCCTCCGGTGCGCCTCTGCTGGATAAGATATATTGTGCGCCGCTGCCGGATCCTAAGCTTCGGAAGAAGGCTGCAAACTTCCCGCTTTCACTGGAAGTCGCCTTTGAAGCCAAGCGTTGTGAAGTGGAGGACGGCAAGACGCCGGTGAGTGTGTTGCCGCAGGTGATGAACAGCCTGGCCACGGATAAGGACTTCTTCTTCAAGGTGACCGGCCTGTGGGTAGCAGCCCCTGAGGAGTCTCTGCCCACCATGGACGAATACAAGGGTGCAACCGAAAACCCCGATGTAGGTGATGACCTGGGCGGTGAAGCTGCTCCTGCACAGGAGACGGAGGTACGCCAGATTGCTGTGCGTAAGACCGGCTCTCCGGATGAAAAAGTGCGCGTGCATATAAATCTGCAGGTGATTTACTTTAATTCCAACACGAGCAAGAAGTAACCTTTATTTTAACAACCTAATTCATTATTTTATGGCTGAACAGACAAATTTCGGCAAAGGTGTTCTCGTGACGGGTATTGTGCTCGGTGTGCTCGCCGGTGGCTATGGTGCTTACATGCTGTCGAGCAATAAAGTGGACCGCCCGCAGACAGAACTGAATGTTGACAGCGGGGCGGCTGCTTCCCGGCTGGCTCAGGTGGCTGACGATGTGGCTGCTGCCCGTAAGAAAAATCACACCATTGTGGATGTGGCTCCCGAAGGTGCCGTGGTGAACGGCAAGCCTCGCTACACCCCCATCTTCTTCTCTCCTGAGCTTTGGCAGGTGTCTCTGGATGCGGAGAAGAAGAACACGGTGATTGACATTTACGACCCCACCGCACCGAATATTCACGGAGATGTGCCGAATCACTGGTTCATTTCCAACGGTATTGCAGATGCCTTGGGGCGTTCCGATGGGCTTTCGCTGGATAGCGATGGCGACGGTTTCACGAACCGCGAGGAATTCCAGGCCAGTACAAATCCCGGCGATGCTGCCAGCCTTCCTGCTCTGGTGCAGGTGGGTAAGACTCCCAAGCTGGAGGTGGTGAGCGTTTCGGAGGCTAGTGCCGTCATTTCTGTGGATTCCACTCTGGCATACGAGACTAACCCGACTAAGGCCGGTATTAAAATCTTCTCCGCAGCCGGTGAGACGAAACCTATTCTGAAGTACTCTGACTTGGGGGTAGGTGCCACCTTCGGCATTAAGCCGGGGGACGATGGGAAGCGCTTTACCATCGTGGCCTTCGAGAAAGCTGAGTATACCGACATGTCCGGCAACAGCTCTACCGAAGCTGTGGTGAAGGTGCGCGACAATGTGACGGCCGCTGATGAGAAGGAATTCATTATCCGCTCCGGTAGCCCCACTAAGCCCCATGCCAAGGATTATGATACCCCCAATGCCAAAGGCCGTGTTATTAAGGATACGACCGCAGAGCTTCGTGTTACTGCCGGACCGAAGGCCGGTACCACGTTCAAGGTGCAGCTGAAGGGCTCCTTTACCATCCCCGGTACGGATATCAGCTGTGTGCTGGAATCTGTGGATGGCTCCGGCAGCGTAAACGTGAAGCCCAATGGGGTGGAAAGTCCCGTAAACGTGCCCAAGGCGGCTAAATAACCCGATTTTGGACGCAAAAACCAGAAAAAAAACGATAAAAACACACTTTTTTAAATTGTAGACTTTACAAGTGAACAGTTTTCTGTCATAGTTTAGACATTACCATGAACCACGCACCTCTCATTACCTCAAAGACCACGATGATGCTCGCCGCCATCGCTCTGTCCTGCCCCTTCGCACAGGCCGGTACAGAGGGTTATCTGAGCACATCGACCGCCGCCGGTACCAGCGAAGTCGGCCCCACCGCCGTGTATGCCGGTCAGCAGAGCATCAACATGCGCGAGACCGCTCGCCGTCAGGCTATGCAGCAGGAAGCTCAGCAGCTTCTGCAGGAAGGCCGCGATGCTTATCATGCCGGTAAGTATTCTGTCGCACTGGAGAAGTTTAAGGCCGCTTGGAACCGCGTGCCCAAGGCTCCCGCCACTCAGGTGCTCCAGGAGCACATTGTTGCCGTTATCGGCGATGCTTCCATCGCTGTGGCCGGTGACTATGCCAAGGTTGGCCGTTACGACGATGCCGAGCAGCTTCTGCTGGAAGTCCTTTCCCGTGACCCGGAGAACAAGCGTGCTCGTCGCGACCTCTCCATGCTGCGCGACCCCGTGCGCAACAATCCTGCTCTGGATCCCCAGCATGTGCGCGACGTTGAGGAGGTGAATCGTCTGCTTTCCCTGGCCTATGGCTATTATGATTTGGGCAAGTACAACGATGCCTACTCCACCTTTGCGCAGGTGATTAAGATTGACCCCTACAACAAGGCTGCCCGTGCCGGTCAGGAGGCTGTTTCCAAGCGCCGCATCAGCTACTACCAGGGGGCTCGTAATGCTTTCCGTGCCAAGGCTCTGGCTGAGGTAGATGCCCTCTGGGAGGAGCAGGAACCCCAGGAGCTGCCCGATATCGAAATCGGTGGCGGGGAGTCTGCTGCCACTGTGTCCGAGCGTCAGATTGCCAACGATCAGAATCTGAGCAAGATGCAGATTACCTCTGTAAACTTTGAGGATACCCCCATTGAAGATGCTCTGGACTTCCTCCGTGGCGAGGCTCGCAAGAGCGGTGTTCAGATTAACTTCATCTTTGAGCGCCCCCGTACGCCTGTTGCTACCACTCAGTCTGCCTCTGTAGATGAGGAAGGTGAGGAGGTGGCCGAGGCTGTGGAGCAGGCTCCGCAGGAGGCCGTTGTGACCAGCCTGAAGGTGCAGGGTGTTACCGCCAAGGAACTCCTCCAGATGATTTGCGCCCAGGCCGGCTGCCAGTACCGCGTGGAGGATACCGGTATTGTCGTGTACCAGACCGGTGCCGGTGTGGAGCGTATGTTCAAGCGCCAGTGGAAGGTCGCCCGCGACTTCTTCGATGGCGGTGATAGTGAGGATGAGGATGACTCCGGCGATGAGGAGGACGGATTCGGCGATGATTCCTCTTCCAAGAGTAAGAAGGGTAAAGTGGATGCCGTGGCCGCTCTGCGCGCTGCCGGTGTAGGCTTCCCCAAGGGTGCTTCCGCTCAGTACTCCAACCGCACCGGTATGCTGACGGTGGAGAACACTGCTGACAACCTGGACGCTGTGGAAGAGGCTGTGAACGAGTATCGCCGCCAGATGCCGCAGATGATTAAGGTGAGCGCCAAGTTCGTGGAGGTTTCCCAGACCAATGAGGAGGAGCTTTCCTTCGACTGGGTGGTGAATCCCTTCTCCGTAGCTAACAATGGTTCCACATATCTGGGTGGTGTGAACGGCACCAGCTCCGACCCCCTTCGCACGGTGAAGGATTTCGTGAGCTCCGGTGGTACGGCCTACACCAACAATAAGTCCAACAATGGTTCCTGGCCCATTTCCAGCAGTGCTCTGTCCGATGGTACAGACCCCATCTCTAACGGCTTGATGACCGGTGGTCTTCGTTCCGGTTCCGGCGCTTTGACCGGCAGCTCCATGGACTCCCTGGTGACCTCCGGCTCTGCTGCTGCTAATACATCCCGTACGCCCGCTCCCGGCATCCTGTCCCTCTCCGGTATTTACAATGAGGGCTCCTTCCAGATGATTATGCGTGGCCTGTCCCAGAAGAAGGGCGTGGATATCATGTCCGCTCCCAGCCTGGTAGCCCGTCCCGGCGAGCTGGAGTACACCCCCGAGCCCGATCCGCTGGCAAGCGACCAGGGCGGCGACAACGGTTGCGCCAAGATTGAGGTGATTCGCCGCTTCATCTATCCCTCCGCTTACGATGCTCCGGAGCTGGGTGGTGCCAACAACAATAACAATAATAACAACAACTGGAACAACAACAATACCTCCATGCCGATTGCTTCGCCGGCCAACCCCTCCGAGTGGGCTGTGGAAGAAGTTGGTATCGTGATGCGCTTTAAGGTGGACGACCTGGAGGGTAACGATATCATCAAGTTCAATCACTTCGAGATTAAGGTGGTGAACTTCGAAGGTTTCGTGAACTACGGTTCCCCCATTACAGCCGGTATTGCGAACGACACGGAGATTCAGCATATCACTCTTACCGAGAACCGCATTGATATGCCCATCTTCAGCCGTCGTTACATCAACTCTAACCCCTGCATCTATGATGGTCACACCATCGCCATCGGTGGTATGATTGAGGATAATGTGCAGAAGGTGGAGGATAAGGTGCCCGTGTTCGGTGACCTGCCCCTGGTTGGCCGCTTCTTCCGCAGCAATGCTGAGTCTCACGTTCGTAAGAACCTGATGATCTTCGTGACGGCTGAGAAGATTGACCCGACCGGTAAGCCCACTCGTCTTCGCGATGTTGGTACGGGTGATAACCCCACCGCCGGTACTTCCTCTCCGAGCCTTTTCCCGGATGACGGTCTCGTCAATCCCTGATTCGGAACTGGTTCACTGGTAATTTGGCCTGCCTCTGCAAGTGCAGAGGCAGGCTTTCCGTTTGCTGGGCGCGACTCTTCCGGGCAGAATGTTCGGGAAATGAGCAAAAAAATAGAAAAAAATGAAAATAAAGCTTGCCAAGGCGGCGAGAGTGTGATAAATTGCCTGCGCACAGTCAGAAGTGGCCGTGATTCTAGTGTCTGGATCGTCTAGTCGGCCTAGGACACCCGCCTTTCACGCGGGCAACACGGGTTCGAATCCCGTTCCAGATGCTCAACAGAAAAGCTCCATCCCATGATGGAGCTTTTTTTGCAATTGCTGACAGATAGCCATGAGTAGCAGCTGCACCAGCCCCTGGATTGACCGCCACGAGTTGAAACGACTTCTGGCGCTGACGCTGCCGCTCTACGTAGGCAATCTGCTGCATATGGGGATGGGGGTAACGGATACGGTGGTGGCCGGATGGAAGGGCGAGGTGGACTTCGCCGGCGTGGCTATGGGTTTTTCCATTGCCGGTACGGTCATGATAGCTACGGCGTCCGTGCTCACAATTCTGAGTGCCATGATTTCCCGCCTGCGCGGAGCGGGGGTAGATGGAAAGGCCGGCCTCTTTCTGAACAATGGAAAGGTGCTCGCTTTGTTGCTGGCGGTCTTTGAGGTGGTAGTCATCTACTTGGGCTCGCATGTGTTCCACTATATCACGGATAATCACGCACTGGCGGATATGGCGCAGCAGTATGCATTCTACATGCTTATCGGTGTGCCGGCCAGCCTGCTGATGCGCGTGGTAATGGCCAATTTTGAAGGCTATGGGCAAACGCGTCCTGCTATGGTGGTATCATTGTGTGGTCTGTTGTGCAATATACCGCTCAACTATGCGCTTGTGTTCGGCTGGGGGCCTTTCCCTGCTCTGGGGGGTGCCGGTTGTGGTCTGGCCACATCGGTGGTGAACTGGTGTATGTTCCTCTTCATGCTGGGGATGATGTATGGCAGCCATCATCACCGCAAGCGTGCTGTGCAGATGCTGGCATTACGCGCTGCGGACTGGCAGCTGGTGGGGCGCACGTTTCGCCTCGGGTTGCCTGTAGGCGTGGCCTCTCTCTGTGAGATGAGCTTCTTCAGTATGGTGACACTCATTATTGCTCCGCTGGGTGAGCTCGCGGTGAGCTCCCAGCAGGTTGCCATCAATGTGAGCGGTATCATTTTCATGCTGCCGCTCAGTCTGGGGATTGCCGCTTCTATTCGCGCAGCATATCATGTGGGCGGGCAGCGCCGGGAGGCGTTCAATGCCATGGTGCGTACATTGCTTACCGTGACGTATGTGCTTGTTCTTCTGCTCATGATTGCCACAATTATCTGGCGGCGTGATATTGTGGGGTTGTATACGGAGTCCGTGGAAATTGCGGAGCTGGCTTCCGTGTTGCTGGTGTATTGTGCCGTGTACCAGATGGCGGATGCGACTCAGGCGCTCATGGGAGGGCTGCTGCGCGGTTGTCACGATACGGCAATCATCACCTGGAGCAATCTGTCCAGCTATTGGCTGGTAGGGTTACCACTGGCATATATTCTTATACGTACGGATCTGATTGTACCGGCCATGGGACCCGCCGGAGCCTGGGTCAGCTTTATTGTTTCTCTCTCCCTGGCGGCTCTTATTCTTACACTCCGTTTTCTGCATACACGCAGAAAAATCTTTCCCGTCGTATAAAATTTCACGAAATCTGCAAAAAAGTACATAAAATTTGAGATTGTGCTTGACGACTGCGTGCTAAAAGTGTAAACTCCGTGACCCCGCACTACAGGTGTAGTGTGGCGCGAACTCATAAACAATCAAACACACACACGATGAAGACCCACGTGAAGAAAGGTGACAACGTCCTCGTTATCGCCGGCAAGAACAAGGGCAAGCGTGGTGTCGTTCTGTCTGTTAATGCCAAGAAGCAGACGGTCACGGTGGAGGGTGCCCGCATCCTCAAGAAGGCTACCAAGCCCACCGAGTCTGACCCTGAAGGCGGCATTAAGGATATCGACGGCCCCATCCACATCTCCAATGTGAAGAAAGAGAGCTGATGCCGAAAGGCTGAATCTCCGCGCTTAAGCCATCAGAACCTAAATCATTAACAATAAGAGCTGACCCGCTAAAATTATGAGCACACCATCATTGCTTACATACTATAAGGAGAAGGTCGTACCGGCCCTCCAGGCGAAGCATCAGTACACCAATGTGCACCAGATTCCCCGTCTCGAGAAGATTGTGGTGACTACGTGCATGGGTAAGCACCCCGACCGCAAGCAGGCTGTTGAGGATGCTGTTGCTGAAATCGCTAAAATTACCGGCCAGAAGCCTTCCATGACCTACGCCCGCAAGAGCGTGGCTAACTTCAAACTCCGCGAGGGTGAAGTCCTCGGCGCCCGTGTGACGCTGCGTTCCACCCGCATGTGGGAGTTCCTTGATCGCTTCATCAACATTACCGCCCCCAACATCCGCGACTTCCGTGGCCTGCCCACCAAGTCCTTTGACGGTCGCGGTAACTATGCCATTGGTATTCCGGACCAGTCCATCTTCCCTGAGATTGAGCTGGACCAGATTAAGCGTAACATCGGTTTCGACATCATCTTCGTGACATCCGCCACGACTAACGATGAGGGTCGCGACCTGCTTGCCGAGCTGGGTATCCCCTTCCGCAAGCCCAACAAGAAGACAGAAGAGAACGCCTAACACATAAACGACCATGGCAGTATTAAGTGATCCTATCGCAGATTTTCTCACCCGCGTGAAGAACGCCGGTAGCGCCCGCGTGGAGGGCTTCTCCGTGCCGTTCTCCGGCATCAAGGCCGAGATTGCCCGTATCCTGCAGGAGGAGGGCTACATCTGGTTCTACGAAATCGTAGGTGAGGGTAAGGACAAAGCTATTAAGGTGAAGAGCAAGTTCACCAAGGATGGTAAGTCCATCATCACAGACGTAAAGCGCTGCTCCAAGCCGGGCCGCCGTCAGTACGTCTGCTCCGCCGAAATCCCCACCGTGATGAATGGTCTGGGTATCTCCATCGTGTCCACTTCCTCCGGTATGATGACGGGCGCTAAGGCCCGCAAGCTTCAGATCGGTGGTGAGCTCATCGCACTCGTCTGGTAACAGTAACCCCTCACTATAGAAGAACATTATGTCTCGAGTAGGTAAGAAAGTTATCACCATCCCCGCCGGCGTGACCGTAACTATCAATGGTCAGGACGTATCCGTGAAGGGGGGCAAGGGCGAGCTGAGCTGGACGCTTCCCGTCGGCATCACCGCCGCTGTGGAAGGTACCGAGCTCACCGTGAGCCGTGCCGATGAGTCCCGCAAGCTTCGTGCACTTCATGGCACGAACCGCTCTCTCCTCTCCAACATGGTAGAGGGTGTGAGCAAGGGCTTTGTGAAGCAGCTTGAAATCGTGGGCGTGGGCTTCAAGGCCGCCGTTAAAGGCCAGGCTCTGGACCTCGCTCTGGGCAAGTCCCACCCCATCCTGCACCCCATTCCTGCCGGTGTGACCGTAACGGTGACCGACAACACCAAGGTGAAGGTGGAGGGTATCGATAAGCAGATTGTTGGTCAGTTCGCGGCTGAGGTGCGCGGCTACTATCCGCCGGAGCCCTACAAGGGCAAGGGTATTCACTATGTGGGTGAGTACATCCGCCGCAAGGAAGGCAAGAGCGTTGGCAAGTAATCATCTCAAACACTTATTACAAAGTTTACACGAATATGAGCACTATCAATCGCAAAGCCATCCGCGCCCGCGTTCATACGCGTATTCGCAAGAAGCTTGCCGGTACGCCTGAGCGTCCTCGTCTGGCAGTTAATTTCTCCAATCAGCACGTTTATGCACAGGTGATTGACGACACGAAGGGTGTGACCCTCTGCGCCGCTTGCACCAAGAACGTGGAGATGAAGAAGGCAAATGTGGAGTCTGCCGCCAAGGTGGGCGAGCTTATTGCCAAGAAGGCCCTGGAAGCCGGTATCACTGAGGTTGTGTTCGACCGCGGTGGTTTCCTCTACCACGGGAAGGTGAAGTCCCTGGCCGACGCCGCTCGTGAGGCCGGTCTCAAATTCTAAACAGAAAGGTTTAAGACAATGACTGAAGAAACAAAGGCTCCCGCAACTGAGCAGAGCGCCGCTCCCCAGCCCCAGCGTGGCCGTGGTCCCCGTCGTGAGGGTGGCCGTGGCGGTCGTGGCCCCCGCCGTGAGGGTGGTCGCCGCAACGAGGCTCCCGTCGAGGAAGGCCCGCAGCTCATGGAGAAGGTCGTGTATGTGAACCGCTGCGCCAAGGTGGTCAAGGGTGGCCGCCGCTTCTCCTTCTCCGCCCTCGTCGTGGTGGGCGACCAGAAGGGCAAGGTTGGCTACGGTTTCGGCAAGGCCAACGAGGTGTCCGACGCTATCCGCAAGGGCACGGACGCAGCCAAGCGCGCTATGAAGAACGTAGTCGTGGTGAACGAGACCATTCCGCACGAGATTTACACCGAGTTCGGTGGTGCTAAGATTGTGCTGAAGCCGGCCACTGCCGGTACGGGTCTTGTGGCCGGTGCCAAGGTGCGTGCCGTGCTTGAAGCCGCCGGTGTGACCAACGTTATCGCCAAGTCCCTGGGCTCCTCCAATGCTGCAAACGTGGTGAAGGCTACCATGAAGGCCATGCAGTGCATGCGCACGGCTGACCAGGTGCTTTCCGCCCGTGGCAAGAAGAAGAAGGAGGCCGCTATCTGAGATTAACATTCAACCATTGATTTTACCATCATGTTGACACTTCAAACACTGCAGCCCAACCCCGGCGCCAAGCATCGCAAGAAGCGCCTCGGTTGCGGCGAGAGCTCCGGCCTGGGCAAGACCTGCGGCAAGGGCAACAAGGGCCAGAAGGCTCGCAGCGGCGGCTCCATCCGCCCCGGCTTCGAAGGTGGCCAGATGCCCCTTCACCGCCGTCTGCCGAAGAAGGGCTTCAACAACGCCCGCTTCCAGTCCAACATCGCTATCGTCAACCTTTGCCAGCTCGAGGCTTTCTTCGAGGCCGGTGCTGTGGTGGACGAGAACAGCCTGCGCGAGGCAGGTCTGGTGAAGGGCTGCTGCGACGCTGTTAAGCTGCTCGGCAATGGCAACCTCTCCAAGGCTCTCAATGTGACGGTGGATTTCGCCAGCGCATCTGTTGCTGAGAAGATCACCGCCGCCGGTGGCACCCTCACGGTGCTGAGCGCTCAGTAATGCTTCTGGCGCTGTAAGGCGCACAAAATCATTACATTAAATCTACACGAGGCCGGGTGGCGCAGCGCCACCCGGCATACGTGTGGGGAAGGGGAGGGCTCTGAAAAGCCCGCCAATCTTTCCCGAAACCCGGAATCAGCCCAGGCTCATACAGGTGCACCTCGAGTGCCTGCAACAGCACCGGAGCCGCTGATTCTTCCGCTGCAACAGAATACTTCAAACATCTCAACACAAGGAACTGGTATCATGATATCCGCATTTGCCAATACCATGAAGGTGCCGGAGCTGCGCAGCCGCATTCTCTTTACGCTGGCGATGATTGTCATCGTGCGTCTGGGGGTGCATCTGCCTTTGCCCGGTGTGGACGTTCAGGCTCTTACCGACTATATGGCCAAGACGGCTCAAGAGGGCGACAGCCCCTGGGGAGCCCTGGGTGCCATTCTCACCATTTTCTCCGGTGGTGGTCTGCAGCAGTGCGGTATTTTTGCACTGGGCATCATGCCCTACATTTCTGCCTCCATTATGACCCAGCTGATGGGCGCCGTAATTCCCAGCTGGCAGAAGATGCTCCAGGAGGAAGGCGGTCGCCAGAAAATGACGAAGTACACTCGTATTCTGGCCATCATCATTGCTATTGTACAGGGCTACCTTCTCACAACCTCTCTGCGTAATCCGGAGCGCATCGGCCTTTCCGGTCTTGGGGACCTTGTCATGCACCCCGGTTTTATTTTCACGGCCACGACTATCTTCATTATCGTGACCGGTACCATGTTCCTGATGTGGATAGGTGATCAGATTACGGAACGTGGTGTGGGCAATGGTATTTCCCTTATCATTTCCGTGAACATCATTCATGCGCTTCCCGGTGCATTCTCCATTGCCTGGAAGACCTGTGTGATGACCGGTGACGGCATGGAGATTAATCCGCTGGGTTCCCTCAAGATGGTGGCCCTTATACTCTTCATGGTGCTTGTTGTTGCCCTGGTGGTAACGATTACCCAGGCTCAGCGCCGGATCCCTGTGCAGCAGGCCAAGCGCATGATTGGCCGGGGTAAGGTGATGAATGGCGGCACTCAGTACCTGCCGCTCAAGTTGAATTACTCCGGCGTGATGCCCGTCATTTTCGCTACTGCAATTCTGGCACTGCCCACTCTGCTTGTGCAGCAGATTTTCTCTGCCGACAGCTCCGTGGTGACGATTGTGAACATGCTTATGTCCCCCTCCGACATTGGCTACTACATCATCTCCGCTGTCATGATTTTCTTCTTCTCCTACTTCTGGGTGGCCACTATGTTCCGTCCCCAGCAGATTGCAGAGGATATGAAGCGCAGCGGTAGCTATATTCCCGGCGTTCGTCCCGGTCCTCCCACTGCCACTTTCCTGGATCAGACAATGAGCCGCCTTACCTTTGCCGGTTCTCTGTTCCTGACCCTCATCTACTTCCTGCCCAGCCTGCTCTCCGTGTGGGGCAGCCTTCCCATGCTCGTCACTCAGTTCTTCGGTGGCACGTCTCTGCTCATTCTTGTGGGTGTGCTTCTGGACATGATGCGCCAGATAGAGGCCACACTACTGCAGAAAAACTACGATGGCTTCATGAAGAAGGGCCGCATTCGCGGTAAGTACAGCCACCTGCAGGGTACGGGTGCTGCTGCGGAAGGACGCGGTCTGGTCATTCTCTGGGTTGTTATAGCGCTCTTTGTGCTCACCGGTGCCGTTGTGCTGGCCGGTTAATCCGCACGCCGATTCCTGTTCTAACGGGCTCTGTGGTACGCCACAGAGCCCTTTTTCATCCCTTTTTCCTGGGAAGATGTGTATTGCGGGGCGGCGCATGTGCAAAGTCGTTCATCGCGTCCCCATTTGGAGGAATCGGAATTCAGAAACTCAGTGCAGTGGTTGTTTGGGCTTGCAAAACGAAGGGAAGTGTTGTAGAGTGACCGTGTTATGTTACGTTTAGCTGTACTTGGTTCCGGTTCGGGCAGTAATTGCCAGTCCATTTTCAATGCTATCGAGGATGGCCGTCTTGAAGCAGAGGTTGTCATCGTTCTTTCTGACAATCCGGATGCCTACATTCTGGAGCGGGCGCGTCAACATGGCGTGCGCGCCGAGGTAATGGATTGCGGAGGGTACAAAAACAAGTTTCCGCTGGAAGTTCAGGCCGCTATTGCAGAGAAGCTGAAGGCTCTGAATGTGGATATGGTGTGTCTGGCCGGCTTTATGCGCCTGGTGAAAGAACCTTTGCTCAGCGCATTTCCCCGCCGTATTCTGAATATCCATCCTGCGCTGCTGCCTTCTTTTCCCGGTGTGGAGGCCTGGCGGCAGGCGCTGGAGGCAGGGGCCACGCAGGCCGGCTGCACGGTGCATTATGTCGATGCCGGTATGGATACCGGGGAGATTCTCATGCAGGCATATGTGCCTGTTTTGCCGGATGATACGGCCGAAACGCTACATGCCCGCATTCAGGTACAGGAGCATATTCTGTACCCTGCGGCTATTCTTTCCGCTCTTTCCCGCATCTGAGCAAGCTCCTCTCTCTTTCCTTTGCATAGAAACAAATCCGCGCAGTTCGTTTGAGCTGTGCGGATTTGTTTCTATGCAAAAAAAAGCCGCCGCATCGTTGATGCGGCGACCGGGTGAAATCTTGTAATACTCTCCGTGGAATCAGAGCTCCAGCTCGTCGTCCAGGTCGTCCTCCATATCGTTCAGGAAGTCATCGGAGCTCTCGTCCTCACTATCGGTCTCCTCTTCTTCGGGAGCGGCCTCAGCGGCTTCTGCGCGAGCTTCGCGGGCGGCAGCAGCCTGCTCTTCCGCTTGCTTGATGCGGTCGTACTTCTTCTGCGCTTCATCGGAAAGCGGCTTGGAAATGAGGTAACGCTGCTGCGTCAGACCTGCAGCCTTGCGGGTGTCGATGCGGAATTTGTCGTAGCCGGCATCTGCCAGAGAGGACATGATGGCATTGCTGAGGGCTTTGCGCTGCGGAGAGTCACATACGTACATGGTGTGCTCGCTGGTGAAGGGGGCGTCCCAAGCCGGGCGGCCGCTCTTGGGGATAAGCACACCGGTCATGTTGCCCTGACCATCGGAGCAGATACCCCAGACGGTCTCTTTCTGGCTACCCGGAGCCACAAGAGATACATAGTACTGCGGGTAGGCATAGGAGTACTCCTTCACTTCGGAGTCCCGGAGCCAGTTGTAAAGCGCACGCTCGGTACGCGCGGGCAGGGGGCCTGCGGGGTACACGTCGCGGTTCATGGGGGAGGCTGCATCATCATAACTGTAGACGGTGGCTGTTACACCACTGCGCAGTTTTGCAGCAGCTTTCATGGGAGCAGATGTGCCCGTGCAGGAGCTCACAACTGCAGCGGAGGCCAGAGTAACACAGGCCAGAGCGATGTTCTTGAAGAGGGAAAAATGTTTCATGACGTTTCGGTGTTCCTTATTCTATCCAATAAAGGCGGGTAATGACAAGCAAAATCTTGCAGAAAATGGTTTTTTTGTGAATTTTATGACCCAAAGGGGTAGCTTTATGGTAAAAAAAGGCGCTTTTTTTCTGCTAACTCAGAAATAGCTTGACGAGATGTCCCTCTGAGTTCAGAATGTATGGCGATATGAAGATGCAGAAGAAAATCGTTGCCAAGGGGGTAGTCTCAGCCGCATTGGGCGCTGCCGCAGTGCTGGGGCTGGGGGCTTGCAAGGAAAAAGGAGCAACCACCGAGGTGCAGGCTCCTGCCGAGGTAAACACCACTCCCGCTGCCACAGAAAGTCCGGCAGAGTCCACAGCTGCTGAGGAAGCGAAGGCCGCCCTCTTCGAAGCGCTCGTGTATGAGCTGGGTGCCCGAGCCTCCGAGAACGCCACCCATCCCGAGTTGAATGAGGCTGTGCGCAATATGCTGGCTCTTATGGAAGAGTATTATGCCCAGAATGCAGATGCTATGAGCGGCACCCCGGAGAAGGCCCGACTGTCTCTGCGAATGGCGGATATCACGCGAGAGCTCTCGGCTTGGGAACGAGCCTGCGGTTTCTACGACCGCGCTCGCGCGGACTACGATGCACTGCCGGAAGCTGAGCGCAACAAGCCCGAGGTAAAGCGCATGCTTTCATCTCTTTGCAACGGTAAGGCTTTCTGCCTGATGAATCTAAAGAACACTGCCGAAGCTCTCGAGCTTTACAATAAGGCTCTGGAGGTAGATTCTGCTCTGTATGAGATGGTGGCTCCGCCGGAGGGGGAAGCCCTGCCGGAGGGGGATGTGGAACCTAATCTGGCCCGTGCTGCCGAGGATATTTTCTTCTCTTATCGTTGTCTGGGAGAGTGCCAGGAAGTGGCGGGAGACCCGGAGGAAGCCCGTGATACCATCAAGCAGGGTATCGAGCTTGCCAAGCGGCTGGACCGACTTTCGCCCGGCATGAGCCTGCAGTACATTCGCCTGCTGGGGGCTCTCGGTAATCTGGAGAGCCGTTGTGCTAAGGAGCGGGAGGCTCTGGGCTACTGGGTACAGGCGGCTCAGATGTGCCAGCGCCTTCACAACAGCACAGGTAACCTTATTATTCGCAGTAAGACCGCTCGCCAGTTCCAGAGCCTGATGCCTCAGATTCAGGAACTCCAGCAGAAGCTCAACCCGGCAGAACAACCGCAGCAGGCTGCAGAGGCGCCTGCGCAGCCGTAAACGGAGTCACTGTGGCGGAGTTTCTCATATCCTTGCCGGCTCTTGAGCGCAATGCCCGTATACTGGATGGCATTGCGCGCGAGAGCGGTGCCCGTATGCTCCTGGCGCTTAAGGCCTTTTCTACCACCTCCTGTTTTTCTGCCATACGGCCGTATGTGGCGGGGTGCTGCGCCTCCGGCGGATACGAGGCTCGGTTGGCAGAGCACCATATGGGAGGGCACGTGGCTGTGTATTCCCCGGCGTACAGGCCTGCTGAGCTGGAGGAGTTGTTGAGTTTTGCTCACCATATCGACTTTAACAGCCTGCCCCAGTGGCAGCGTTACCGAGAGCAGTGTCTGCGCCACCCCCGTGTGCAGAGCGGCCAGCTGCTGCTCGGGCTTCGCATCAACCCCTGCTATTCTACCGGCCATACCGCTTTGTACGACCCCTGCGTGCCCGGCTCTCGATTGGGCATCCCGGCCGAACAACTTGCCGGAGCAGACCTTGCGGGAATATCCGGCCTGCATTTCCATACCCTCTGCGAGCAGGGCGCCCAGGAGCTTATCGATACTTTTCGCGCTTTCGAAAAAGATTTTGGTGCCCTGTTGGCCAGTCCGCAGATTCGTTACCTTAATATGGGGGGCGGCCACTGGATAACTAAACCGGACTACGACCGCGTCGCCCTCATTGCGCTGGTGCAGGAGGTGCGTCGCGATTATGGCGTAGAAGTCTACCTGGAACCCGGTGAAGCCTGGTGTGTCCATACCGGCGTGCTGCGTGCTCGGGTGCTGGACGTTTTCGAGTCTCTCGGGTATCGCCATGCTATTCTGGATGTAAGTGCCAGCGCTCACATGCCGGATGTGCTGGAGATGCCCTACCGACCCGACGTATTTGCCGTGCGCCCGGCTGCTGAGCAAGCCGGCGGTAACCCGGCCGTTCGCCTTCCGGAGGAGAGTTATTCCCCCGCCGCGGAGCCCGGAGAGCTGCCGTATACATACCGCCTGGGGGCACCCACCTGCCTGGCAGGGGATGTCATCGGGGACTATTCCTTTGCAGCTCCGCTGCGCCCGGATGATGTCGTGCTGCTTGACGACATGACTCACTATACCATCGTCAAGACCAGTCACTTTAATGGCGTGCCTCACCCGGCCGTGAATCTCCTGCATGCGGATGGTCATATTTCCACGGCTTGTAAGCTGGGTTATTCAGACTTTGAGCATCGTCTTGGCTGAGGAAATTGGATTATTTGCAGAAAAATGTAAAAAAATAAAAAATTGTTGTTGACATTCGCGCTACATCTGCTATACTATGCGCACCGCAACAGCGGTAACAAACAAAAAGGCAAAGCGCCCGTAGCTCAATTGGATAGAGCATCTGACTACGGATCAGAAGGTTTGGGGTTCGAATCCCTGCGGGCGTGCTTCCTTAACACAGAGGCCTTCGGGCTCAGAAAAAGCTGGTCGTGTTCAACGGAACCGGCTTTTTTTGACTCTTATACCTCGGGTGTGAGGAAACTCACAATCATCAGCATGGGGGCGTCCCGGTTTCGACTGAACATTCGAGGCGCCGGCTGCATGTGGAGGTTGATCGGCTGGCCTCCTTAAAAGCCGCTCAAACAATCAAATGCCTATTCCAAGAACGAATACGCAATGGCTGCGTAACATACGCGCCCGATTCAACGCCTGACGCCTACTAAGGCCGCGAATCCTAGCTCAGTAGGCAGGTATCGTGCGGGGGAACCGCGCATGGTATGACATCCACAGGTTCCTGGCTTTGGTGGAAGGCCGACGCAGAGCGGACCACCGGCGAGAGCAGCAAATCTGCGTCTGAACATGGAGATGCTTGCGTCAACAGTGTCCAGGACAGGGGTTCGACTCCCCTCGCCTCCAGCCTCCGATTCCGGAGAAAAAGTCTGACCCGGCACGCCTTTTATGGCTGCCGGGTCAACCCTTTTATATACGAGTCGACATCAAGATTGTTCCAACGCGTAAGAAAAAATCAATGGGTCAACTCCAAAAAGTGTGGGAAGGCTGTTTTTTGAGTCATCGGCCATGTGAGCACTCTACTATTATTTGCTTGCTACCCGGGGTATGTCGGATTACGGGCTGGCGGAGGTGGAGCTGGAGATGCCTGCCTCTGTTTATGAAAAGGGCAAGCTGTCTCCTTTTGCGCCGTTGGCGGATGTCCTCCACCAGCTCATGCGCGGTACTTCGGCTATTGAGGACGGGCATACCCTGACACTCTGCAACCTTCACGCTGAGATAGAGTGGGATACGCTGCTGACGACCGGGGGCGAGGGGTATCGCGTGGTCATGACGGATGAGCCGACACCGCAGCACTTGTTGAAACCCGAACATTAACACGACGCGCCGACACCATTACCCTGCGGCGCGAGGTGCCTGATATATTACGAGCAGGTGCGGCGCAGGGTGGTGTAGGCGAGGAGCAGAGAGGCGCTTGCCATGGAGAAGAGGATGGCGAGCCGGGGGGCGATGTCAGCGAAGGTGTAGCCTTTCAGGAAGATGCCGCGCGTGATGGAAAAGATGTAATACAGCGGGTTGATGTGTGTGAGGTATTGCAGGAAGCGGGGCATGTTTTCCACCGGTGCGAGAAAGCCCGAGAGAAGGACCGCCGGGAGCAGAAAACAGAACATGCCGATGAAGGCCTGCTGCTGGGTGGCACAGAAAGCTGAGATGGAGAAGCCGATGCCGGCCAGAGCCAGTGAGTAAATGACCAATGCCGTGAATAGGGCGGGCACGGAGCCGTGCACCGGCAATCCGTACCCCAGCGTCGCTACGGCGTAGATAACACTGCATTGAACGATGAGGATGAGCGTGGCCGGTACGATTTTGCCGATAAGCATTTCAAATGTAGACAATGGGCTAACGCAAAGTTGCTCGAAGGTGCCGGCCTCGCGTTCTTTGGCGAGCGCCATGCACGAGATGTTCATGCTGGTTATCATGCCCAGCATGCCGAAGAGGCAGGTGAGGATAAACCATTTGAAGGAGAGGTTGGGGTTATACAGGTGGCGGATGACGGGTGTGTCTGCGGGCGGCGCAGTGTCGGTGAAAAGGGTGTTGAGAATGCCGGAAATATAGCCGGTGGCAATCCGGGAGCTGTTGGAGCGCTGGCCGTCGCCAATCACTTGTATGGGGGCAGTGGAGCCTTGTGCGCAGTGGGCGGAGAAGGTGGGGGGAATATGAATGGCCGCCATGCATTGCCGGCGGTCGAGGCAATCCCGTAGTGCGTGTTCGCTGTAGAGCATGCGCACCTCGGTGATATAGGGGGCGGCGCTGAGGCGTTGCAGGAACTCGGCGGAATAGGGGCCTGTGTCTTGGCAATAAACGGCCACCTTGCAGTTCGTGAGGTCCTGGGTGGCGACAAAGGGGAAGAGGAGTGTTTGCAAGAGAATGGGGATAATGAGCACCGCCACTCCTCGTGCGGTGCTGACCTGCTCTTGCAGTTCCTTAATGATTAGGGCGATGATGCGGTGAATCATGAATCCAGGCGTTTGGGGGTAACGAGGAGAACGAACGCGAACCAGAAGGCGGCCGATACGCCCATGAACACGGTATTGAGCAGCAGGACACCACCGGCCGCGCCTGAGAGAAACAGGGGCGTGAGGGTGGAGCACAGGTAGCGCGCCGGTATGAAATAGCTGACCGCCTGCACGAAGGCAGGCATGCTGGTGAGCTCGAACACAAAGCCTGAGAGCAGCATGGTGGGTAGCATGGCAATCATGAGCGAAAGGAGCGAGGCACTGTATTGATTGCGCGTTAGGGTGGACACCAGAAGCCCGATACTCAGCACGCTGAGCAGGAATAAGCCGGCCATCGCCAAGATGAGCAGGTGCGAGCCGCGTATGGGGACTTGCAGGACGCAGGCTGCGCACCATAAGCACACCAGCATTGTGCCCACCCCCAGCAGGAAATACGGTATCAGCTTGGAAAGAACGAACTGAGCCCGGGTGACAGCCCCGGCCAACAGCGTTTCGATGGTGCCTCGCTCCCATTCGCGTGCCACCACCATGGCCGTGAGGAAGGTGCCCACCATGGCCAGCACCAGGGCAATGGCTCCGGGTACGATGTAGTGCCGGCTTTCGGCGGCGGGGTTGTAGAGGTAGCTTGTTCGGATATCGACCGGGGGTGTTGTGGCTTCGCTCAGGGCGGCTGTTACCATGCTTTGCAGGTAGAGCGCTGAGAACTGCGCTGTGTTGGGGGAGGTGCCATCGGTGGCTATAAGGATATCGGCGCCTTGCTGCTGTGCCATCCGGCGAGAGACGTGTGGCGGAATCATGACAACCGCCTGTACTTCGCCCCGGTGCAGCAGGTCGAATGCGTGCTCCCGATTGCCGACCACGCAGGCTTCTACATGGGGCGAGCCTACGATGTGCTCCTGAATGCGATGCGCCTGCGGGCTTTCATCCTCCGCTACGATGGCAAGGGTTGTCATCGTGGTGTCCATGTTGATGCAGAACCCGAATAGCAGCAACATGAGCACCGGCAGAATAAAGGCCAGGATAAAGGATGAAGGATCCCGCCATAGTTGCAGGAATTCCTTGCGCAGCAATATGGTGAGGGTTTTCATGCGTGGGTGCGGATGTAGTGGATAAAGGCATCCTCCATCGTGGGTGCGGGTATTTCGGCGGTGGCTGCCGCCTGCTTCAGTTCATCCGGGGTGCCCTGCGCAATCACTTCGCCTTTGTTCATGATTACCATGCGGTGCAGGTATTGGGCTTCATCCATGAAATGTGTTGTCACGATGATGGTAACACCCTGAGCCGCCAGTTCATTGATAATTTCCCAGAAATAGCGCCGCGCAAAGGGATCCACCCCTGAGGTGGGCTCATCCAGAAACAGAAACGCCGGGCGGTGCAGGGTGGCGCAGGCCATGGAAAGCCGCTGCCGTATGCCTACCGGCAAGGTGCCGGATTTTGCGTGCAGGTAGGGAGCCAGCTCAAAGCGCTCCACCGCCTGTGTGATACGCTCCTGTTGCGTTTTGCCGCGCAACCCGTACACCGCTGCAAAGAAAACAAGGTTCTGCCGTACCGTCAGCTGACCATACAGTGAAAACTTCTGTGCCATGTAGCCCAGCAGCTCACGCGCTTTCCGTCGCTCGCGCAGCAGGTCCAGCCCCAGGAGCCGGGCGCTGCCGCTGCTGGCCGGCAGCAGGCCGCATATCATGCGGAAAGCCGTTGTTTTTCCCGCGCCGTTCGCCCCCAGAATACCGAAGATTTCCCCACGTCGTACGCGAAGATTCAGGTGATGTGTGGCTACAAAATTGCCGAATCGCTTTGTGAGCCCATCCGTGATCAGCACTTCTTCCCGGGGGGCATTGTTGGCTTGGGGAGATACGGCGAGTGGAGCCGCTGCGCGGGTGGGGGAAGATTGTACGCCGCCTATCAGGTTGATGAATGCTTCTTCAAAGTTGGGTTCCACGGGGGCGGCTGCTTGCAGCCCGTGGGGGTGGGCGGCTTGAGCTTTCAGCAGGTAGCGTATGCGGTTGCCTTCTATCATGGCATCCATTATCTGCGGGTCTGCTTGCAGGCGTCTCAGGGTGGACAGTCTGTCGGCCGGGGAGCATGCCACGGCAAACACCCTGCCGCGTATGGGTTGCAACAGGGCATCCGGCTTGCCCAGGTACAACACCCGGCCTGCATGAAGAATACAGACGCGGTCGCAGCGTGCGGCTTCATCCAGATAGGCGGTTGCCCACACAATGGCACGCCCGCAGTTTCGGTTGTGCTCTACAAGCTGCCAGAGTTCCCGACGCGATACCGGGTCTACTCCCACCCCAGGTTCATCGAGCAAGAGGAGCTCGGACTCCCCCTGCATGGCGCAGATGAGCGCCAGTTTCTGCTTCATACCGCCCGATAGCTGCCCGGCACGGCGGGCGGTAAATGGCTCCAGCCCGGCTGCCCGCAGCAGGTGCTCCGTTTCCGCAGCTCGGGCAGGGTGGATGCCCCTCAGTCCGGCGGTGAGACGCATGTTTTCCGCAACGCTCAGCTCTTCATACAAGCTGAAGCGTTGCGACATGTAGCCGACTTTGGCGCTGAGTTCTGCGTGGTGTTGCAATGGCTCTTGCTCCAGAATGCGCAGGCTGCCGCTTGTGGGGCGCAACAGCCCGGCCATGGTGCGCAGCAGGGTGGTTTTGCCTGCGCCATCCGGCCCGATGAGCCCCAGCACCTCGCCGCGCGCGAGTTGCAGGGACACGCCGCCGAGCGCATCGTGCTCGGCGCCCTTGTAGCGATACACCAGGTTTTCGATGCAGGCAATCATGGAAGCGGGCTCAGCGAATGCGGACAGTGACCGGGGCTCCGGCATTCAGGTGCTCGGCGCCGGACCCGAGCGTTACCAGAATGCGGTAGACCAGAGTGGTGCGAATGTCGGCTGTCTGGACTGTTCGGGGGGTGAACTCCGCCTGTGGCGAGATGTATGACACCGTGCCCGTGCATTCCGTGCCGCCATCGGTTGCCACCTTGACCTGCATGCCCGGGGTGACGCTATCGAGGTACACCTCATCTATGTATGCGCGCACCCGCACCGGGGAGCGCAGCGAAATGCTCAGCACGGGGGCTCCGGCTTGCAGCATGCTGCCGGGTTCTACGATGCGGGTGGTGACAATACCGTCTGCCGGAGCCGTAAGGCGAGTATCTGCCAGATTGAGTTCAGCCTGCTCCACTCGTACCAATGCAACCGAATGCCGTGCTTTTGCTTCGGCTGCGGCTGATGTGGCGGCTTCCAACTGTGCCTCAGCACGCAGAATCTCCTCCTGTCGGTAGCCGGTTTTCATCATGTGCAGCGCTGCGCGGTGTGCGGCTACAACCTGTTTCTGGCTATTGAGCGTCTTCTCAGCCAGGTCGACCGCCTGCTGCGATACCGCGCGCTTGTTCAGCAATGATACCTGTCGGTTGTACTCCCGTTGGGCATTCTCCTGCACTACCTCCTGGGCTTCCAGTTCGGCGGCGGCACGGTCAATTTCCTCCGGCCGATAGCCGGCTCGGAGCAAAGCCAGCGAGGCTTGAGCCGCTTTGACATTACTTTCCGCCGTGGCGATGCTTTCCTGAGCGACCGCAGCATCGAGCCGTGCTTGTCGCAGGGCTATCTCATACGGCTGCGGGTCCAGTTGCCCCAGTAGGGCGCCGGCCTTTACCTTGGCTCCCTCATCAACAGCCAGCGTTTGCAGGCGCCCCGCTACACGCCCCGACACGTTGACACTACGTATGTCTACATTGCCGTTCAGCACCAGCTCCGCTGCGGAATCCGCCCTGCTGTCGGCGTAGAAATAATACCCCACGCCCAGGAGGATGAGCGCGATAATCATGCGTAGTACGATTTTCATAATTGACTGATTCCTTTGAGTGCCCATTCCATGCGTTGTATAGTCGCGGCCTCGTCGGCCGTGTTTTTCAGATTCTCCACCAGGCGGATGTCCGGCGGCAATTTGTCATTCATCAGCTGAAAGACGATAATTGGCAGCCCGATGGCTCCTACCAGGTAGAATAAGATGGCATCGCCATCGCCCGCTATCAGGTAGCCGTCCTTCATCGCCTGCCTGATGGCGTTTCGCAGGTGCGCCACATGGGTGAGCTTTGTTTGCCGAAATAGTGCAAAAACTGTTTTCTCGCCCATGGCTGCATCCATGTACAGCTGTACCAGTACCCCCGAATTCCGACAGATGAACTGAATCGCCGCTCTTAATTCCGCCTTCAGCACTTCCAGCGAATTCCCGCGCGCGTGGCTTTGGTGCTCCACCGATTCCCGCAAGGGTTCATACCACTCCCTCAGCAATATCTCATTGAAATTCCCAAGGGTGCGGAAATGTGCCGTGAAAGTCCCCGGACTTACCCCGGCTTCTTCGCATATCTGCCGCAGTTTTATGCTCCGTATCCCGCCTCGGGTAAGCCATGCCCGCCCGATGCGCTTTAACTTCTCTTTGGCGTCTTCTTTCATTTGCTCGTACAGGTGTACGGTTATATCGTACACTTGTACGGACAGGGAGGCAAGCTTTTTTTTGCGAAATAATGCAGGCTAGGGCTTGCTGTGCCGCGAGTGGGTGTATTACCACCTATAGCCCGGGCGGGAGGCGGGGTAAGGCCGCGGGTGCGGCGGGCGCTTATTGTTGTTGTAGTGGGGGCGCTTGTTGTGGAACCCGGGGCCGTGATGATAGGCCGGGCCGTTGTGGCGTGGGTGGTGGTGGTGATGGCAAGCCGGCCGTCAGACGGCGCAGAGCAGCGCCATCAGCGTAAGGGGGATTTTGTTTATGTAGAATGAAACACGCCCGGAACCCCGGGCGTTGAATACACGGTATAATACGCGGTGAAATAAGGTGGAAAGGGCAATTTGTGGAAGTATGAAGGTCCCGTCTTCGCGTCTCGCTACGCTCGCTTGCTACGCCGTGGCAGGCGAATTTGAAAGTACGACGGGCGTTCGCCCGCAGGTATGCGTAGCTTATTCCACCGCTCACGCCCGCGCCTTAAAGCGCGGGCAGTAGTCGACGCTAAGCTCTGCCACCCTTGCGGCTTGCCGCAGTGCGGAATCAGTTGGTGAATGCCACCCCCTGAGCATCTCTGGTGACAGTGCAGACGTCAATGATAGCCCAGATGTAAGAGATAAGCCCCAGGATGCTGCCTGAGAGCACTGTAATAAGAAGCTGAGCAGGTGTAACCGGCGTAGAAGTTGTGGATACCGAGGGAGCCGAGGAAAACCCCGAGCAGGATGTAGGCAAGACGTGATTTAGGCATAGTTTTCAGTTGTTGAGATGATGTTGTATGCAGGCATGCGCCTGTGCAGTATTTATACGATGCCGTGGGTGTTTGGGCAATAAAAAAGCGCGCTCCATAGGGAGCGCGCCTGTATAAGATGAAGTGCGGGGGTTACTTCTTGGTAACATTTCGCATGTTGGCCTGGCGTTTTTGTTCGTCCAGGGCCTTCTGCTGTTCTTCCATCATGCGCTGCATGCGGTCGAGGAAGCTGCCTTTTTTGGGCTGCTTGCGCTTTTTGGGGTCCACCTTTTCCAGCGTGGGCTGGGGGAGGCGGCGGATGATGAGGGTCTGGATGATGGAGATGATGTTGGTGGTGGTCCAGTACAGAGCCAGAGCGCTGGGGTAGGTGTAGCAGAACAGGAAGAACATGACGGGCATGAACTTCATGATTTTCTGCTGGGTGGGGTCGCCGGCCTGCGGCGTCATCTTCATCATGGCAATCATGGAGGCGGCCATGATGAAGGGCAGCACGTTGATTGCAGGCTCCCATCCCAGGATAGTGAAGGGCAGGGTACAGACGGTATCCATCTGGGAGAGGTCTGTTACCCAGCCCAGGAAGGGGGCGCCGCGCAGCTCTGCTGCGGTCTGCAGCACGTAGAAGAAGGCAAAGAAGATGGGAATCTGCAGGAACATGGGCAGACAGCCACCGAAGGGGGAGATGCCGTACTGGCGGTACAGGTTCATCATCTCCATGGAGACTTTCTGCTGGTCATTGGGGTACTTCTCCTTGAGCTCCTTCATCATGGGCTGCAGGAGGCTCATGCGCTTCATGCTCATGTAGCTCTTGCGGTAGAGCGGCCAGATGATGAGGCGGACAACGAAGGTCATGGCAACGATAGCCCAGCCCCAGTTGCCGAACCAGCTGTGGAAGATGTTGATGAGCCAGTTCATGGGGTAGCTGATGAGGTAGAGCCAGCCATAGTCCATAATCTGCTCAATCTTGGGGATATCGTGAGTCATGTCCTCAAGCATGAGGTTGAGCTTGGGCCCCGTGAAAATCTTGTAAGAGAGGGAGCGTACGCCGCCGGGCATGTTCTCCGTCTTGGGGGCGAGGGTGAAGTCCGGGATGCCTGCACCCATTTCCACGCCATCCACCTCCTCATTGGTAACAGGCAGCTTGTAGCGGGTGGGAGCTGCGTACCAGGCATTGTTGCCGCTGTTGGCGTCGGGCATTACTACGGTGGAGTAATACTGGCTCATGGTGCCCACCCACTCGAGCTTCTTGTTGTCCGTTGAGTAGATGCGGGACTTGGCGGAGCCGAAGAAGGGGTCGAAGGAGCCCCGGTTTTCTTTGCAGAAATCGCCGTTCTCCAGCATGATATAGTGGGTGTAGATGCTGCCCTCAGAGTGATTAATCTGGCTCATGCCACCGGCATAGAGGCCCCAATTTGTCGCGCTGAGGGGGATGCTGCCCACATTTTGCACGTCTACCGTAAGGTTGAGCACATAGGCGTTGCCCTCCACGGTGCGGTCGTTGTGCTGCAGGGGTGCCAGGGAGTAAATCTTGCGAACCAGCAAATCTCCCATGCGGGCGAAAAGTGCCACCTGTTTGTCGTTGGTGAGCTCGGGAATGATGCTGTAGGGGGTCTGGTCATATGCAGGCTCCGCGTTGTTACTGAGGCGGAACATGAGGGTACCGATGCCCTGAGGCACATTTCCGTTGATGCTCACGTCGCCACGCAGCTCTTCCTTGGTGCTGTTGATGGCTTGGCCGAGCATATCCACGCACTTGACGCTGCCGCCGATGTCCTGGATGCTGTAGCGGGCAACCGGTTTGCCGGCAGAGTCGTGAGAGGTGAGGGTGGCGAGAACCTGTGGTACCGGTGTGGCCGGGGTGACGTAGGCCGGGGTGGCCTCTGTGGTCGGCTGGGCAGCAGGAGCGGCTGTCGGGACTGCGGGAGCCACCTGTGCCTGGGGAGCCGGGGTAGCGGGCGGCGGGGTCTGAGTGCTGGTATACCACCAGTTCGCACCGAGCAGGGCTATGCAGGAGCCGATTACGATGATTGATGTCTTATCCATAAACTTAGTGGGGTAGGATTGTAAGGGGGTTAAGGGGTTTTACGGGGAGGAACAGGGTCGTACCCGCAGCCCCCCCAGGGATTGCAGCGAAGAATGCGCCATATGCCCAGCAGACTTCCTTTCAGTGCGCCATGCACTTCTACGGCCTGAATGAAATAGGTGGAGCAGCTGGGGCTGAAGCGGCAGCCTGCCATGGGGCCGGCCAGCACATGCAGTGGGCGGCTCAGAAAGCGCTTGTAAAAGCGCACCGGGGCTATGACTAGGCGTTTGAGCATGTCGCGCTTTTCTCCAGCTTCTGCTGATGGCGGGCCAACAGCTTGCAGAAATCTTTTTCCAGGCCGGCGTAATCTGTCATGGCCGCGCGATTGCGCACAACAATGACGACGTACAGCCCGTTTTCCAACGGGGCTCCATGTTCCCGGAGAATCTCGCGAACGCGTCTGCGCAGGAGGTTGCGCAGCACGGCGTGGCCTATTCTTCTGGTGGTGATGATGCCGAAGCGCGAGTGCTCGCCGGGGGTGGGAAGGGGAGCTGTGCTGAGAATAAGGAAACGCCCTGCTTCAGACTGCCCGGCTTTGCGCACCATGGCGAACTCGGAAGCTCGTTTCATGGTATTACTCCGCCTGAGCTGCATCTTACAACAGGACGTTGCGTGTTGCTCCTGAGTTGCCTTGCAGACAAGCTGTCCGGCAACTCATTGTGAATCAAACACCGTGCTGAACGGTGTGGCGCTTGTAGTGAATCTCCACACCCTTGGGCAGAAGGCGCTTGCGGCCCTTGGCGCGACGACGGGCGAGGATAGCACGACCATTCTTGGAAGCCATGCGTGCGCGGAAACCGAACTGGCGCTTGCGGCAGCGCTTGGAAGGCTGGTATGTTCTCTTGCTCATGATGTTGTATGGTTACGTTTGAAGTTCTTGTGAAGTCTGCTGTGGCCGCTGCGCGCGGTCGGGGTGAGCTATGATACTCAAAAATCGGCGCTTGTCAAGCACCGATTCTTGATTTGTGTGATTTTTTTCTGCAAAAACCTACTCGATCAGGCGTCTGCCACCATGAATTTGAGTTCGGCTTCGCAGGTCACCTCGTTATTCACCAGGCAGCGGGCATTGCATACCCCGATGGCGCCGCGCATCTTAGTGAGCTCTGCTTCGATGATGAGAATGTCGCCCGGCACTACGGGCTTGCGCCATTTTACCTTGTCGCAGCTCATGAAGTAACCAATCTTACCCTGATTCTCCGGCAGTCGCAGCATCAGGATACTGCCTACCTGAGCCATGGCTTCCAGCTGCAGTACGCCGGGCATAACCGGCTTGCCCGGGAAGTGGCCCTGGAAGAACATTTCGTTCATGGTGAGGTTCTTCTGGCCTACACACTTAGTGTCGCCCTCAAAGCCCAGCACACGATCCACCATCATGAAGGGGTAACGGTGCGGCAGCAGTTTGAGTACTTCCGTTGTATCCAGCACGGTATCGCCGGAGGGGAAGATGAAGGGCTTGGGTTTCATGGCTTCCATGCTGTCGAATTTCTTCTGCAGCGCAGAGGCCATTTGGGTATTGATGCCGTGGCCGGGCATGATGGCAATGACGTGACCCAGGATGCGGTGGCCGTTGAGGATGAGGTCGCCTACCATGTCCATGGCCTTGTGGCGGGCACATTCGTTGTGGAAGCGCAGGCCGCCGGCGCAGATGTACTGGTCGCCCTTGATGACGATGGCGTTGTCCAGCGTGCCACCCTGAATAAGGCCCTTGTCCAGCAGGGGCTGTACGTCCTCGTAGAAGCAGAAGGTACGCGCGGTGGAAAATTCCTTCTCGTAGGTTTCCGGGTTCACCTCGCTGGTGAAGTACTGCGTGACGCGGCCTTCGGGACCCACGGCCGTGACGGAAACGCGGAACTTCTTGTCGGGCATGATGATGATGCGGCTGCCGTTCTTGTTTTCCACCTGAATCGGCTCACGAATTTCCCATACGTGGCAGGGTACGTCCTGTTCAACGATACCGGCCTGCTTGATAAGCTCTACATAGGGGGAAGCGGAACCATCACCAATGGGGGGTTCGTTGCTGTCCATCTCGATGATGGCATTGTCCACTCCCATACCGGTGAGGGCAGAAAGAATGTGCTCCACGGTGTGTACCTTCACGGAGCCTTCGGCCAGCGTGGTGGCTCGCTCTACCGTTTGCACTTTGGCTGCGGAGGCATCGATGAAGGGTTTATCGGGCAGGTCAATGCGTCGGAACTTCAGGCCGGTATTAGGCTCTGCCGGCTTGATGGTGAGCTTGACGGGCAGACCCGTATGGAGTGATGTGCCCTGAATGGAGGCACACTTGACGAGTGTTCGTTGCATCTGAATAGCCATATCGTGATTGTATTCTACACGTTTTCTGTGGATTTGTGAAGCTAAAAATAGCGTGTTGCGAAATAATCTTTGAGTCCGCTTTATAAAAGTCGGCAAAAAGTGAAAATCGGCGCGATTTTACTTGCTTTTCAGAAAAAAGCGAGTAGAATAACCGACCCGCACGCATTGGGGCAATATATCAATATGGAACTGAATTTCACAACATCTGCTGCCATTATCCTGTTCCTGATCACATATGGGTTGATAGTGACGGAGAAGGTTCAGCGCACGGTGATTGCCCTGTGTGGCTCGATGGCTATGGTGCTTCTGGGGGTCATTACTCAGGAGGAGGCCATTCATCATATTGACTTTAATACACTGGCGCTGCTTATCGGTATGATGATTCAGGTGTTGGTGCTGAGTAAGACCGGCCTGTTCCGCTATCTGGCTGTAAGTGCCGCGCAGAAGACGAAGGGGAATCCCGTAGCATTGCTGATAAGCCTGTCTGTAATGGTGGCACTGTGCTCCTCTTTGCTGGACAATGTGACGACGGTGTTGCTTACGGTGCCGATTTCATTTACTCTGGCGAGGGACTTGCGTATTTCTCCTATGCCGTTTGTTGTGGCCCAGATACTGTCATCCAATATTGGCGGCACGGCAACAATGATTGGCGACCCGCCCAATATTATGATTGCCAGTTCTGTGAAAGAACTGGACTTTATGGCATTTGTTGAGAATCTGGCATTACCCTGTGTGGTGATATTTGTCCTTACCATAGGCTTGCTTGTGATGATTTACCGCCGGCAGCTTGTTTGCGATCCCAAGGTGCAGCAACGTATCATGAAAATTAAGACGGAGGGGCTTATACGCAGCAAGCCGCTTCTCCGCAAGTGCTTGTTTACGCTTACGGTGACTATCCTGCTTTTCTGTCTGCATGGGCAGATACCCGGGTGGAGCCTGGAGAGCGGCACGGTGGCAGTGGTGGGAGCTTCTCTGCTGTTGCTCATGGTGATGCCGCGGCGGGAGAAGATGCTGGAGCTTGTACTCTCCAAGGTGGAGTGGACAACGATTTTCTTCTTTATCGGGCTTTTTGTGCTGGTGGGTGGTCTGGAGGTAAACAACGTTATCCGCTGGCTGGCTCTACAGACGATGGAGCTGACTGGCGGGAACCACTCCGTTACCACGCTGGCGGTGCTCTGGCTCAGCGCCCTCATGTCCGCCTTTGTTGATAATATTCCCTTTGTTGCCACCATGATTCCTCTGATTCAAGATATGGGAGCCATGGGTTACGGCGATTTGGAGCCGCTGTGGTGGGCGCTTTCGCTGGGAGCCTGTCTGGGGGGCAATGGAACGGTGATTGGAGCCAGTGCCAATGTGGTGGCGCTCTCCATCGCCCGTAAGCATAATATGGTGGTCACATTCTGGGGCTTCATGAAGGTGGCATTCCCGCTCATGCTGCTCTCCATAGTCATCTCCTCCCTCTACCTCTGGTGCGCTTTTTTGTGAAGCGCTTCGAGCATCCTCTTGTCACAAAGTGAAGCGGTGACTTTCGACTGAGCTTGTTTGTTACAGGTTTTCGACAATGCCCATGGCGTATGGGGCATGGGGCGAGGAAAGGGGCATCAGGAACCAGAGGAAGGGTTTTTCGCAGCGGAGCACCGTTGGCAATTCCCGGGAGGCCTGGGATGTGTTCTGCCGGGATTCCTTCAGTTCGATGTGGTGCTTCGCCAGTACGGCACTCAGTGCAAAGGGGGCTTTTGTGGTGAGTTTGCCGAAGGGCGCTGAGGATGTGAGGAGTTTTTCCTGGCCGAGCTGCTGCAGGAGGGGGAGAAGGTTCTGAGCTGCGCCGCCGAATTCCAGTCTCGGTATGTCAATAGTGCCTGTTGTGGACGATTCTCGCAGCGCTGTACGGATGGCGCTGAACTGTTCCTGGGAGAGGGCGGCCGCAAAGGGGCGGGCACTATGGTGCTCCGGCATGATGATAATGAGGTCGCACGGTGGAGTTGCAGCACTTTTCCTTGGGCCGGTCAGGCGAATGCAGGCAGCTTTCCACTCACCGGATGGCGCTTGGGCATAGTGCAGAGCCCGGGCCTGCATGAAGACAATGCGCGGCATGCTGCCGTTGGCGTTGTAGAAATCTGCAGCTTTGCTGTCTGTCGAGTGGACGGGGGAGGCCCATTCCGCGGTGCAGGTGAGGGCGATTGTGGCGATGAGGTTAGTTTCTGCGGTAATATCATCGCCGGTTATCATCTGTCCCAGAGTAGGTGATGTATACGCCTGCAGTGTGTTGTTGACCGTGGCAATCGCCATGGCCGGGTTCCGGGAGAATGGGGTACTGATGACTCCCTGGGCCGCTGTTTCTGCACTGTAGGGAACGTCTGCAAACAGACAGGCTGCAGCGCGTACATCGGCCGTGCTGTGCTGCCATTGCTCCGGTAGGCCGGCGGCTGTCAGCTCTGCGGTCACTTCATCGTTTGTCTGGGATTTGAGCTGCTGTAGCAATGCCGCCAGGCTGTCAGGCAACAGTAACAGGTTGCCTTCCGGGGTGACTTTCATTGCTGCTTGCAGAAGATTCAGGCTGAAGGCATCGGTGGCGATGGGGGTGTTTTCCGCTTCCGGCGTCTGCTCTGCGGGGGGCGAGGGGCCGGCGAGCCAGGTGCGGATATGTGGGGCGGCCAGCCCCAGCCCGAAAGCCAGGGTGCCTATCAGACACCAATCTTTGAGTTTCAGCGGCTGTTGCATCAGCTGTAGAGGGAAAGAATTTCATTCAGTTTGGGAGAGGGGGTGACGCGGTAGCGTTCCCCTAACTCAATACTGACACGGTTGCCGAGAGAGTTGCGGAAGGTGAGGTGTACGGGCGTGCGGCCGCTATGCTCCAGCAGAATGTTTTTAATGTGCTGTAAATCCGCTTGGCTGTGGCGGGCTGTATTGAGCACGATTTCGTAGTGTGCCGGTTCTTTGCTCTTGCCTCTTCTTGGTGCATTGGTGCTCAATAATTCCAGACCGTTGGCCGACACTTTTTTGCCGCCTGTCTTTTCGTCCTCCGATATACGTGCGCGGAATTTGACGAAGCTGCCGGCCTGCAGCAACCCTTCCACGGCAGAGGCCTTGGTGAAGGAGTCTCCCCACAGAAGGGCTTCTGTGCTGCCGGTAAAGTCTTCCACGGCAATGATGGCGAACTTCTGGCCACTCTTGCTCACCTTAATTGTGGCGGAGCGCAGCATGCCTGCCATTTCATGTGAGCCTTTGATTTCGTCGCTTGTCATGTCGGGCAGGGCGCCGATGCGGGTGTATTTGGGGGCATCGATGATGCCGCGCATGCTGTCGAGCGGGTTGCCGGTAAAGTAGGCGCCGGTCAGGAATTTCTCGTCGTCCAGGCGTTTTTCCTTAGGCCATTCCTGCAGGATGACTTTTTCCTCTGCTGAGGAGGTGGTATCTTCCATGGCAAAGAGGGCCATTTGTCCCACAGAGCGGTCTTTGTGTACCCCAGCGGCTCCATTGAGGCATTGCTCGATAGTTTCGAAAAGCTGGGCGCGGCATACCTGCATCCAGTCGAAGGCGCCGCATTGCACCAGCACTTCCAGCTGGTTGCGACGCACGTTCTGCGGGGGGATGCGGTAGCAGAAGTCCTCCAAGCTTTTGTAGGGGCCGTTGGCCTTGCGCTCTTTCACGATAACTTCCACTGTATCGGAGCTCATGCTTTTGATGGAGGCCAGGCCGAAGCGCACAGCCAGGTGGCCGTTGGGCATGGTTTCCGGCTGGAATTTGACGGCGGAGTGGTTCACACAGGGGCCCAGTACCTCGATGCCCAGGCGGATGGCTTCCTGGATAAAGACGCCGATTTTTTCGTTGGTGGACTCGTTGGACATGAGCCCACAGAGGAATTCTACCGGGTAGTGAGCCTTGAGGTAGGCAGTCCAGTAGGAGATGTGACCATAGCAGGCGGAGTGGGACTTGTTGAACCCGTAGCCTGCGAACTTCTGAATTTTGTCGAAGATGGCGTTGGCTGTTTTTTCGTCAATTTGGTTGACATCCCAACAGCCTTTCACGAAACGGCGGCGCTGCTCGGCCATTTCCTGCATGTCCTTGTGGCCCATGGCGCGGCGCAGAAGGTCAGCACCGCCGAGGGTGTAGCCGGCCAGCAGTTTAGCGGCGGCCTGCACCTGCTCCTGGTAAATCATCACGCCGTAGGTCAGTCCGGACACGGTTTCGAGCAGCGGGTGCTCATATTCGGCCTGCTTGAGTCCTTTCTTCACGGCAATCATATCGTCCATGAACTGCATGGCTCCCGGGCGATAGAGGGCAAGCAGGGCGATGATATCTTCAATGTTGTCGATACCGTAGCGGCGGCAGGTGTCCACCATGCCACCGGATTCCAGCTGGAAGACGCCCATGGTGTCACCACGGTTGAGCAGGGCAAAGGTTTCCTTGTCCTGAATGTCTACGGCATCGTAGCGGAAATCCGGTACGCGCCAGCGCACATAGCGCTCGGCGTCTTTCATGACGGTGAGGGTTTTGAGCCCCAGGAAGTCCATCTTGAGCAGGCCGGCGTTGTAAATGGCGCTCATATCGCACTGGGCCACCACTTCGCCCTGCGGGTTGCTCAGGTCGTCTCGCGTGAGGGCTACGTATTCATCCAGCGGGCGGTCACCAATCACCACGCCTGCTGCGTGCATACCTACGTTGCGCACCGTGCCTTCCAGTTTCAGTGCGTAGTCCCATACCTCGGCGTAAGTGGGGTCTTGCAGCAGGTTGCGCAGGTCTTCGTTGGCATCGTAGCTCTTTTTGAGGGTTACACCGGGACCGCTTTCAATCTGTTTGGCGATGCGGTCACTGTCGGCATAGCTCAGGTCGAGCACGCGTGCCACGTCCTTAATAACGGACTTAGCACCCATGGTGCCGTAGGTGATGATGTGCGTCACAGCTCGCTCACCGTATTTGTGGCGCACGTAGTCAATAACCTCCGGGCGGCGCGTCTGGCAGAAGTCGATATCGATATCCGGCGGGCTCACACGCTCGGGGTTGAGGAATCGCTCGAAAATCAGGTTGAATGCGTAGGGGTCAATGTTGGTGATTTTCATGCAGTAGGCCACCAGCGAGCCGGCGGCCGAGCCACGACCCGGTCCCACGGGGATGTCGTGGTCTTTGGCCCAGTTGATGAAGTCTGCTGTGATGAGGAAGTAGCTGGGGAAGCGCAGCATGTTGATGATGCTCAGCTCGTAGTCCAGGCGTTCACGCAGCTCCTTGTCGTTTTCCGCGCGCTCCTTGCCGTAGCGCTCTTCCAGCCCCTTGTAGCAGATTTTGCGCAGGTATTCTTCGCGGGTGGACCCGTCTTCGGGTGCGAACTCCGGGTATCGCTCGGTGGAGGTGGAATCCAGCTTAATGGAGGTGTTGCAACGTTCGGCGATGACGTTGGTGTTTTCGTAGGCGTCCGGGTATTCGGGGAAGAGCTCGCGCATTTCCTCCTCGCTCTTGAAGTACACGCTGCGGGGGTAGCGCATGCGTTTGCCGTCCATGCGTTTGTTGCCGGTACCCACGCAGATGAGGATATCGTGCGCATCGTGGTCACTTTCTTTCAGGAAGTGGGCATCGTTGGTGACAACAAGCCCTACATCGTGCTTGCGAGCCAGGCGTACAAGCTCGGGGGTGCAGCGCCGCTCTTCCTCCAGCTCGTGGTCCTGCAGCTCCACAAACAGGTTGTTCTTGCCGAATATGTCGATGAGCTCCTGCAGCACTTCCTCGGCTTTTTCCGGCTGGTCCTGGAGTATCCACTCCTGTAACGGGCCGCTCACGCAGCCGGTCAGACAGATGAGCCCACGGCTGAACTCGCGCAGCGTGGCCATATCCACCCGCGGCTTGTGGTAAAAGCCCTCCAAGTGTCCGCGCGATACGATTTTAATGAGGTTGGCCCAGCCGAGGTTATTTTCGCACAGCAGCACCAGGTGTGTGTATTTCTTGCGACCGGGGATTTGCTTCTTGACATCCAGCGGGGTGGGTGACAGGTAGATTTCGCAGCCCAGAATCGGCTTGAATACCGGCTTTTTCTCCTCCGGGTGCTCTTTGTTCCAGGCAAGTATCTCCTTGTTGTGCTTTTTCACGTTCACCATGAACTCAATGGCTGAGAACACATTACCGTGGTCGGTAATGGCTACGGAGCTCATGCCTAGCTCGGCACAGCGCTTGATGAGATCCTTCGTGTGAATCATCCCATCCAGCAGCGAGTATTCGGTGTGAACGTGTAAGTGTGTAAAGGCCATGGTGCGCGACACATTTTATCATAGTATCGGGGGTAAAGTAAAGCAGTTTCGCCTTTCCCCGCGTTTGTTGGTAAAAAAACGGCCGTTGCCTGGTTAGGAGCAACGGCCATTGAAAGCGTTTTATCTTATTTAGCGGGAGACTCTGCGGCGGCGGGCGGCTAGGCAAGTAAGTGCCAGCAATGTTAGGGTTGCTGTCGTTGGTTCGGGTACAGTAGAAAGTTCACTGTATTTGCGGGTCGTTTCATTACCTTGAGCGTCACGAAGGATAATAGTTGTATCTCCGGTAAGTGCACCGTTACCTACGTTTGTGAATAGATTATTTTTTTCTAAGTATCGATATGAGGTTGTCGTATCGCCGTTTGTGATGGTATCATCAAGCAGCAGCACGATTTTTGTACCCCACCTTTCTAAATCGTTACCCATCATGTTAATGCTCCCACCAAGAGTGAAGATGATTTCTGCGTCTTCTTCTGAGTACAATATTCCGTTTATAGTTGCGTTGCCTATTACGTTAAGACGAGAGCCCCCATCGTACAGGTCGAAATCGGTCATGTAACTACCATCCATGGCAGTGAATGAACCGTAGACGACTGTGGTTCTGCCTTCAATTCGACCGTAATTAGTGATGTTGCCGCCTGCTGCCAAAATGTGCAGAAGGTCGGAATAGGTGTCGTCCTCGTCCTCAAAAATCTCTGTAATGGTACCGAAGTTGGTAACGTTGCCGTTTTCTATTTGAATTTTCTGGACGTTGTATTGCCCTGAATTGAAGACGGTATCGCTCGCAGTTTCGAGAATAATGACGGAATTGTCTGTTTTTGTTGTGTTTTGGGGAATTTCAACAACGGTTTGAGCAGTTGCAAGGGAAGCGAAGCTGATGAAAAGTGTCGCAATTGTCTTTTTCATGGTGTGCAAGGTGTAACTAAAAGGTGTATGCGTGTTCTTTGTTATTGTGCTTATAGAGAGGTGTAAGCCTAGGTGAAGTGTATCGCATTCCCTATGAGATATACATGTTTGTATTGTATTATCAATGTCTTGCATTATGTTTTAGGCGCATTTTACAGGGTTTCCTCGCAGTAGCGGTTTTGGTAAGGTGTTTTTTTTCTAACGAATTACGACTTTTTTGCTTGCTATCGCATAGGGAATGCGATATACGTTTCGGCTTAGCTGAGTTTTTTTGTGCAAACCGAAATAATCTTGTAGCCTTGGCAAATATCTGCTAGACTGTACTCAATGATTGACAGCCTGTTTCTTCACAGTTTGTGAGTTATCCTCCCGTTGAGTGCGTTGGTGGCGCCGGCTTCGGCCGGGGAGTGGATGACTGATTTCCCGGCGACCATGCAGCAGGCTAAGGCTGAGAACAAGCTGGTGCTGGTGGATTTTACCGGTTCGGATTGCTGCTCGGCATGCATCTTGCTGCGGCGCAATGTGCTGGATAATGCCGATTTCCGCGTCTACGCGGCGGACAAGTTTGTGCTGATGGAGGTAGACTTGCCGCAGCGCCACAGGCTGGCGCCGGAACTGCGGCAGCAGAATGAAGCCCTGGCCAAGCGCTACGGTGTTGCGGCGTTCCCGACCATTCTGGTGCTGAATCCGCAGGGCGAGGTGTTGGGCGGTTTTCAGGAGGGCGATAAATCCGTAAAGGAGGCTATTCAGCAGCTGGAGGAGGCTTATATGGTAGATGCCCTGTACCGCAAGGCAGCCATGCAGAGTGGCGTGGGGAGTGCTTCTGCACCGTCCATGCCGCGAGTGAGGGCGGGCGGGTCGTCGAAAGGCATGTGGTGCATTGTGGCGCCGGGGAAGCAGGGGCAGCGCTGCGCGGCATTGTCGCATACGGTGACGACGAGCTCCCAATCCTGCGCAGGTAATTCATCCGTAGTTTTGCTGTAGTGGGGGCTCATGTCCACCCCGGCTTCTGCCATGACGTCGAGCATGCGTGGGTTGAGCCCGTGTTTTTCCACGCCGGCGGAGTATATGTGCACCCCCTGCGGCGCATGCAGGCGGGCAAATGCCTCTGCCATCTGGCTGCGGCAGGAGTTGCCCGTGCAGAGAAAAAGAAGGGAGGACATGGTGGTGTAAGTGGTCGATTTACAGAAAGAAATAGGCAATAGCGCCACCCAGTGCGTAGAGTAGGATGTCGCGAATCAGCTTGCGGCGACGGGTGGCTTTCTCGTGGGCACGGCGTGCGGCGCGGAAAGCGTCCGGGCATGCTTTTTCAGCAGCGGCAATGATGCTTGGCTCCTTGCCGGCCAGCGCGAGGCGGCAAAGCTTCTTTCCGTTGTCACCGTTGAAATCCGCAGTCGCTCCGGCTTCCAGCAGAAGTTGCACGCAAGCGCTGTGGCATATGGCAACGGCTCGCAGTAGGGCTGTGGTGCCGAGCTTGTCCCTGGTGTTGACGTCTGCTCCCAGCTCCAGGAGGGCGCGGAGGTTTGCCTCCCGGCCACCCGTAGCGGCGTAGTGCAAAGCACCTGCTCCGGAGTCTTGAGTGGTGGCGTGCAGGTTTGCCCCGGCTTCTGCCAGCAGCTGCAGCACCTCTGCGGAGTCTCCGTAGTAGGCGGCGCGGAGTAGGGGTGTCATGCCGTCTGTCTCTGTGGCATTGGCATTTGCCCCGGCTCGCAGCAGCGCGTGCACCAGCTTGGCGTTGCCGGTCATGGCGGCAAAGGCCAGCGGAGTTTCGCCATCGTTTGCGGTGGCGTTTACCCTGCTGCCGTGGGTGAGCAGAAGCTCTGCTACTTTGGCGGCATTGTCCAGCGCGGCCAGATGCAGCGGGGTAAAGCCCTGTGCCGTGGCGGCGTTCGCATCCGCCCCGGCTTCCAGCAGAAGCTGTACCGGCTCCGGTTTGTTGTCGTATACACTATCGTGCAAGGGGGTATAGCCTTGAGAATCCGCGCTGTGTACATCTGCCCCGGCCTCCAGCAGGCGGCGCAGGATTTTGATTTGGCTCTTTTTCGCCCTCCAGAAAGCCGCAAAGTTAAGCGGCACCAGGTTGGTACGGGAGAGTTTTTGGCCGGGGCGCCCCGGGTAGGCATCGTCGAAGCCCGGTACTCGCGTGTTCGGTGAGATTCCGGCTTCCAGCAGTTGGCTTGTGCGCACATAGCTGCATGCCATCAGAGCCTCGTATAGTTCTTTCGCTGATTGTTTGTTGGTGTTCGGCATGCCTGTGTGGACAGTTTTTATTTGCGGATTCGTGGTGCGTGCCACATTCTGTCCTATGCCGGGGGATTTGTCAAGGCGATACTAGCTTGTAGCGGAGCTTGGTATATGAGAATCAGTTGCAAAAAGTAGACGGTGGCTCAGGCGCTCTGCCGTTTCTGCTCATGAGGCGGGAAGGGGAGTCTGAAGTCAGGGCTCGATGTAACCGATGAAGGGCAGGTTGCGGTATTTGCCGTTGAAGTCGAGGCCGTAGCCGACAAGGAAGAAATCGCCGCAGTGCAGGGCGCAGAAGTCGGCCTCGCAAGCAATATGGCGGCGGCCTTCCTTGTTGATGGCCACGGTGGTGGTAACCCCGGTTGCACCGTTTTCCAGCAGGGCATCGCACACAGCTTTCATGGTGAGGCCGGTATCGAGCACGTCGTCGATAACAAGCACTTGCTTGCCGGCGCAGTAGGGCAGGGCGTTGTGCCATTTGAGGTTGCCCGTGCTTTCAGTTCCTTCATAGCTGGAGATACGGATGGTTTGCAGCTCGAAATTAGCAGGCAGATACCGCAGCAGGTCTGCTGCGTACCAGATGGCACCGTTGAGCAGGCAAAGCGCGATGACGGGCTCCTCGCTGCCGAAATGGGCCTCGATTCGGGCGGCTGTTTCGCGTACGGCTGTCTGAACCTGTTCTGCGGTGTACAGGGTTTTTATGTCCATGTGCTGTAGAGACGGGATGAAGAGTGATGAAGAGGCGGCGGGCGTGGGGGTTTAGGCAAAACCTTGTGCCAGGATGAAAAGCCCCAGCAGCAGACACAACAGGCGAACGATGTATTCGAAGAGAGCGCGTTGTGGCTCCGTGCGCAACCATTGTACAGATAATTACTGAGAATGCAAGCGTAATAAAACAGGTGATGTTTGGCCTATTGCATTTTTGCGGATTCGCAGGAGTGTGATGTTCGGTAATGTGTTGTACTGCCGGTGGTAAGCATCTGGTATGTAAAATGGAAAGGCCGACATTGTAAAAATATGCCAAATTAGCGAGCCGGGCTTGACCTGGGGAACAAATGCTGATATAAGGGAAGTATGATGAAATGCATGCAAATGGCCTCTCTGCTCGGGATGGCAGTTTTGGTGGCACCTGCTCCGGCAGCGGAGCAGGCTATGGAGTTGACTGTTGGGGAGAGTAAGTCTGTGACTCTCGCCGGTAATCCTACCACGGGGTTTTTGTGGCAGGTGGCAGAATGCCCGGACGTGGTGGTGGTGGAGCTGGCTTTTGAGCAGCGCAAGCCCGAGCCCAATGAGCCGCCGCTCTGCGGTCGCCCCTGCAGTACGGTGGTTGCCGTCACCGGTACTAAGGTCGGGCAGGGCACAGTGAAGCTCATTTATTCCCGACCATGGGAAAAGGGGGAGCCCCCTTTCAAGACGCATATTTTGAACGTATCGGTTAAATAAAGCAACAACATACTATTTATTATGGGATTACTACAGAATTTGGCCGCTATGGCCATACGCAAGAAGGTGGTGTCTGCGCTGCAGGCAAATTGTCCTCCCTCTCTCAAAGAGGCTCTCGATAAACTGCTGGCAGATAACACCGCTGTGTCCGCTATCCAGAATTTTGTGATGGCAAACCTGAAGACGCCGCTTTCCATCACGCCGGAAGCTCTGCGTAATCTGGAGCTGCCGCCGGCTATTAAGGAGCTTTTCGAAACTACTCCCAAGCTGGTTATCTACCTTTCCAAGGTGGCCAGAGCCGGTGTGCCCAAGTAAAAGTTTTCCGACCAATTGCGAGACAGAGCGTTCGATGGAACGCTCTGTTTTGTTTAATTTTTTCGGAATATCATGAAAATGGAGCTATTAAGTCCTGAAAATAAGGCGGAGTTTTAGTTTCGGGAGCTGTGTTTTTTTCTTGACGCGGTGGATTTGTAGTGTATAGTGGAATGGTACTTGCATATAGTGTATGAAGCTCAAACAGAAGACTTTTTTGCCTAAGCGACTGATAAAAAGGAAGAAGCACGGCTTTGCCCTTATTGCATCGCTTACATTGATGATGCTGCTCACTCTCCTGGCTGTGGGTGTTCTGGCCATGGCATCATCTCAGAATCGCATAGCCATGCAGACCGCACTGCAGGCCGAGGCACGGCAACAGGCTCTTGTGGGGCTCGATGCCGCCATCGGTGAGTTGCAGATGGTGCTGGGGCCGGATCGCCGAGTGACGGCAAGCTCTGCTATTACCTCCGAGGAGGAGGGGAGCGTGGCGCAGCATATTCTCGGGGTGTGGGACAGTTGGTCCGGTCCGATATACGGCAAGCCTGTTGCAGGGAAGGGGAGCGATATCCGTTCCACCTACGATGCCGGGCGTTCTTCTATGTTCCGCCGCTGGCTCATCTCCTCTCGCCAGCCGGGGGAGCTCAATCAGTTTAATGCAGTGGCGTCTCTGGGGAGCCGCGACCCGGGCAATCGTATTTGCCTGGTAGGTGAAGGTACTCTGGGGAAACGCCTTTCCGGGCGCCATTTGGTGTATGCAGATCTTATCGATATGCCGGCCTCCGGCAAGAATACCGGTAGCTTTGCCTGGTGGATTGGCGGCGAAAATCAGAAGAGTAAGATTACCATTAAAGATCCGGAGCCGGATGACAGCCCCTTGGAGGTGCTGCGCCGCACCTGGAATACACCCGGTCCCATGTTTGTGGACAGCGAGAACCTCTCCTTCATGCCGGATAAGGTGGAGAAGCCGGATAAGTTGCTGACGATGGCCAGCATTCCTCTGGTTTCTACCTCTTCTCAGGATGCGGGTATGCCGTATTTCTTCGATGTAACGACCTCGTCGTACTCTCTTCCCGTAAATGTGAGAACGGGCGGTCTGAAGCAGGACCTCTGCCTTCTGCTCAACAAAAAGACACTGAAAGGCACGGATTTTGCGGCACGTTCTCAGCAGGACTGCCCGATAGTGGAAGGCAACGATGTGCCGCGGGGCACAGAGTCCAATATGCCCATCGGCTCCTGGCAGAACCTGTATGCTTACTATAATTGCTGGCCGGATGGTACAGCCAAGGATTCAGACAACTATACGGCTCGTCTCATTGGTAATGTGAACGACTGCTATACGCGCCTGAGCGGTTCTCTTTACCAGCACGGTAATCCCACCGGCATCTCCAATGATCCTAACTCCGTGGGCGGTAACAGCACTGTGTACGACAGCCGTTCCATGATGGACCAGGGAAGTACCGGTTCCGGCTATGCCCGTACACCGGTGATGCTTGCGTTCATGAACACCTTCGGTTTGGTGACCGATCAGGTTGAGAACAGCGGCGGAGACGAGCTCAAATACAACTTGCGCCTTTGCTTCGCACCCATGTTCCTGTGGTGGAACCCCTACAATGTGCCTATGAAGATTCGAGGGCAGCAGCTTTGGTCTCAGTCCGCGCCTTACAAGGCTACCTGGCTGCAGGGCTGGTCCAACAGCGGTTCTTATATCTGGCAGAACTATGGTTTCCGCCAGGATGCCTCCGACAAGGGGTTTGGTATGGACTATGGTGACTACTTCCAGGCTTCGCTGAGCGATACGACCGGCGATATCGAGTTCAAGCCCGGCGAGATTCTTTTCTTCTCCCCCGGTAAGGCTCGCGCTACGGATGATTATACAAAACCTTATACGAACCCCTGGACGCAGGGCTACAATGCCAGCTCTGTGTCCGGCTACAAGGCGCACTTCTATGCCAACAAGACTCAAAGCTCTATTGATAACGGCGATTGGTACATCCGCATTCGTCTGGGATTGAGCCATGAGGGCGGCCAGCATAATACGGACGGTTACTTCTTTGCCCCGCGCCACAAGGAGGCCATAACTGTGTTCAATGGCTACAGCGGCATGCTGGAAGCCAGCGTTGCATCCGGTGGTGATGGCAAGTTGGGGCAGAGCCCCCACCGCGGCTTGCTGGGGTGGTACAATCCCGGTGACCCCTCGCAGAACACGGTGTTCTGTGATGAGAATCGAAACGATGCCCGCTGGAGTACAGATGGCTCTCAGAGTGACAGCGCTGTACCCTATTTCGTGGCTGCGCTTGGTATTGTGCCCAAGTCTGCCAACCGCAATCTGGATGCCCGCCTCTTTGAGGGTAAGGATTACCGCACCAAGAGCTGGCAGCACTCCAGCCCGGCATTCTGGGGGAGCATGATTATTAACCCGGATGACCAGCAGCGCCAGTACCATCCGTATCAGCTGGCAGCTCTGGATGTGGGCGCCGGTATGAATGCCTGCCCCATGGATAGTCTTGGCAATAATGGTATTCTGGGTATTACGGCAGATGGTGAGCAGGTGTCCTTCGTTTCTGTGCTGGAGCTGCCGGTGCATCCGCCTTTCTCTCTGGCGGGCTTTGCCGGTATGCGCCTGCAGCCGGGGTGGTATGATGCCGGCGGAAGCTCGGACTTCAAAACGCAGTCGGCTCTCCGTCGCATGCAGTACCAGAGCGGCGTGCCCGGTGTGGGTATTGGCAACTCCTTTGCCGACCCCTGTCTGCCTGCAACGGATGTCTATGCCTTCCATGAGTCGAATATCTACGACCAGACCGGTGGTAACGATAAGGTTTTCGGTGATTTCTATGACCACGGTCTGCTTATTAATGATGCGCTGTGGGACCGCTGGTTCTGCTCCTCTGTGTCGGATATGCCCAATGGCGGCAGCAAGCGCGAGGCTCGGGAGGTGTTGCAGAACTTCCTGGATGATAAGGAACCCCTTCCGGTTGCCCGCTATGTCAAGAGCAATACCCCCTACAAGAATGAGGATATCGTGAAGCGAGTCATGAGTGGTGATGGCTGGAAGTACATTGCCCAGTATCTCATGATTGATGGTGGCTTCAACGTGAACTCCACCTCCGTGGAGGCCTGGGCCTCCGTATTGCAGGGGCTGGCTAAGCGTAAGCTGGTGACAAATGCCAGCGGCAAGCTGGCACTGGTGGAGCCGGGCAAGACCGACAGCCAGGTGCTCTTCTCCCGCTTCATGGTTTCCACTGCCGACAAGAGTATCGACTCTCTGGGTGGTTACAGTGCCATGCAGGGCTCCTCCTCGCTGCGAGGCGGTAGTGGCATGCTGGCTGCCTGGGGTGAGGTGCGCTCGCTGGAAGCCGACAAGATTCGTGAGCTGGCAGAGGAGATGGTGAAACAGGTGAAGAAGCGCGGCCCCTTCCTCAATATGTCCGATTTCATTAATCGCCGCCTGGATACCAATAAGGAGCACGCTCTGAAGGGGGCTCTGCAGGCTGCTATAGATGCCACCGACATCAACGAGATGTTCATGGACGAGACGACGAATCCTGCATCCGGTGGTTCTCTTTATAAGTTTAAGGAAGCAGAAGAGGGCTCCATCTACACGGCCGCTCCCGGTTATCTTATCCAGAGTGACGTGCTGGCCTCCCTCGGCAACATCCTGACCGTGCGCGATGATACTTTCACGGTGCGTGCCTATGGCTGCGTCCGCAACGTGCGAAAGGCAATTCTGGCGCAGGCCTGGTGTGAGGCTGTCGTGCAGCGTACGATGGATTATGTGGACCCGACTAACTCTCCGTCGGATACAGAGTACGAGCCGGACGGTCGTAAGGCCAAGGGGCTGAGCGCGGCTAATCGCATCTTCGGTCGTCGCTTCCGTGTAGTTTCCTTTAAGTGGCTCGATGCCTGGGACATTTAAGTTTCGAGTTTGAGTTATGAGGGGCTCCGCAGCGGTGATGGCCGTTGCGGAGCTTCTACTTTCCCCAATAGATATAATTTCGCGCGCGGGCGCGCGCGTGAAGTGAAAAAATTATGCCATAATGAAAAAAAATGCGAAAAAGTTTGATTTTTCAGAAGAAAAGACTTGCCAAATCGTTAAAATAAGGTAAACTGGTGCACCCACTCTTTGCAGGAATGCACAGAGTGAGAGACAATTATCGGGTTTGCCAACGGAGAAAAAGGCAGCTGTCCTCCAGGTAATGAGGAACTGGCCGGACTCCCTAAGCCCCTGAGTAACAATAAACTAATAGGAAACATGCCGACCATTAATCAGCTCGTCCGTAAAGGGCGAATCGTACCGGAAGAGAAGTCGAAGTCTCGTGCTCTTCATAGCTGTCCGCAGCGTCGTGGCGTCTGCCTTCAGGTGATGACTCGTACGCCGAAGAAGCCGAACTCCGCTCTGCGTAAAGTAGCTAAAGTCCGCCTTACCAATGGCGAAGAAGTTATCGCCTACATTGGCGGTGAGGGCCACAACCTGCAGGAGCACTCCATCGTGCTTGTGCGTGGCGGCCGTGTGAAGGACCTTCCCGGTGTTCGTTATCACATTGTTCGCGGTGCTCTGGACTGCCTTGGCGTTGACAAGCGTCGCCGTGGCCGTTCTAAGTATGGTGCCAAGCGCCCCAAGGCCGGTGCCGCTGCTCCCGCTAAG
Source organism: Akkermansia sp. (assembly GCA_017415555.1). Lineage (GTDB taxonomy): Bacteria > Verrucomicrobiota > Verrucomicrobiia > Verrucomicrobiales > Akkermansiaceae > Akkermansia. The sequence goes on from JAFQGF010000028.1 coordinate 99,258, forward strand.
AAGAAGTAAACCCCTGAACCTTTAAGAATAAAGTATTATGGCTCGTCGCAAACGCGTCTATAAGAAGATTGAACGTCGTGACTCCCGTTACGACTCCGTTCTGGTTGGCCGCCTGATTGGTAAGGTGATGCTGGCCGGTAAGCGCTCCCTGGCTGAGCGTATTGTGTACAAGGCTATTGATCTGGCTAATGAGGGTACCGACACCGTCAGCCCCCTTGAGGTGCTGACTCGTGCCATCGAGAACGCCAAGCCCCGTGTGGAGGTGAAGAGCCGCCGCGTGGGTGGTGCTACCTACCAGGTGCCGCTTGAGGTTGCTCCCGATCGCTCCGAAGCCCTTGCCATGCGTTGGATTATCAACTATGCCCGCAATCGTAAGGGTATTCCCATGGCCAAGGCTCTTGCCAACGAAATCAAAGAGGCTGCTGCCAATCAGGGTGCTGCCGTTCGCAAGCGCGACGACGTGCACAAGATGGCTCAGGCCAACCGCGCCTTCGCTCACTTCCGCTGGTAATCCCGGCGTGGAGTTTTTCTCGTAATCTCTGAAAACCAAAACATTCATATTACTTATCTGATATATGGCTAGTGTTAGCAGTCCTGACCGCAAGGCCCCGCTTGAGCGCTACCGCAACTTCGGTATCGCTGCTCACATCGACGGCGGCAAAACTACGCTTTCCGAGCGCATCCTTTTCTACACCGGCATGATCCACAAGATCGGCGAGACCCACGAGGGTTCTGCGACGACCGACTGGATGGAACAGGAGCAGGAACGCGGTATTACCATTACCTCCGCCGCTGTTACGACAAACTGGAAACAATTACCTGCCGAGGGCTGCTGCAAGCTTTTCGAGAACGAGAACTTCCAGCTCAACGTTATTGATACCCCCGGTCACGTGGACTTCACCGCTGAGGTGGAGCGCTCCCTGCGCGTGCTCGACGGCGCCATCGTGGTGTTCTGCGGTGTGGCCGGCGTGCAGCCCCAGACCCAGACCGTGTGGCGCCAGGCCAATAAGTACGAGGTGCCCCGTATCTGCTTCGTGAACAAGATGGACCGTACCGGTGCCAACTTCGATAACGTTCTTAACGACATCAAGACCAAGCTCGGCGCCAATGCCGCTGCTGTGCTCATCCCCATCGGTTCCGAGGACAAACTCTGCGGCCAGATCGACGTGGTGAACCAGAAGGCTATCTACTACAGCGACTCCGACCGCATGGGTTCCACCTACGAGGTGAAGGACCTGGAGGGCGACCTCAAGGAGCTGGGTGAGGCTGCTCTGGCTGAGCTCATCGACGCTGTGGCCAACGTGGACGAGGAACTTGGTGAGCTCTACCTCATGGAGGAGCCCATCGATGCCCCCACCCTTAAGAACGCCATCCGCCGCGCCTGCATCGCCAACAAGTTCGTCCCCGTGACCGGCGGTTCCGCCTTCAAGAACAAGGGTGTTCAGGGGCTGCTCGACGCTGTGGTGGACTATCTGCCCTCCCCGCTCGAGGCCAAGCTTGCCACCGTTACCGGCACTGTTGCCACCGGTCTGGACGAGAATGGCTACGAGACCTTCGAGACTAAGGAGATTATCCCCTCCGATGACGACAAGCCCGTGGCTCTCGCATTCAAACTGTGGGCCGACAAGTTCGTGGGCTCTCTGGTGTTCATTCGTGTGTACACCGGCGTTATCCGCAAGGGCGACACCGTTTACAACCCCCGTACCCGCAAGCGCGAGCGCGTAGGCCGTCTGCTCCAGATTCAGGCTAACGTGCATACCGACGTGAGCGAGGTGTACTCCGGCGACATCGCCGCCATCGTGGGTCTCAAGAACGCCACCACCGGTGACACTCTTGCCTCCGATGACTTCGACTTCACCCTCGAGCCCCCCACCTTCCCGGATACCGTGATTTCCATGGCCGTGGAGCCCCTTACCAAGGCCGACCAGGAGAAGATGTCCAACGCTCTCCAGCGCCTCTCCGCTGAGGACCCCACCTTCCGCGTGAAGACCGATGAGGAGACCGGCCAGACTATCATCGCCGGCATGGGTGAGCTTCACCTCGACATCATCGTGGACCGCCTTAAGCGCGAGTTCAAGGTGGAGGCCAACACCGGTAAGCCCCAGATTGCCTACCGCGAAACCATCACCAAGTCCGCCGACCGTGTACAGGGCAAGCTCGTGAAGCAGTCCGGTGGTCGTGGTCAGTACGGTGACGTGGTGATTGCCATGCGCCCGGGTGAGCGTGGTACCGGCCTCAAGATTGCCAACAAGATTGTGGGTGGTGCAATTCCCAAGGAGTACATGAACGCCGTGTACGCCGGTCTGAATGAGGCCATGAACTCCGGCTCCGTTGCCGGTTATCCCGTGGAAGACGTGGAGGTGGACGTGATTGACGGCTCCTACCACGAAGTGGACTCCAACGAAAACGCCTTCAAGATGGCTGCTATCTTCGCTATGAAGAACGCATTTGCCAAGTGCGCTCCCGTGCTGCTTGAGCCCATCATGGCCGTGGAAGTTGTGACCCCCGCTGAGAACCAGGGCGATATCATGGGCGACCTCAACCGCCGCCGCGCTATGGTGAAGAACATGGAGCACAAGGGTGCTGAGTGCGTACTGACCGCCGATGTGCCCCTGGCTGAGATGTTCGGCTACTCCACAGACATTCGTACCCTTTCCAAGGGTCTGGCTTCCTACTCCATGGAGCCTTCTCACTTCGAACAAGTGCCCCAGAACCTCGTCAACGACATTGTCAAGGCTCGCGGTGGCAATAAATAATCCAACCTATTACTAACCCCAAACATAACCGCACGTTCATGCAAAGTCCCAAAATCCGCATTCGCCTCCGTGCCTTCGACAGCCGCGCTATCGACCGCTCTGCTTCCGAGATCGTCGAGACCGCCAAGCGCACGGGCGCCAAAGTCGCCGGTCCGATTCCTTTGCCGACTCGTATCGAGAAGTTCTCTGTGAACCGCTCGGTCCATGTTAATAAGAAATCTGCCGATCAGTTCGAAATCCGCACCCACAAGCGTCTCCTTGACATTGTGGAGCCGACCTCCCGCACGGTTGAGGAGCTCAAGAAGCTCAACCTGCCCGCAGGCGTGGACATCACCATCAAGATCTAATCCCCGATTAGTATCACATCATTACGAACCTTAACACAGATTTTCTAATTAACATGTCTTTAGGACTTATTGGTAAGAAGGTTGGCATGACCCGCGTCTTCAACAAGGAGACCGGCGCCATGATTCCCGTCACCGTCATCGACGTGACCGGCAACACTTACGGCCAGATTAAGACTGCCGACAAGGATGGTTACACCGCCATCCAGGTGGCATTCGACGAGCAGAAGGAGAGCCGCCTCTCCAAGCCCGTTGCCGGCCACTTCAAGAAACTCGGCATCGCTCCCGCCAAGCTCCTCAAGGAGTTCCGCGTCGATGCCTCCGAGCTGCCTGCAGAGGGTGCTGCTCACCCCGGTTGCGAACTCTTCGAGGAGGGCGCCTGGGTGGACGTTATCGGCACCAGCAAGGGTAAGGGCTTCCAGGGTGTTGTGCGTCGCCACAACTTCTCCGGCTCTCCCATGACGCACGGCTCCATGATGCACCGCCGTACCGGTGGTGTGGGCGCTTGCGCCACCCCCTCCCGCGTGTGGAAGGGTCAGAAGATGCCCGGTCACATGGGCAACGAGCGCAAGACTGTGCAGAACCTGAAGGTCGTTCAGGTGCGCAAGGACGACAACGTGATTCTGGTGTCCGGCCCCGTGCCCGGCGCTAAGGGTTCCTACGTTGTAGTTCGCCCTGCCAAGAAGAAGAACGGTAAATAATATACGAACTAGGAGAACCTATCTATGTCCGCAACTCAAATGACCATAGAGGCCGCTACCGCCGCGAATATCGTGACGGTAGGGCCCGAGAAGGGCAGCCAGGCCGTGCATGACCTGGTGACCGCCTATCGCGCTAACCGCCGTACCGGTTCCGCCAACACCAAGACCCGCGGTGAGGTGGCCGGTAACAACCGCAAGATCTACCGCCAGAAGGGCACCGGTAATGCCCGTCACGGCGACCACCAGTCCCCCATCTTTGTGGGTGGTGGCGTTGTGTTTGGCCCCCGTCCCCACGACTACAGCAAGAAGGTGAACAAGTCCACCCGCAAGCTGGCTCTGCGCCGCGTGCTTGGTGACATCATCTCCGGCGGTAAGGTTTGCACCGTTCCTTCCTTCAGCATTGAGGATGGTAAGACCAAGAGCTTCATCGCCGCTGTGGCAGAGATTGCCACCGGTAAGAAGATTCTCATCATCGCCGACTCCTTCGACGAGAAGACCAAGCTCGCCGGCCGCAACGTGCAGGAAGTCCTGCTCATGAGCGCCGCCGAGGTGAACGTGGAGCAGCTGCTGCACGCCAACAAGGTCGTTATCGTTGAGTCCGCTCTGGAAACCATCGCCAACCGCACCAAGTAATCATGAACGACATTTACGACGTAATTAAGAAGCCCCGCGTGTCCGAGAAGGCTGCCGTGCAGCACGAGACTACCGGTGAGCTTGTGCTTGAAGTGGCGGTGAAGGCCACCAAGCTCGAAATCAAGCAGGCTGTGGAGAAGTGCCTCGGTAAGAAGGTGGCCTCCGTTCGCACTGCTAACTATGACGGTAAAGTGCGCCGCAAGCGCACCAAGGACGCCGGCAGCGCCCCGGCCTGGAAGAAGGCTTATGTGCGTCTTGCCGCCGGTGAGAGCCTGGAGCTCGTCTAAATCTGAGAACCCATAACGACAATAGAAGTAAGCTATCATGTCCCTCAAGTCATTCAAGCCTACAACTCCGTCCAACCGCTACAAGGTTCTGCCCGCGTTTGACGAGATCACCAAGAGCAAGCCGGAGAAGTCCCTGCTCGAGCCCATCCGCAAGAGCGGTGGCCGCAACAACAATGGCCGCATCACCACCCGCCACATCGGTGGTGGCCACAAGAAGCACTACCGCCTGGTAGACTTCCGTCGCACCCGCACGGAGGCTGCTACAGTGCTCGCCATTGAGTATGATCCGAACCGTACCTGCCGCATTGCCCTGGTGCAGTATCCCGATGGTGCCAAGAGCTACATTCTTGCCCCTGTGGGGCTGACCGTTGGTATGACCGTGCAGGCCGGCGAGAACGTTGCCCCGAAGGTTGGCAACGCTATGCCCCTTAAGAACGTACCCCTGGGTACCGCTATCCACAACATCGAGGTGCGCCCCGGCACCGGCGGCAAGATTGCCCGCTCTGCCGGTCAGCAGGCTGTGCTGTCCAACCGCGACGGCGAGTACGCCCTGGTCAAGATGCCCTCCGGCGAAGTTCGCAAGTTCCGCGTGGAGTGCTACTGCACCATCGGTCAGGTTGGCAACACCCAGCACATGAACGAGTCCTCCGGTAAGGCCGGTCGTACCCGTTGGATGGGCATCCGCCCGACCGTACGCGGTATGTGTATGAACCCCGTCGACCACCCCAACGGTGGTGGTGAGGGTAAGTCCAAGTCCGGTGGTGGTCGCCAGCACCTTAAGTCCCCCTGGGGTCATGTCAAGGGCCAGAAGACCCGCCGTCTTCGCAAGCCCAGCGACGTATTCATCGTACAGCGCCGCAAGAGCAAGTAATTTCTAACCTTCAATATCACTTAGAACAATGGGACGTTCCCTCAAAAAAGGACCCTTCGTAAGCCAGCCTCTTCTCGACAAGGTTGACGCCCAGCTTCAGAGCGGGGATCGCAAGCCGATTAAGACCTGGAGCCGTGCCTCCATGGTGATTCCGGATTTCGTCGGTCTCACATTCCTCGTACACGCCGGTAAGAGCTTTACCACCGTGTATGTAACGGAGAACATGGTGGGCCACAAGCTCGGTGAGTTTGCCCCGACGCGCATCTTCAAGGCGCACGGCGGTATCGGCAAGAAGTAATAAGTAACCCGCACTCAACCATATGCTCGTACCTCGTCTCAGCTCCGTTCTGCTGGCCTTCGTCCTTTGTGGCGTAGGTTTGGCTGCCGGTGCAGGCGAGGGGGGCAGTGGTGCTGCGGACCACAAAACAGCACAACTCGAACGCCAGGTCGCCACGCTTCGTGAAAGCTATGCCCTCTCCCGGGCAGATGCCGATGAAGCCCGCCGCCAGCTGCGCGATATCCGCGCACGTCTGGAGGCTCTCGGTGGCGCCGCCCTGGGTAGTGGCGAGGAGCGTCTGGTCGATATGGCCGCCCAGCTGGAAGCAGCTAATGCTGAGCTGGACTCCCTTCGCCAGGCCTGCCTTGTCCTCTCCACCGCAGTGTCCGCTTACATGCGCGATGCTCTGGTAGAGGATGCCGCTGCCCGCCGGGAGCTTGAGTCCGCCATGCATGAGCTGGATGTAGCCCTCGGGCTGCGGCAGCCCCAGCAGGGCGAGCTCGACGGCAGCATGACGGATGCCCGCGTGCTGAGCATCGACTCAGAGAGCGGTCTTATCGTCATCAATGCCGGCCGCGAGGCCAAGGTGGCCGTGGGCATGCCCATGCAGGTATCCCGCGGGGACCAGGCAATCGCCCGTGCTATTGTGACCGATGTTCGCAAAAAGGTGGCAGGCATGCTGGTACAGCGCCAGCTCAACCCCGGCCTCTCTATTGCAGTCGGTGACCGTGTGTCCGTAACAAACAACGATTAATCTTCAACAAATACCATTACAATGGAAGTTAAAGCAGTATACAAGAACGCTCGCATCTCTGCGAAGAAGATGCGCGATGTAGCCGCCGCCGTTCAGGGTATGTCTGTCTCCCAGGCTACCGACGTGCTCAGCTACACTCCCAAGAAGGGCGCCTACCTCCTCAACAAGACGCTCAAGGCCGCCGTGGCCAATGCCGAGAACAACAATGGCCTCTCCGCCGATGAGCTTGTGCTCAAGAGCGTCATGGTCGACGAAGGTCCTACCTTCCGCCGTACGATGGCTCGCGCCCGCGGTTCCGCTAATATGATCCGCAAGCGCACCTCCCACATCACCGTCATCCTCGCCAGCGCCGAGGCATAACCACAAACAAGCACACATACAAACACTATGGGACAGAAAGTAAATCCTATCGGCTTCCGTCTGGCCGTTACTAAAGACTGGCGCTCCAAGTGGTATGCTACCGGCAAGGACTACGCCACCAAGCTCCACGAGGACCTCAAAATCCGTAAGTTCATCAAGGACTACACCGCTAAGCTCAACAGCGACCTCAAGGGCTCCACGCCCGCTATCTCCCGCATCACCATCGAGCGCGCCTGGAACAGCGTTCGCGTGACTATCTGCACCGCTCGTCCCGGTCTCGTCATCGGGCCCAAGGGTAAGAACATCGAGGACATGACCGCAGCCCTCTCCAAGCTTTGCGGTGGTGCCCAGGTGAAGCTCGACATCATGGAGATTCGCCAGCCTGAGCTCGACGCTCAGCTTGTGGCCGAGAACATCGCCACCCAGCTCGAGCGCCGTGTATCCTTCCGTCGCGCCATGAAGCGTGCCGTGCAGGTTGCCATGGACTTCGGTGCCGAGGGTATCCGCGTACGTTGCGCCGGCCGTCTGGGTGGTGCCGACATCGCCCGTGCCGAGCAGTATCGCGAGGGTAAAGTACCGCTTCAGACCCTGCGTGCCCCCATCGACTATGGCTTTGCTGAGGCTCGCACTCTCTACGGTATCATTGGTATTAAGTGCTGGATCAACAAGCGCCCGGAAGCTGCCGGTGCTGCTCCTTCCGGCCGCCCGAACCGCCCGGCTCGCCCCCGCCGCGACCGTGGTGACCGCCGCGATGCTTAATCCCCCGCCGCAACATCACAAGAACCTTTAACGATTACAGGAGATATAAAATATGCCTTTAATGCCTAAACGAGTGAAGGACAACCACCGCAAGATGCACCGCGGCAATCGCGGCGGCAATGCTACCAGCGGTGATTATGTTGCCTTCGGTGACTTCGGCCTTCAGGTACTCACCCGTGGATGGGTAACAAACAACCAGATCGAGGCCTGCCGTATCGCCATCAACCGTTACCTGCGCCGTCGTGGCCGCGTTTACATCCGCATCTTCCCGCAGAAGAGCTTCACCAAGCGTCCGCCGGATACCCGTATGGGTAAGGGTAAGGGTGCTGTGGAGGGCTGGATCGCCGTATGCCGCCCCGGCAACATCATGTTCGAGGTTGGCGGTGTTACCGAGTCCGCCGCCCGCGAGGCCCTTCGCCTTGCTTCCAACAAGCTCGGCATCCGCACGCGCTTCGTATACCGCCAGGGCGTAGAGCCCCAGGCTTAAACCCAGTAAACTACAAACATTACACAGATTATGCCTGTAAAGAAAGCTAAAGACTTCCGCGGTATGCCCGCCAAGGAGCTCGCCGCCCACATTCGTGGCCTGCGCGAGGAGTTGTTCAACCTGCGCCTGCAGCAGGGTACCGGTCAGCTGGAGAACAACCAGCGCCTCCGCATCGTCCGCAAGGAGCTCGCCTGCGCCCTGACTGTTCAGGGCGAGGGCGCCGCTGCCGACCAGAACTGATAACGAAGTAACCCAAGGACTTATACAATGAGCGAAGAAACTACTACGACCAAGCCCCAGGGCCTTCGTAAGACCCGTGTTGGCGTTGTTGTCTCCACCAAGATGAACAAGACCATCGTTGTGGAGTATGTGGCCCGCGTTCCCCATCCCGTGTTCAAGAAAATCGTCAAGAAGAGCAAGAAGTTCTATGCTCACGACGAGAACGAGACCGCTAAGGTTGGCGACACCGTGCGCATTCGTGAGACCCGCCCGCTTTCCAAGATGAAGCGCTGGGAGCTCGTGGAAATCATCAAACACTAAACCGGAAAGGACATTACAGACCATGCTCCAGATGGAATCCCTCGTTCAGGTGGCCGACAACACCGGCGCCCGCACCGCCAAGATGATCGGCGTTATCGGCAAGTCCGGTACCGACCAGGCTCACATTGGCGACATCATCACCTGCCACATTCGCGAGTCTATCCCCACTGCCTCCGTTAAGAAGGGCAGCGTGGTGAAGGCCGTGGTTGTCCGCACCGCAGCCCCCATCCGTCGTGATGACGGCTCCGTGCTCCGCTTTGACTCCAACGCCGTTGTAGTCATCGACAAGGACAACAACCCCAAGGGCACCCGTATCTTCGGGCCTGTGGCTCGCGAGCTTCGTGAAAAAGGCTTCATGAAGATCGTGTCCCTCGCCCCCGAGGTGCTCTGATACCCCTTCTTGGGTATTTGTTGAAACTTTGGCCCTGCTTCCTCAGGAAGCAGGGTCGGTTTTTTGTACCTTAAGGAAGCTCGTATCATGCTAATTGCCCTTTTACGAATGGCTCAATTCCGTTTCTCTCCTTCTTACCTTGTTGCGAGGTCCGGACAGCATTCAATCGAGAATCTCTTGTTTGAGCTGCTTTTTTCTTGTTTCAACGACCTTGTTTTAGTAGAATGGGCACGCTATGAAAGGCCACTTTTCTGTTCCTCTTTTATTTTCTCTGGGGGCACTTCTGTCCACCGCTACCGAGCCGCCGGCACTGCCCCCTGTTGCCACTGCAACTGCTGCAGAGTCTACCACGCACCTGCAGTCTGCCATCGATGCCCTGCGAGCCCTTCTGAGTGCTTTGCAACCCATCAACAGCGAAGAATCCGCCCGTGCTGCGCTGCCTGCTGTGAGTGCCGCCGTGAAGTCGCTCGCCGCTAGCTTGCCGTATCTTTCCCAGAGAGAAGTCCCCGCCTCGTCCCGAGAGGCGGAGCTGCGCATGGAACTGCTTCAAGTTTATCGGGCCTTGCGCCACGTGGGCGAGAGTGACGATTTTGTGCAGTGGGTCTGGATGAACGAAGAACTCATGTACCACCTGCTGCTGCATTCTCCTGCCATGCCCTGCATCTTGCATGATGAGACTGCGGACTATATGCTGCGCTGCCTTTCCATGGGGGCTCACAAGCCGGATGCCGAGGTCCGGCCCCACCTTGCACGCCTGCGAGCGGAAGCCGCCGAACGCCATGCCGCATTCATGGCCTCCCATGCGGCCGACTATGCCGGAGGTAATGGCGCAGATGACAAGCACGCCATCATCCTGCGCCCCCTGGTGCAGTCTGCCCAGCCCCTCGATGACGAGGCTCGCGAACTGCTCGCCCAGCGCCTTATTCGTGATTATATGCACAGCGTCTACCCCTGGGCCTCTTTTGGTTATGGAACCTGGATGGCTTGCCCCGATGGTGCTTTTTACAGCATACAGGTGCTCTACCCGGGGCTTTATAAGGCGGCTGATGGAGAGCAGAAGATTATCAAATTCCCCGTCTATTTCTGCCAGAAAGCCCCCGGGGAGAGAAAATAAGACCCCAATTTGCCTTTTTTTCGCTTTTTTACAAAAAATAGCTGTTATTATGTAAAAAAGTTGCTGCCTCGTGCGCCTATATAAGTGAAAGCGCTTGAAAGAAGTCTCCCCCTGATCCGAAGACCAGGGGGAGCCCAACTACCCTATGAAATGGACCCTTTTGGACCCAAGAACCGGTTTTACGTCTGGTTCCAAGGACGCGCGTATTATAGCGCCCTCTAGCTGTTTCGTCAAGACAAAATGTGATATATTATATCATTTTTTTGAAAGAATCTGCGAAGTGTACCGGTATCAGTGACTTGTGGCTCTCATTGCTTGCAGATTCCACCGGTGGCGGAAAACAATTAAACGAAAGGGTAGAGATACAGGGTTGACGCCGCGGCTCTAACCGCATACAGTGGCCGGCATGAAAAACGGCGTGATGATGCAATATTTCGAGTGGAATCTGCCCAATACCGGCACATTCTGGAAGCAGTTGGAGGAGGATGCCGCCCACCTGGCGCAGATTGGTATATCTGCCGTCTGGCTCCCCCCTGCCTACAAAGCTACAGAGCAGGGGGATGTGGGCTACGGGTGCTACGACCTTTACGACCTGGGCGAGTTCGACCAGAAGGGCACCACCCGCACCAAATACGGCACAAAGGAGGAGCTGCTGCAAGCCATCGATGCGCTGCATGCCCACGGCATCTGCGTGTACCCCGATGTGGTGATGAATCACAAGGCTGGCGCGGACAGCAAGGAACGCTTTCGTGTGAAGGAGGTGGATGAAAATAACCGCGATTGCGAAGTGAGCGATGCCTACGAGATTGAGGGCTGGACCGGCTTCCACTTCCCCGGCCGCAAGGGGAAGTACTCTGCCTTCACCTGGCACTGGTACCACTTTACCGCCACGGATTACGATGCCGGACGCGACAACACCGCCATCTACAAAATTGAAGGCGAGGGGAAAGAATGGAGCCACAATGTGGACGGAGAGAACGGCAACTACGACTACCTCATGTTTGCCAATATAGACTACCACCACCCCGATGTGGTAGAGGAGATGAAGCGCTGGGGAATCTGGTTTGCCCGTGCTACACGGGCAGATGGCTTCCGTCTGGATGCCATCAAACACATCAATGCCGATTTCATTCGAGACTTTATAGCCACCCTGCGTGCCGACCGTGGGGATAAGTTCTACTTTGTGGGAGAGTACTGGAAGGACTCCGCAGAGGATTTGGAAGCCTACCTCGCCGCGGAAGATTACTCCATGGACCTTTTCGATGTGAGCCTGCACTACAACTTTGCCACCGCCGCAGAGCAGGGGGAAGCCTTCGACCTGCGCACCCTGCGAGATGGTACTCTCGTCATGAGCCATCCCGCCCTTGCCGTCACCTTTGTAGATAATCACGACTCCCAGCCCGGCCAATCCTTGGAATCCACCGTGGCTGACTGGTTCAAACCCGCCGCCTACGCCCTCATCCTCCTGCAGCAGTACGGCTACCCCTGCGTCTTCTATGGGGACTACTATGGCATAGGCGGCCAGCCTCCCGTGCACCGCACTACGCTGGATATCCTGCTCGGCCTGCGGCGCACCCATGCCCACGGGCCTCAGGAGGACTATTTTGACGCCCCAGGTTGTGTAGGCTTTGTGCGACTCGGCACGGCAGAGCTCCCTCACTCCGGCCTCGCTTTGCTCATCTCACATGGGCAGGACTGCGAAAAGCAGATGCACCTTGGCCCCGAGCGCGCAGGCCAGCTCTGGGTAGATGCCCTCGGCACATGCCCGGAGCCCATCACCATCGATGCCTCCGGCAACGCTCTCTTCCGCGTCCCCGCAGGAAAAGTGGCCGTCTGGGTGCAGAAAATGGACTGATAGCCCACCAAAATCGCCTCAGATACCACAAAAAGTGTAAAAAAATGCTTTTTTTTACACTTTTTGCTTGCCAAAGCGCCTGTGCTGGTGTATACTTCCCCCGTCCTCACCAGAGAACGACTCAACAGAACGGGGTATTAGCTCAGTTGGTAGAGCACTTCAATGGCATTGAAGGGGTCAGCGGTTCGAATCCGCTATGCTCCACTTAATCCCAGAAACCGAATCAGAAAGCAATCTGGTTCGGTTTTTGCTTTGCATTGATTTTCAATATCCACGCGCGCTTAGGCATTGCAGGCTCGCAAGTCCCGCTACCGCCCTGCCGGGCGCAAAACTGCTCCAAAAGACCAAAAAGCCTAAGCATGCCTAAGCCCGTTTTCCTGGGTCAAGCCCAAACAATGTGGAATTTGAATTTTCATATCACGATGTGCCCACATTCAATTAGCACTCTTAACCGATAGTTCTGAAAGTTGCGATAGCCATAGGCCCGACGTTGAATTAATTTCATTTTTCTATGGAAGCCTTCTGTGATTCCGTTGCTCTTGGTGAAGCGCCACATGCGGATGATAGGTTCAAACCATTGACGTATGGTGCGTCCCAGCTTCTTAAATATCTCAGGCGCATCGTGAAGCATCTGCCACACCATTTCTTTGAGCCTTTCGAGTAAGGGTACACAATTGATGCGTTTCCTCTCATTAATACTCAATAAGGTACACAACTCTTCCTTGAAGTCGTAGGCGGTCTCAATAGCCGGATGCCGGCTGAATTCTTTTTCCAGCAGCAGCCTCTGCGTAGGTCGCAAATTGGCACCTTTTGTACGCAGGGCACAGATAATGCCTCTCTTCCATTTTATCTCAGGATCGGCAGCCTTGCAGAACTCATGGAACGTATCAATAATGAGCCGTATTACATGAAATCTATCAGCCACTATCTTAGCGCGGGGAAAAAGCCGCTGCACGATGCTGCGAAAGGGCGAGCTTAAATCCATGCAGATGACTTTCACCTGTTCTCTTCCTTTCAGTCGCCTCAGATTTGCTTCCAATACCTTACTATTCTTACCCTCAAAGACTTCATAAACGCGATGGTGGCGTAAATCTGCCAGCGTAACAGCAAATTTATGTCCCTTAGTCCGACCTCTGTGAATGCTGTGCTCATCTATTCCCATGACATGAGGACATGGATACTGTAGCTGTTCGCTAAGTAAGACTGCGTGATTTTTGTGCAGTTGGCGCTCTACTGTACTGGTACTGATTCGATATTTCATTCCTATAGCTTTGTTGCTTACTCCATTGGCGCACTCTCGGGAGAGCATGTCGTTGAGCCTGGCATTGCGGCGCTGCCATTTGCCTATGCCTATGCGGTTGCATGATTGCGAAAAGCTCTTTGCACAACATCGGCATTTATATCGTTTCAGTTTAATCCTTAGTCGTTTCCTGGCGCCATCTCGTCCCATGGCACTAGCGTTTCGATGGTAGTACCCATGCGCGTAGAGCTCGCTGCTGCCACAATGCGGACATACCGGCTGCTCCACTTCATCACACGTGGCATAAGCAAATTTGCCTTGACTATCCAAGCCCTCTCCTGTAATCTTCAAGTACTTCAAGAACACAAAACTGGGCATGGTAGGAGTTTTCTCCTCCATGCTCAATGCTTTTCTGCTCTTTGCTAATACTTTTCTCCGTCTTCTTCTCTTCCTTGCGGCGCTCATTCCACAATTATTGCAGAAGAGCCGTTTTCCTAAGCGCGAACGCCTTTTAGGGTCACTAAAGATGCCTCGAATCTACAATCTGTTGATTCTGTGAGCTTAGGCGGTTTTGAGTGAATGGCAACTCTGCGACAAGCAAAGATGTCTCGAACTGGCAAGCTACACAGAATCAGATGTTTAAGTGCCGTTTTTCAGCGAGTAGCAACCTAAAATGAAACATCGCTTGCAAGGCAACAAAAAGACACTTGCAAGCGATGGCCGGATACCGGGGCTCATTCTTGCCCAGCTTTGGACGAAATTACCTCATTCGCACGTATGCCACTAATTCACCTGTCTCCGGCGAACAGAAAAAATATCCGGCTCCGCCTAATGTTCCCAGCTTAAATCCCTCCTTTTCGCCCCTGAACACGAGAGTTTCAGGCGGCAACTCATGAACAGGAATCCATTTATCTTGCAGAGTTAGAACCATTTGTTTATAAAAAAGCTTACTACCTGCCATACATTCCTGCAAGGTGGCTTTGTAGGTCAACGAGTGATAGCTCAGTTTTGGATTTTTCTGCCTCTGCAACCGGATTTGCTGTTCAGCCAGTTCAAGCGCAGCCTGATTCGGGGCTGCCTGAGCACTGCAGCTACTCAGCCCCATCGCCGCAAGGCAGATGGCTGTGGTGGCAAGGATTTTGTGGAAAATTGTCTTCATTATTCTCTATCTCCTTTGGTTGAACATTTACGAAAATTATTTTCTGATGCCCGAAATGTTCAAGTTGTCGGTTGTGATTTTAGGAATTTTGCAGTTCCGAAATTTCCTTTCAAAGTGGTGTCAAATATTCCTTATGGCATTACTTCCGATATTT
>JAFQGF010000029.1 GCA_017415555.1 Akkermansia sp.
AAGGAGGGGTGGCATAATGCCCATGCTTCAATGTTTAGCATCGCTTTATGCCACCCCACCATCCGGTGGGGTTCGGTTTGTTTTTTTTCGCTATTCCCACGGGTTTCGTTCGCGTTGCTCACTCCACACCGTGGCTACTTTATGCAGCCTCGCCATACGGCGAGGCTCGCAAATTCCGCTCGCTTCGCTCGCCCGACAAATTTCCATTTATCTCTTACACATCATAGTGGAAGGCGTGTCATAAATCAAATGTGTTTACATTGTAAGAGAACATTATTCTCTTGCCAGCAGAGCGGAAGCGTGGTAGTATATTCAGCGTAATATGGCAGGAGAATACACGGAGGACGACATTAAATCATTGGAATGGCACGAGCACATTCGCACTCGTGCCGGCATGTACATCGGCAAGCTGGGCGATGGCAGCATGGCAGATGATGGCCCGTATGTTCTGCTCAAGGAGGTTATTGACAACTCCATCGATGAATTTGTCATGGGTGTGGGCAAAAAAATCATTGTCCGCATCTCCCCGGACGGGCTTTGTGAGGTTCGTGACTTCGGCCGCGGTATTCCGCTGGGCAAACTCTACGACTGCGCAGCCCAGATTAACACCGGTGGCAAATACGACAGCGAGGCCTTCCAGAAATCCGTAGGTCTTAATGGTGTGGGTCTCAAGGCCGTCAATGCGCTTTCCTCGCACTTTGAAATCATGTCCTGCCGCGAGGGACAGATGCGCCGCATTTGCTTCTCCGAGGGCATTCAGATAGAAGGCTCTGACGTGACCGAACCGACGGATGAGGCAGATGGCACGAAAGTAACCTTCATGATAGACCGCACGGTTTTTGCGGAAAATGCGTCGTACAATCTGGAGTACGTCAACCGCATGTGCCGCTACTATTGCTACCTCAACACCGGTCTGACCATCAATCTGAACGGCAAAAACATCGTCTCCCGCAACGGCCTGCTGGACCTGCTGAAGGAAGAGATGAGCAGCGAGCCGATTTACGCCCCCATCCACCTGCGCAGTGATGATATCGAGATAGCCCTGACGCACAGCGACCAGTATGGCGAGGAATACTACTCCTTTGCCAACGGGCAGCACACCACCATGGGCGGCACCCACCAGAGTGCCTTCCGCGAAGCCATCGTTAAAACGCTCCAGAGCTTCTACAAAAAGAATTACGAGGCCGCCGATATTCGCGCCAGCATCGCGGCAGCCATCAGCATCAAGGTCATCGAGCCCATATTCGAAAGCCAGACCAAGACCAAGCTAGGTAGTAATACCATGGGCCCGGGCAAGGAAACCATCCGCACCTTCGTAGGCAATTTCCTCGCCAGAGAACTGGACAACTACCTGCACCGCCACCCGGAAACGGCAGAGTTGCTGGAGGACAAAATCAAAGACAGCGAAAAAACCCGCAAGAAGGTAGCCGATGTGCAGGGTAAGGTAGCGAAAGAACGCGCTAAGAAAGCCCGCGTACACAACAAGAAACTGCGCGACTGCCGAGTGCACTACGACACCAAGCATAAACGCGCCAAAGATACCATGCTCTTCATCACCGAGGGTGACTCCGCCTCCGGCTCCATCACCACCGCGCGCGATGCCGAAACCCAAGCCGTCTTCTCCCTGCGAGGCAAGCCTGCAAACAGCTTCGGCATGAACAAAAATGCCATTCTGGAGACAAATGAGGAGCTGGACTTCCTGCACCTTGCACTCAACGTGGACAAGAGCATTGAGGAACTGCGCTACAACAAAGTCATCATCGCCACAGATGCGGATGTGGACGGCATGCACATCCGCCTGCTGCTGCTCACCTTCTTCATCCAGTATTTCCCGGAGGTTATTCAGGAGGGGCACCTCTACATCCTGCAAACCCCGCTCTTCCGCGTCCGCAACAAGAAAAAGACCATCTACTGCTACTCGGAAAATGAGCGAGACAAAGCTGTACGAGAACTGGGAAGAGCCCCGGAAATCACACGATTCAAAGGTTTGGGCGAAATCTCCCCGCAGGAGTTTAAGAGCTTCATCAACGAGGACATCCGCCTGGAGGAAGTAACTCTCGAGAACGCCAAACGCCTGCGCGATTTGCTGCGCTTCTACATGGGGGAAAACACTCCGGACCGCCGCCAGTACATTATGGACAACCTCCGCATCGAAGAAGACCCCGCCTGATTCGCTTTTTTACTCACACCACAGAGACAACCATGAAAACACTCATCATCGCACGCCACGGCAACACATTCCGTAAAGGCGAAACTCCCACACGTGTCGGCTCCCGCACAGACCTTCCCCTCGTGGAGGAAGAGCGCGGCCGCGGCATTGGCAAATACCTGGCAAAACTTGGCCTTATGCCCACCCGTATTCTGGCAGCCCCCCTGCAACGCACTATGGGAACAGCCGCCTTGGCAGCCGAGGAACTGGGGAACCCCTGCCCCGTACAGCCCGATGCCCGCTTCATCGAGGTAGACTATGGTCCTGATGAAAACCACAGTGAGGAAGAAACAAAAGCCCGTCTGGGTGCAGACATCGCTACTGCCGAAGGCAAAGACCCGGCCGCACTCACAGCAGAGGAACTGGATGCCATCGGAGCTGCAGCCATCGACAAGTGGAACGCCGAGGCCATCGTGCCCCCGGGCTGGAAGGTAAACGTGCAGGAAATCATCGACAATTGGTCGGCTCTGGCCGCCGAAGTACAGGATGGGGAGGTGCTGCTGTGCGTCTCCTCCAATGGCACGATTCGTTTCGCCCCTCACATCACCGGAGACTATGCCGGATTCTGTGCCACGCATGACATCAAGGTAGCTACCGGTGGCGTGTGCATCTTCACCAGCGAGGACGGCAACACCTGGCAATGCACCGAATGGGGCACAAAGGCGTTCAAGCACATCTGACGGTTCCCTTATGAATGCATCCAAACTGAAACCGGCCTGGCTTAAGGAGTTCAGAGATTTTGCCCTCAAAGGTAACGTGGTGGACATGGCCATCGGTGTCATCATCGGTGGTGCATTCGGCAAGATTGTCACGTCTTTGGTAAAGGACGTCATCATGCCGTCTTTCTCCCTGCTGACCGGCGGCAGCAAAAACCTGGCCGAACTCAGCTATGCGCTCAGTGAAGCAGAGGGAGCTCCCGTTATCAAATATGGAGCATTCTGCCAGACCGTGCTCGATTTCCTCATTATCGCGCTGACCATCTTCTTCACCATTCGCATACTCTGCTCGCTTAAGGCAAAGTTCAGAAAGCAAGAGGAGGAAAAGCCCGCCGAACCCACGGTACCGGCACCCACTCCGGAAGAAATACTGCTACTGCGCGAAATCCGCGACGCACTTAAAAAGTGAACAAAAAACAACTCATCGCCCGTGTGCAGCGATACATGGGCCCGGGTGCAACCCGCAACACCGCCTCCGCCGCTACGGAGGCGGTGCTCCTTTCCATTCTTAAAGCAGCCTCGCAAAGCGATAAATTGTATATAACCCGCTTCGGCACCTTCAGTATCAATAAACGCCAGGTCCTCACCTTCCGGCCTTCCAAAGGTCTGTTGGATTAAGCAATTTCCTCTCTGCCCCCCCATAGAACAACCCAAGTGCCTGTCCGCACACCACACTCCGGCATATTCAGATTTCTTGCTGGCAGCATGCTGTGGCTGTCAGCGGCAGTAGGTGTTGCCTTCGTGGGTGCAAAGCTGGCAGAAGTTCTCCAGTCACCCACAGCACCGCCGGTTCCCTCATGGGCAAGCGCCATCTTCTGCCCGGAGCATCCTATGCCACTTGAGGAACGCCTGCACCGTGTGGAGCAACTCCTGCAGCAGGGGTATTCTCCACACGAAGACCTGACCCTGTTCTGCCAGCGTCTGGCAGACTCTGCCCGGCACATGCCGGAGGGCGCCACCTCAGACATGGCAGATTATTTCCTGCGCCGTAATTACATACCGAAAGACTCCTACTTCCACATACAGCTTACCCATCGCCTGCTGGAGGCCGCACCACTTGCTGCACTGAAAGCCTGGCATCAGGAAGGATTGATAGATGTTACAAAACCGTCAACGAATGACAACGTATCACCCCTGCTCTGCACATCGTCACTACAAATGCTCTGCGAATCAACATCTGCGAGGGATTCCGCGGCAAAAGCAGAATGGTTGATACAGCTAGGGGCTAACGTGAACGCAGTACGCTACATCTACCGCAATGCCCGTAAGCACGCTCTCCCCCATGCCGATGATTGTTACCCATCCATTCTGCACACTTGTCTGGCTCACCCGAGCATTAATACGGAATTGCTGCTCGTACTTCTGCAAAACGGAGCAAATCTGTTGGATGGTGAAGAAATAAACATTTCGGCTAAAGAGCATGAGGCAGCCGAGCTGCTATCCGCATACCACATTCCTTACCACACACACCCGTAAAAAAGCCGTCTCAGATATTTTATCGGCTGCAGGTAACAGCTCTATCTCTTTTATTCTGGCAACTCCACGCGGAAGAGCGGCGTGTACGGGCGCTCGGCAGTGCCGGTATAGGGCACAATGGAATCGCCCTTAATAAAGTAGAGCGGCTCCTCCCCCTCGCGGCAGCGCACGGCCTTACCATCTGCACCGACAAACCCTGCGTAGACGCAATGAGAGTCTGTAATGGGCAATACAGCATTCAGGACTTCTGCGTAGTAATCACGCGACGCTACCAGCTCAAAGAATTTACGCCAGCGTTCATCCAGAGCGGTGGAATGCATGATGAACCAGCAGCCCGGATACAGGGAAGAACTGGAGCTTATAGCCTTGAATGCTTCTATATCCTGACGCAGACTCTCGGAGAAAGCGAGGCCGGAGGAGTACGGGTCGAGCAGCTCGACCATGCGCACCACTCGCGCAAACATGTAGGCACGCGCCATCTCCGGGCAATTCGCCTCCGTATGTGCAGCAATGTTCTTCATCAGGCGAGCCGGAGTCAGCTCGCCGGCTGAGAGTTTTTCGCGCACAAAGCCCATCGCCTCGCGCTGGTCTGCTAGCACGACGGGAGTCAGCCCCTTCACAGCGGCCTCACGCAGATTCACTTTACGGCGTGCAGGCAAGCCCTGGCCATTGGAGAGAGTCATCACAGTATTCTTACCACGGCGGGCAACTGTACCAATGTAGACGGAGGAATCCTGCACGGCACGCTTCAGACCATTCTTCCACACGTTATTGCGGTCGGAGAGCATCACATCTATCAGCTCATCCATTTTCTCCGGGCGACCCAGGCTGTATACGGACGCCCCCTCTGCATACATGGATTTGACAGCCTGCAGATTGGGGAGAATCTGCTCCGGTGTAATGGGATACTTCTCCACTGCCTTGAAGTCTGCCAGCTTGTATGCACGCATGGCGGCGTCCTCCTTGCCTATAAGCGCACGGATTTCTGCCGGGGAGACGCCATTTGCCACAGAATCATAACATTCCCCACAAGCCTCGATGGCAGCGGCAAAGCCGGCAAGATCTGCCACCCCACGGAGAGACTGCGGCAGCACGGCAAAAGTACGCACATGCTCCGCCCGCTGCACAAGTTCTTCCCGCAATGTGTTCTGCAAGGGCAATTCACCGACGTAGGCATCAAAAGCGTCCACCGCAGACTGAGCCACGGCCGGCTCCAATGAGCTGAGCGACTGCCGACGCAGCACTACAGCCGCAGCACGATGCATGGCCTGGCGCACCTCAGCAGACTCGGCCTCCGTCACATCCAGCAAACCGGTGCAGGAAAGAAACTCTGCATACAGAGCCTTCAGGCCATCCATATCCGCCTGAGGAGAGGGCTGAAGGAAGCGATTCAGCACCCTGGGACGAATCTCTGCCAGGCGGTCGTAGAACTTACCCATCAACACGGTAGCTTCCTTACTCGCGGTCGTATTAAACTCCGCCTTGAGCTTATCCTCGACCTTTCGCACCTTGTCCACCAACACCAGCCCGCTGGTAAGCTCGGCTGCTGAGACTGCCGGATTCGTCAGCATATCAGTGGCTTCAGAAAGTTCCGGCGTGATGGCCGCAATCTCTGCCTGATAGCCGTTGAACACCTTCAACCAGGCGTCTCCTTGCTGCAATGCTTCAGCATAACCGCTGTGAACCGCTTTGCAGAAGCGTCGCATCGGGTCAATTCCTCCCACCAGATTGCTCACTTCCACCACCTTTTTCTGCGCCATGCCGGTCACAATACTGTCGCGCAGCGAACCGCCACGGGCATAGAAGAAGGCGATGGCGGCGATGGTCAGAGCAATAATACTGGCTACCACACATGCCACCGTGCGGATGATAACCTTGCGCCTGTGCCGGGCAGTCAGGATAGCACGCACACGCGCCTGCTGTGTCTCAATAAGTTCCAACAAATCCTTTGCTTCAGAAAGCTCACGCAAAGCACTTGTTTCCTGATGGCAGTGGTGTAAAGCCTGCTCACACTCGGGCAATTCCTGACGGGCCTCAATCTTCTGCTCCAGCGCACGGAAAGTGTCCACTTGCTTCCTGTAGTCTGCACGAAGTTTTTCCGCACGGCAAAAGCGGTGCCAATCTTCATGCACCCGGGCAATAACAGCGCTCTGCTCCGGCGAAAGCTCAATCTGTTTTTCCTGCGCAAAGATACCGATGCTGAGGGCCATCTCCTCTCGCTGGTGAATTTCCGTTGCGGCGCGCAGGCGGCTCATGGCATTGTTAAGCACCCCCTGCCAGTGGCGCCGCTCCGCGGCATCCACCTTCTGAGCTGCCTCACGGAACCCCACCAGCCCCTGCAGGTCCTCTTCATCGGCCATCAATCGCAACTTTGTCACCAACTGGGTAATGGCGGAAAGATTGCCGCGCTCCAGCACCTCCGGCAGAGCCAGGGCTGTACTCTTATAGAGGCGTTTGCCAATGCTGCGCACATTCGCCAGCAAGACCGCATCCCTCGGTGTCTCCGTCAGCAGACGCTGCAGAAGGGAGAAACACTCCTCATCATGCCCGGCAGAGGCTGCTTCATTATAGCGGCGATAAAGAGCGCGAGCAAAGGCAGAAGCCTTTGCAGGCACCTGAAGCTGTGCAGGTTGCGCAGTTTCCTCCGCAGTAGGTACAGGCTGAGTTTCTTCTGGTTCCGGCGTCATGGCTCAAACAGCGTATAAGATGCATAGCACGATAGCATATTTCCACGCCCAACTCAAACATTTTCCGTGTCACATCCAAGCAAAATGATGAGAATAACCGATTACCTTTCCAGGAAGGAAGTCGAGTGTATATCTCAAGTTTCCCGGATTCTTCCAGGTCACCTCCTGCGCCCCCGGGCAATTCGCCCCGACAGCAGCTGGCCACGTTATTTGAGGCGCTCCTGCCAGTCCTTCACCATAATGCAGAAAGGAGAATTCTGATCAGCTCCCTCCACATACTTCATCGCCTCTGTATGCTTTCCTTGCAACATGAGGCACAGGCATTGAATTTCATTGGCCAGCTGAGGCTGTCCGAATTCGGACTTAACAAGTTGGGCAATTTTATCCGGCTGAGCGCCAGGTGTATACTTATTCCTGCATCGGCGTTTCAGCAGATTGAAGGCCGCCTCACTTACCTCGCACACCTCAGCCATAACCTGAGCGCGTTTTTTCAACGCGTCATCCGCGCTGGTATGTCCGGCAACCTCCAACAACAGCCGCCGAGCTTCCGCCACATCGTGGCGTTCCATTGCCTTACCGGCACGGCGGTGTATGAAATCCAGCCCGGCAGGAGCCCATAACTGCACGAGACGCTTAAACTCCTTGCCCAGTACCTGATAGGGTGCAGGTGCCGTCGCAGATGCTTCAACGGCAGCCGCAAGAGTATCGGCAACATCCGGATTGCCCTGCATGAGCTGCGCGCGAACGGCAAACAACAAAGTTAACGCGCGAACCTGCGAATCGCCCTCTATCTTTACGTTCTTCCCATCAAAAGCAGAAAGCGCCTGCGACATCTGAGCCAGAAGCGGAGCACCGGCAGGTGAATGGGTCTGAGCTGTCCCTGCATACGACCTCAGGAGTTCCAGGTTTGACGATACCATCTGAGGTCGCCCGGTAAGCTCGGCCAGCACAACGGCATGAGCCGCGGACCAGGCACCAATTGCCGGTTCCGCATCGGGAGAAGAAGCCAAATCATGGTATGCAGTATACGCCGCTTCATAATTACCTGCGGCCAGTTCCGTCTCTGCCTTGCGGAGTTTATTCCGAGACTCCCATTGATACTCCTCGGCTGGGTGTAGCAGTTCGCGCCGGGGTTCCGGCGTACCGATACCGATTCCGGCAGCCAGCGCACAGATACACAATCCCCCGGTGATACCCATATACAGCAATTTGCTTTTCAGGGCACGACGTCGATTCTCCGGGCTGCGGGATTCCGCCTGGGCAATAAGCACTTCCTGCACGGCAGAGAGCTCTGCGAGCAAATCCCGGTATGAACGGGGGCGTTTTTCGGGGGCGTAGGCTGTCATGTGGTCTACCAGGTCGCACAGACTCTCATCTGCTCCGGGTAACACACCGGCCATGGACGGCAGGCGGAACTTTCTCTGCAACAGCTCCTTTACGGATTGAATCGGCTCGTTGAAGGCCTCCTTACCTGTGAGCAGATAGCGCAGAGTCATCCCCAGCGCATAAATATCTGTCCGGGCGTCCTCATCCTTGCGTTCCAGAGTCTCCGGTGGCACATAAGACGGGGTTGCCCAGATAACCTCCTCCGTATCTTCATCCTGTTTGCCGAGGGCAAGCCCAAAATCCAGCACCTTGGCGCGACCTTCCGGCGTGATGATAACATTACCGGGCTTCATATCGCGGTGCAGAAGCCCGGATTTGTGAGCAGCGTCCAGCCCCTTCACTATCTGGATGGTATAGTCAACTGCCAACTGCGGAGATAACGCGCCGTTGCTCGACACCAGGGTTTCCAGGTCGCAGCCATCCACCAGTTCCATAGCGATGTAGAACTGCTTGCGAGCCCGGCCGGCAGAATAGACGGACACCACATTCTCGTGGCGCACCTTTGCCATCATGGCACACTCATTCTCAAAGCGGGATATGCGGTCAGCACTGTCGCGGTAGGTGTCGTTCAGCACCTTAATAGCCACGTTACGGTTGAGCACAAGGTCTCGCGCACGCAGCACAACGCTCATTCCACCCACGCCCAGAATACCTTCCACCCGAAAATTGGCCAGCATCTTATGCACATGCTCGCTGTACTGACACAGCGGACACTCCACCTGAGCGTAAAAACCCAGAGCAGAAATATCCAGGGCATCGCCACACTGAGGGCACTGCCATATTTCGGTTTTTCCGGCCATCGTTATGGTCTTGAGAAAGAGTCTTAAAAAGTTCAGCCGGGCAGGCACTCTCGCACACTACCCGGCCGGAAAATATCCAGCTAAACCGGACTACGTTCAGCCGAGCTTGGGCAGAGAAGCAGCGGCCACAGCCTGGCCATGTCGCTTAGTCTTCTCATCAGGCACGCACAACGTGATGGCAAGTTCGGGGAACTCGCCCTTCAGCACCTCATTGGCCTTGTCGATAATCAGCTGTCCACCGTCACCTGTGGCTACGCGACCCAGGAAGAGAAGGTTACGCAGGGAGTAGAAGCGGGAGAAATATGCGATGGTGTAACCGAACTCCACGCCGATGGTCTCATAAATCTTACGAGCACGGTCATCGCCCTCGGCCATAGCGGCCTGCACCTTCTTGAGCTGCTCGGGATAGGGCATGCTGCCGAAATCGAAGCCGGCACGGGGAGCCAGGCGAGCCACAGCCTGCTGGGAGAAGTACATGGCACCTACACCCTTGTCCTTGGACCACTCGTCTACGCCGCCATCCTCCTGGTAATCCACGGGAACGAAGGCAAGCTCGTTGAGCCAGGGCATGATGTGCCCCTCCGGATCCACATAGCCGGCTGCCAGGGAAGTACCCATGGCAATACCCAGCACTGCGTCATCGTTCATACCCATGGCACCGGCCAGAGCCGTCACCTCACCATCGTTCACTACCTCGAAGGGAACCTCCTTACCCATGCGCTCGCTCCAGCGCTCTTTAAGCGTGCTGAACATGGGGCGAATCACGTTGGTGAAATCCTCGGGAGAAATACCACGGAAGAGGGAACCTACGCGGGGCTCGCTGTTCACATACACACCGGCAGCAGACCCGCCAATGGCGTCTACCTGAGGCAGGTGCTTGGCAGCACGCAGCAGGGAATCATCCACACCCTCAAGTTGGTACATAGGATCCGTCTGATGGTAGGGATCCCACACAACCTCTTCGGAGTACACGACCTCACCATTCACCACGGCAGCACACTTGCGATCGGAACCACCAAGGTCGAAACCGATTCGGTAGCCATCCAGATTGCGACCCAGAGAAACAGATGTGGAATTCTCAGCAGGCAGCTCGCAGGGGCAGGCAACCTTCACCACCTGAATGGGCTGGTCATAAATCTTTTTACCGATAAAGTCCCAATCGAACTCACGAGCACCGCCGGCGCAGTAAGTAGCAGCCAGCATATCAGCCACCTTCTCCGCACCTGCCACCATGATGGTGCAGCCGCCCTTCATCCAGAGCAGGAACTTAACGATACGCTCGATGTACTGATTATTGAGAACATCATTCTCCTCGGAGGAAGGAAGCACCTTACCGCTCCAACGGAAGCAGGTACCGTCCATACGGGTGAGCGCAATGTCGATAGCCTCAGAAGCAGGATCTGCTGCTACCTTATCCTCAAAAGCCTTATTCCAGAGCACCGGAGCAATGAAGTCCGGATCGAGCACGGGTGTAAATTTCGGTTGGATATTCATAACTTTACCAAGCAAATGCTACCACAAGCAAAAGCGTATGACAAGCTAAAAATTCGACTGGCGACAAGATTTGCGAGCTATGATGAGCCAAGCTTTACGCTTTTCTTCTTGTCATCTGGCAAAAAACTGGTAGAATACCAGCATAATCTCCTTCCCATTTTATGAGCAAAAAAATCACCCCATACCTTCAGGGCATCTCAGCGGCAGTCGTTCTCATCGGGCTGTCGGGTGTTGCCGCAGCCATTTTGTCCCCGTCAGAGAGTCATGAGTCACTCCCCGTGCCGCAGACACCGGAACAGGCTGCCAACATGGCCAATGCCGTGATGCAGAGCAAGTGCGCGGATTGCCATGGGGAGAAGCCCTGGTTCAACGGCTGGATAAACCTCTTCTCCCTGGGCCAGATGAAGCGCGACATCGAGGGCGCACAGAGAGCATTTGTCATGAAGCCCGACAGCGGCATCCGCTCTGCCAATGTGGATTTTCTGAAGATTGCTCAGGTGCTGCGCACTCGCAGCATGCCCCCTGCTCTCTATACCATGGTGCACCCCGGCACTGCTCTTACGCTCAATGACGTGGCAATCATGAGCCACTACTACAGCGGCCGCGAGGCTATGAAACGCGCTTTTGCTCCCATACGCCCCGCAGGCATGACCCAGGACGAATTCACCGCCTATGTCTGGAATATGCCCGACTCCACCACACCGCCCGACCAACACGCTCTCGCTAAGGCCTGGGGCAAGGTGTACCTCGGCCATCGCTTGTATTACGATACCCGCCTTTCCACCACAAACGAAGTATCCTGTGCTTCCTGCCACGACCTCACCAGGGGTGGTACGGACAACCTGCCCAAATCCGAAGGCGTACCCGGCCCGGATGGCAAGCCGCAGCTCGGCGGCGTGAACGCACCAACCGTGTACAATGCCGAGGGAAATATCCGCCAGTTCTGGGATGGGCGCGCCGCCAATCTGCAGGAACAGGCAGGAGGCCCGCCCCTCAATCCCGTCGAAATGGGCTACAGCCACCCGGAAGACTGGAAGGAGATTGCCTCCAAGCTCGCCAAGGACAAAGAGTACCGCATTCTCTTCCCGCTTGTGTACGGAGACAAAGGCATTACAGCAGAAACGATTACGGACGCGATTGCCGCTTTCGAACGCACACTGGTCACTCCGGACAGCGCCTTCGACCGCTACCTGGGCGGAGATGACAAGGCCATGACCGAGCAACAGAAAGCCGGCATGGAGGCCTTCCTGACCTATGGCTGCGCCACCTGCCACGCCGGCCCAACGCTGGGAGGCCAGAGCTTCGAATACATCAACACGCACTCCCCGCTCCGCGCCCATGCCAAGGGCTATCAGGAGGGCGCTTTCGGCCTGAATGATTTCACCAAAAAAGAGGAGCACAAGGACATGTTCCGCGTGCCGAATCTGCGCAACGTGGCTCTCACGGCTCCCTACTTCCACACCGGCACCGTCAATAATCTGGAAGAGGCCGTGCGAATCATGTTTGAGACACAGACACGCAAGGCTCCCACAGATGAGCTAGTGGCGGACGTGACTTCCTTCCTGCAGGCTCAGACCGGTTGCTACAAGGGCATACCGCTCGACAAGCTCACCCAGAAGGATGTGGCACCTGAGTTCGTGCTCGACCAGATGCCGGGCAACACAGTGGAACCGGCCAAGGCTGAGTGATGATTCGCTTTTCCCCACTCGCCAGCAGCAGCAAAGGCAATGCGACCGTCATTTCCGGCGGTGGCACGCATTTGCTGGTGGATACAGGCATCAGCGCCACACGCATCCGCAAGGGCCTGACGGAATGCGGGCTGAGCGTGCGCGATCTGGCCGGCGTTCTTTTTACCCACGAGCACACAGACCACACCTGCGGCCTCGGCATCCTCTCCAAGAAAGACAGCCTGCGCGTATACTGCACCCGCTACCTGGGGCAGGATTTGCGGGGAATGGCAGCCCCCTCCACCTGCTTTACCTACATAGAGCCGGGCAGTCCGGTGAAAATAGGTGCGTTCACCATAACCCCCTTTGCCGTGAGCCACGATGCCACTGATCCCGTGGGCTACCTCTTCGAATGTGAGGGCGTCAGGCTCGGCTACATTACGGACACCGGGCGCATCATGCGCGGCATGGATACCTTGCTCTCCGGCGTGGATGGACTTTACCTGGAATCCAACTACGACAACGACATGCTTTACAACTCCGGGCGCCCCATGGCTCTCATCGAGCGCATTGAGAGTAACTGGGGGCACCTCTCCAACGAGCAAGCCTGCGAGTTTGTGCGGCAGATTGCCCACCCGGGCTTGCAGCATATTGTGCTTGCCCACATCAGCCAGGACTGCAACACACCGGATAAGGCGCACAAAGCCATGCAACAGGCCCTCAACGAACTGCAACTCAACACGCAGCTAGTATGCGCCCCGGCGGCATACCGACTGCCGTGGATTGAACTCTCCCGAAACTGATATTTTTTTGAACGAATACCATACTAACTCTGTCTTAATCTTAATATAATCATGACGACAAAAACCATACTCACGATGTTAGCAGCCATGACTGTTACCACTCTCTCCGCTCAGGACGCCAAACAGATAGCTGACAGTCTCAGCGTTCCTGCCACCATCAGGTTTGGCAAAAAGCTGCCGCTTCCTGCCGTTGATGGCGCACAAATTGAATTCCTCGGTGCAGACTACGAGCAGATTATCGGCCCACAAGGCAATGTTGGATTTGCCTTGTGCGACACACCGGTCAAGGTCAACTACAAAGTAACGAAGGATGGCAAGGAGGCCTTCAGTAAGGATTATGAGGTTATCGTGAAAGGGGCTTTCAGCTCGCAGGGCAATGCCAAGCCGCAGACAATTCCCTCCATGCTGCAGTGGAAAGGCGGCGCGGGCGAGTTCCGCCTCGGCGACACCGTTAAACTCTACTGCGACTCCACAAAGGACTTCTGCGATATGCTGATAGCCGACCTCAAGGCCGTCACCGGACGTGAAGTACAGGTAGTGAATGCTGCCAGCGAGGCAGACATCGTCCTCCACACCATAGAAGCTTACACAAACAGTTTCAGTTTCGCCACCATCAGCGCAGCTTTGCAAGAAGAAGCCTACCGCATAAGCGTCACGGACAAACAGGTAAAAATCATGGCTTCCACCCCCAAGGGGAAGATGTGGGGGTCGCGCTCCCTGCTGCAGATTCTCAAGCAAACCGGAGGCAGCGTACCCTGCGGCGAGGCTTACGACGTGCCGCGCTACCAGGTGCGCGGTGTGCTCTTCGACATTGCACGCACGCCCTACACGCTCGATGACCTTCGCAAAGTTATCGACACCATGGCCTGGTACAAGATGAATGACCTGCATCTCGTCATCAACAACAACTACATCTTCCTGGAAGAGTATGTGAAAGACGGCCACGACCCGCTCAAGGAGGCCTACACCGCCTTCCGCCTGGAAAGCAAGATGGTGGGCAAGAACGGCCAGCCGCTCACAGCTCAGGATGTATTCTTCACCAAAAAAGAGTTCCGTGAGCTTATCGACTACGCCAAGCTGCGCGGCGTGAACATCGTGCCCGAGTTCGATACCCCCAGCCACGCCCTTTCCTTCACCAAGGTTCGCCCCGACCTCATCTACCAAGGTCCCATGGGCAACCCCGGCCGCCGCTCCGACCACATCGATGCCGGTAACCCCGAAACTCTTAAGTTTGTGGCCGAGGTGCTGGATGAATACCTGCTGCCCGATGCCGAAACCGGCAAGGCAGCACTGGAGGGCTGCGTCATCCATGTGGGCGCGGATGAGTTCTACGGCGATGCCGAGGCCTACCGCAAATACTCTGACGGCCTGCTCAAGTATGTAAAGAGCCGCGGCTTTACCCCGCGTATCTGGGGCAGCCTGACCCACAAACCCGGCAAGACTCCCGTGGAAGCCGAAGGCGTGGAAATGAACCTGTGGAGCAGCCACTGGCAGAACCCCATCGAGGCCATGAACGCCGGCTACAAACTCATCAACACCAATGATAACCACCTCTATATCGTCCCCTTCGCCGGATACTATTGGCCCACACTCAACAACCCGTTCCAGTACAACAGCTGGCGCCCCAACTATGTGGGTAACTACCACATACCCGCAGGGCACCCCAACCTCATCGGCTCTACCTTCGCCATCTGGAACGACATGATTGACCTCAAGCACTCCGGTTACGGCATGTACGATATCTGGGATATCTTCCGAACCTCGACAGATGTGCTCAGCCAACGCATGTGGGGCACAGAGAAGAACCCCGGCACCTACGAGCAGCACCGAGCCCTGGCCGACAAGATAGGCGAGGCTCCCGGCCTCAATCCGCTCTATGTCCGCGCCGGTGATGCTCCCGTGCTGGTAACTCCCACCACCCTGCCCCTGCAGCTCAACGAGAAAGCAGCTGGTCCGAACTACCACCTCACGGCCGAAGTAGAGTTGACGGCTACCCCCGAAGGCACCGAGCAAGTGCTGCTCAGCGGGCCTGAGGGCAAGCTCATAGCGGTGATGAAGGATGGCACCGTGGGCTTCCGCCGCAACGATATGATGGAGTTCTCCTTCGGTGGCAAGCTGCCTGTGGGCAAGAAGGTAAAGCTGGAGCTTATCGGCAAGCCGCAGAACACGCAGCTGCTGGTAGATGGTCAGCAAATCGGCACCCTCACCCTCATGAACTTCCGCGACCGCGAGGACGGCTGGAAGCTTCGCACCAAGGGTCTGCGCTCCACCTTCATTCTGCCTCTGCAGACCGTGGGCGAGAGCTTCCATGGCAAGGTGCACAGCCTTAAGGTCGAATTTTCAGCTCCGCAAAAGTGATGGACGCTGAACACGAATACCAACAGGCAGCCCTCGCCTTTAAGGCCGGCAACGCAGCGGAAGGCGCAGAACACCTGCGCCAAGCTGCCTTTGCCGGCCATGCCGAGGCTCAGAACCAGCTTGCCCGAGTCTACTTCGCCCAGGTGAAATCCCGTGAAGATGTCGCCAACCTGGAAGCCGCCGCCCAGAGCGGGGACCATGTGGCGCTCTTCGTTCTGGCCATGTGCCTCATCCAGGGTACCATCCTGCCCAAGGACACAGAGAAGGCCCTCACCGCCCTCCGCATTGCGGCCCGCAGCGGCAACAGTATGGCAGCAGCTATGCTTAATGCACAAGGGGAAGCTTCCGACGACAGCCCGGCATAACCCTCCACCAAATCATTTCTACACAGGCACCAATCCCCCACGATTGGTGCCTGTTTTTATGCAAATTGAGTTTAACCGGGCAGATGTCTCAAATCGTCTTTCTACCGTCCGAGGCGTGTATTCCGCCATGTAAAAGTTCACATTCATTTTTCCGGAACAAACCGACGCAACAAATGTTCAACTGCTTTTTGTATCACATCGGCCACTAATTCAGACATGCGTTTCACCCGGCACAAGCCAAACAACATGTTGCGAACCCAGTCAAGCAATGAGCAAAACACATACAGAACACCACCACCAAGTACACTAAACCACCAAGGATAATCCAGATATTCATTTAACAGAGGTACATACGTGTTGAGCATCTTCCAGCTCCATGGATGAACGTGAATGAGATATACCCCGAAAGACAACGCCCCCAACTGAGTAATGCTTTTACAAACAATATATTTCTTAATACGCACCCTGTACAGTAACATAAATAAACAACAGGAATAAAGTACCATAACGGGCGAACAGTACGACAGATAATCAGGCACATGCAACATTCGGCACAAAAGAGGCTGAAATGTACAGAGAAGAGCCAGCCCGCCGACAAGTACAGGATTTGCATACGGCGCAAAACGCTTAAAATACCCGCCGGCAATGTACAACACGGCCAACCAAACAACATTATAACCGGAACCGTACAAAACAGATGAACTCACTACATTTGCACAAGGTATTAACAACAGTAATCCTGCGAGCAATAAAATATATTCCCGTTTTCCCAGATTCTGTAACACCCTATTCATAAAAGGCATTATCAGAAACAACGCTGAGTATGCAGCAAAATACCAGTATGTACTACCTAAAGGCAACCTTATGAGAATTTTGAGCACATATTTCCAACCCACATTCCAGGATAAAATGTCAAAATATGAAAGAAGCAATCCCAGTATCAACAAACCAATACTATAATAAGCAACCTGCGCCCACAATTCAATGTAACGAGATAAACGCCACGTACTATTTAAACATACATAACCGGTTATCAGTGCGTACAAATTTACTCCTATATACCCCACACTTTCTGTCCATACTCCGACATGATAAAAATATTCTTTCCCGGTACCGACTAACGACGCATCGAGCGCAACGGTAAACAAATTCACATGAATCATACACACCATAAACATGGCGATGATTCGTAACAAATCTATACCGTAATTCCGTTCTTTCTCAACTCTTGCCTGCATACTCGGACGGGCAGAGTATATCTCATTCGAAATGCGATTGTCAAGGTTAATGCTGACTTTCTGCGTTTAATGTTAATTATTTTATAGAAAAAGATATAAGAATCCATGTTTATTTTCATGTAAACTATTGCATTATAAACAGATTCGGATATACCGCATTTCGAATGCGATACTCCAACGGTGATGACAATTGTCCGCAAAAAAGCAGCCCCGGACGGAAGTACCGCCGGGGCTGCTTTTTACGGGGGCATACCTGCTCTTTATGTGTGCAAGCGGAAGAGCTCCGATTGATCCTGCAACAGTAGGAAGGAATGGCGCACCATGGCACGGGTTTCGTTGAGCAGGTTCAGATACAGGATACCATTGCGCATGTCCATCTCGTCTTCCTCAGCGCGGATAAGGTGTGCACGGATGCACTGAGCAAATTCGCTCTTTAGGTCACCGGACTGCGCCATCATCTCCTCAATACCGGAACCGCCTTCACTCTGCAACTTGATAGAAAGGCCGGGGAAGCAGGCAGAAATGCGATTGCTCATGGAAAGGAGGTCGCGCCCCTGCTCAAGAGTGAGGCCTACATGATTGTTGGCGATGTGCTTGTAGCAGTTTTTGACTATAGTGAGCAAGCATTCTGACACATTTATACTATTCTCATGCAATCGCAGAGCAAGTTGTCCCTTGTCGTACAAGCGTGCGGGCAGAGTTTGCAGGCAGGGTAGTATCTGGTCCTCCTTAATGGCCTGCAGCGTGCGGTTTAGCTCACGCGCTTTTTTTCGCAAACGCTTCAGGGCAGAGTAATCCTCTTCAAGCAAAGCCTTGACAGCAGCGCGGTAGATGCCATAGGCGCATCCCAGCCTATCAGCAGAATTCTCTCCCAATTCACGCATAGTTTCTGCGGAGTTCAGGTCGAGCTCCGGCAAGGTGTCTGCATTTTTGCGGCGGTGTATGTAGGCGGATTTGACCAGGATGCAGCCGGCAACCAGAAGCATAAGAACGATACCCCACATACCGCCAAACATCATGACGGATGCTGTAATGCCGGCCGCCAAGAATGCCAGCAAACCGGTGGTAAACCAGCCTCCAATTACTACCATGACACCGGTAATGCGGTACACGGCACTATCTCGACCCCAGGCACGATCTGCCAGGGAGCTGCCCATTGCCACCATAAATGTGACGTAAGTAGTCGAAAGCGGTAATTTTAACGAGGTAGCCAGTGAGATAAGTAGTGCAGATATGGTGAGATTCACCGAGGCACGAACCATATCGAACGCAGTACCATCATCCTCACTGAGTTCGAGTGCTTCAAAGCGCTTGCCGACAAAACGGGCAATCGGTGCCGGAGTGATGCGAGTAATAAAGCGGGATACGTTCAGAGTCCAGCGCACGGCCGCACGTGCGGGCAGGCAGGAGCCGAAACGCTCTTTGCTTACACCATTGCTGCCAGCCAGCTTTACCTCCGTCTCGGTCACAGTGCGAGCTTTTTTGGAGAAAATGAGCGCAAGAACCATGACACCGCCTGCTGCCAGCAGGTACCAGATATTGGCCTGTACCGGGGCGGACAGAGAGCCCATGCGAAGAGTGTCCAGGGTGCCCCCTGCCGCCACATGTGCACTGGCAATGTGGTAAGAGGACTCCGCAGCCATGAATACACCTATGAAGTTCACCAGGTCGTTACCGGCGAAAGCCAGAGCCAGCGCACAGGTACCAGCCAGCACCGTAAAGCGCAGCGTGTTGACATGCAAGAGGTACTGGAGGATGAAAGATATCACGAACCATACCCCCAGTGTTGCCAGCACAACGTAACAGATGTTGCTGTTGAGCCAGGCCAGCATTTCCGGAGTAACGACCGAGCTGTGCTTCAGACCTTTGAATACGGCAAAATAGCTGATGGCGGTGAGCGATGCAGCGCACCACAGGGCGCCGATGTACTTGTACGCGCGCTGATAACGGAAGCTGAACAGCAGGCGCGAGAACCACATCACCACACAGCCGCAAGTGAACGCTACGGCAACTGAGCAGAAGATGCCCGAGATGATGGTAAGTGATTTATAGCTGTTAATATATGCCCCCAGGTTTTGGGCAACATTTTCACCGCCTTCACAGATTGTAAACAGAGCAACGGCGACAGCTGCACCCAATAACTCAAACACCAGAGATACCGTGGTGGATGTGGGTAAGCCAAATGTATTGAATAAATCCAACAGAATCACATCCGTCAGCATCACTGCGAGGAAGAGTATCATCACCCCGTGAAAACTGAACTGTGACGGGACAAATACGCCACTGCGAGCAATTTCCATCATGCCGCCGGAGAGCGAGGCTCCCAGTACGATACCGACTGCTGCAACCCCCAGTACCATGCTGCGGCGTGCAGCATTACAGCCAACGGCAGAGTTTAGAAAGTTGGCAGCGTCGTTCGACACGCCGACCACCAAGTCAAACACCGCCAGCAAGAGCAGGATGCCCAATATTGCGATATATATTTCATTCATGCGCTGCTATTCTATCACATTGCACCCGCCTGGCGCACGCTTTACTGTGTGATTACTCAGCCACATGTTATGTGGCGAAATTGTCACACAACAAAATTCCTGTTTCCGGCATTTTACCTTGCAGCCATATAAAAAACTGCTAGAATATTCGCATGGTAAGTTGGGATGTTGTGTTGGGTCTTGTTTTGCTGGCTTTTGCCTTACCGTTTATATTATTGAGTGCCAAGATAAGAGTCACTCGCTACCGGACTCTTTCCGTACAGCAAGAGTCAAAATACCTGCGCTTAATGTTGCGCGATTTGGAAAATCACGTGCGCCATGACCAGGAGCTGTTTCTGGAAGCTCTTGGGGTGCCCTTTATACTCCTGCGACCATCCGGTCGCGTAGAAATGGCAAATAAGAAAGCCATGGAGCTTGTGGGCTTGGAGTCTGCGCTTCAGGTTAACTTGTTGCGCGTGATGCCGGAGTGCGATTTAAGAGCCTTCTTTCAGCAAGTCTGCGCCAGTACGGAGTCCATCCACGCCGTAGTTACTGCAGGAGAGGGGGAAAATCATAGAATATACAGAGCCAAGGCTACTCTTTTGGATAACCGCAAACGCCACTTCGGCATTGTGTTTCTGGATGTAACCGAAGAACATCGCACCCAGGTGATTCGCCGCGATTTTGTGGCAAATGCCTCCCACGAGCTGCGAACTCCCTTGACGCTGATTATGGGGTATCTGGATGCGCTGATAGATGAGCCGGAGGTTGCGGAGGATGCCGCCATACGCCAACGCTCGCTGGGGATTATGAAGCGCCATGCCGACCGCATGACCCGCCTGATTTCAGATATGCTGATGCTTGCACGTGTCGATTCTCCGGATTCCGGTTATCTGAATCGTGAAGACTTTGATTTGAACCGACTGGCAGAAGATGTGCAATTGCGCTTGCAACCCATGATTGATGAACAAAAGGCAACGGTGAAAATGGATATCCAGTCTCAACCTTTTATGATGACCGGTGATAGTTTTTATTGGTCTCAGGTAATCTTCAATCTGATTGAAAACTCCCTGAAAAACAATCCTTCACCCGGCTTGCAAGTAAACGTAAAGGCTACCAGGGAAGCCGATGCTTCATGCACCATCCAGGTGGAGGACAATGGCATTGGGATTTCAGAGGAAGCACTCCCTTATATTTTCAACCGTTTCTATCGCGCCGACGCCTCCGGCAAAGTCAAAGGCACGGGCTTGGGGCTGGCCATCGTGAAGAATGCGGTGGAAGCACACGGAGGCAGCATTTGCGCAGAAAGCCGGCCCGGTAAGCGTACCGTATTCCGTATTCATCTGCCTGCGTAAGAACACCGCTGCCCTATCGCAACATTTGCAGAATATTGTTTCCCGTGGGAGCCCAATTCCCAGGCCCGGCAGGCTGGTGGGAAGGATGGCCATGAGCCCGTCCCTGCTTCCATCTCTCTTGCAGGCAAGAATCGTGTAGGGGGCTTTCGCCCCCTCACACACCACCGTACGTGCCTTTTATGGCATACGGCGGTTTCTCGGCGTGTGATTGGTCCTGGAACTAAGATTCCTGCCGCAACTCTTTATCTCTCCTCGTCAGATACCCTGACA